>JBDTIM010000094.1:0-8493 GCA_039936355.1 Lacisediminihabitans sp. | reverse complement strand
CGATCAGTTTCCAAGGCCATCTACTGCACCTTTGTAGGAACGAAGCCGATATCTACGAGGTCTTGGGCGGGCAGGTTCACTGGAGCGATAGTTCCCGTTTCGACCTCGTACTGGAAGACAGCAACTGGAGCCATCGTGGCGAACTCGGCTCCTGAAACCGTCAATGTGCCGCTGGTCCACAACATGGGTACTTTCTGCAGGACAGTCGCAACGCCGAATATCTCACGCACCTCTTCAACCGGAACGGCACCCGAGTAGTGTTTCACGCTGATTGCGAAGTCATTCGTGAGAATGTCGACGCCTCCGTCGGAAGTCTGCCGAGTAACATCAACACCCTCTATACCCAGCCAGCGCAGCGCATCGGCCACCCACAGTTCAGCGCCTCGCGGGGAGACTCCGTATGGCTGCGGTTCTGGCGCTGGATACTCCGAGGAGATGGGTGCGCCAGCCGGACGCCTGGATTCGGCGAGATCGCGGGCGACATCGAATATCGGCTCCACCAAGGAGTTGATCTTCGGCGCGGACTTGACAACTAAAGCGTCCCGGGCAGCCTTGCGTTGCGCGATCTCTGCTATCCGTTCTCCGAGGTTGGTCGGAAGAGCGGCGTTCTGAGCGGACATCGCCTTCATGAGCGATCCCGAGTACTCAAAAGACCACGTCATTCGCAATTGGATCCCGAGCATCTCGTCGTCCGCAAGATCAAGAAGGAACAGGATCGCTGCGACGATATCCTCGTGCATTGTCTCGAATGCGTCCCCGACTTCCGCGCCTATCGAGCCCGCGAGCTTCGCGATTCCCGCGATGAACGAGTGAAGCTCCTTTGTGGTGAGAGTGGGATCCGCATCACGAATGCGCATCGAGAGAGCCGAAAGTCGAGTAGCCACAGGACGATGCTAGTCGAGCGTTCCTCTTGACCGACGCCGCCGATCGCAAGCGCACTGTGCGTATCGGCTCCCTGGGAGGTTCCTGTGCCGTAGGTTTCTTGTATGGAACCGAGCAGAGTAGCGCGAGAGCAGCAAATTGCAGTTTTTGGCGAGAGCGGAAGCGGCAAGACCGTCCTTCTCTCCTCGTTCTACGGAGGCGCGTTGGAGCCGCACTTCAAGGAGACGAGTCCGTTCGACATCGTGTCGGAAGACGCCAGCCAGGGCACGCGGCTGCACCAAAACTTCTCGGCATGAAGAATTCAGCCGAGCGGCCCATGACGAACCGATTCTCCGCCACGTCCTATTCGTTCTCGATCAAAAGAAGAACAGCTTCTTTTACCACCCCGGTCACACCATTCCACGTCCACGACCGCTCAGGCAGTCCGGTAGTTCCCGTCAACATCAACATGCCGAGGCAGTAGATGCCGCCTCGCGACAGGTCGGAGTTGACCGGACGCGCGTTAGCCCGGATCCTGCGATACGCGAACTCCAACTACCCGATCTCTGATGCCTATGAGCGGGATCACTTATCCGGTCAACACTGGTGGACCAGTCAACGCGAGCATGTAACGGCGTGGCTCGATCAGATCGACGGCGCGGGCGCGTACAACCGCGCGAGTCGCGGCCTCGGTGCTCAGCATGCTTACACGCATTTTCAGTGTGCTCCTGGTCTACTCTGGATCGCAGAAGCACTTCGAGAAGAATCGGCAGTGGTCCAACTTGCCGCCGAGAGGGCGGCGGGCATTGGCCGTCCTGGGACTCAGTGTGCGGCGATTCGCCGCATCATTCCGTGGCAGCGGATCGAAACGCTATCGCGTCAATTCGGTTGACACTCGCCCGTCGTCGTGAGAGCCGGAGAACGCTCGACCACTGGGCGCTCGCCAGTTCGGGAGAACGGTGTCCATTTCGGACTCGACGCCGACAATGCGTCTTCTGTCTCCGATCGGACCCGTTGCCGGTCTCAACGTGCATGTGCGCCGAAGATGGGCCTTGACTACACGCCCCCGGCATCCGCTTTACGTTCCCGCCGATGCGCCGCTGATCGAGTGGATGCCGAAACCCGTGAAGCAAGTGTCGCACACCACTCCCTCATGATCTGAGCAGCGACGACTGGGCCCTCGGGCGGGCTCCCGCTGGCAGGTAAAGGCGGTGATGAGGATCATCGGGTCGAGCTCCCTGCAAACCCCGGAATTATTGGGAACTACGCCGCCTCGTGGAATTTCGGGGGTTTCTTGTTGGAATCCGTTCGGATACCGTTACAAACTGCCCAGTATCTACGGGGCTAAATGGATTTCCCGAACTTCCCACAGTGAGTGGTTCGGTTTATTTTGGGCTCCGGTTGTGGAAATTGATTGAGATGCTCGTTTGACCGCCGCTTATCGGCCTGTTGCGCCTATTTTGGGATTCGAGCCGCTTCTTGGTTGATTCTGGATCGCTGCTTAAACACGAATTCGGCGTGCCTGGGTGTTTTCAGGTACGCCGAATTGTGTTGGTGTTGCAAGTAAATTGGAGTGTGTGACGAGCTAAATCGCTAGTCGGGTTGCCGTTGCTGGTCGAAATCCGTGGGGGCTGGCCCGTCGCTTTGCCAGTAGGCGCTGGGCAGATTCTGGTTTTTCGGTGTGCAGGTAGTGAGGGCGAGTTTGCGTTTGTAGAAGCTGAGCATTTGACGCAGATTCTCGGACACCGTGGCCAGCGCGGCTACGAGGTAGGTGAAGGTATTGCCTCGCACGGTCCGGTTGTCGGGGTCTGCTAGGTTTTCGAATTGGCCTCGTTTGATGTTGCGGTTGAGGGATTCGACTCCGTTGCGCATGCCGTAGAACGCTTTCCACTGGTCACTGCCGTAGGGGAAGTATTGTTCGTGTTTCAGACCTCCTGCGTTGGCGTCTTTGGCTTCCTTTTCGGTCGGCCGTTTCATCATGACGGTTTTACTGTCGCGAGGGTTCGGCCGTTGTTTTGTGCCGGTGGTCGGCACGGTGGCGTCGGGGAGGAGGTAGCGGCGGGTCCAGTCCGAACTGATGATGCCTTTGTATTTGAGCATGTACACGGTTCGGCGCTGGAGCTGTTGCGCGTATAAGGTTTCGGCTTGAGCAAGGGCGTGGGCTGACGCCCCATACTCCTTGCGTGCTTGCGCGATGATGGTGTCGGCACTGTGGAATATGGCCGGCACTGGGTCGCTGACCAGGCTATGGTGGCGCTCCATTACCTTTCGGTAGTGGGCTTCTGCTTTGGCGAGTCTGCCGGCGTCTTCACCGTATTTGTTTCTTGCATCGTTGATGTTGTTGTCGGCATTGCGGAGGACCGTTGGCATGCTGTCCAGATACCACCTGCCGCTGACCTGGATGAACCCGCGAGGGTCGAGTGCTTTCACGCCGAGGTCTTCGGTTTTGTAGTCGACTGTTGAGCTCGAAGAGATCAAGAAGCTGAAGAGCGAGAACCGTGATCTTCGAGAAGCGAACGAAATATTGAAAGCGGCATCAATTTTCTTCGCGGGGGAGCTCGACCCTCGCCACCACTGATCGTCCAGTTCATCGATGAGATGAAAGCCTGCGGCCACCGGGTCGAGTCGACGTGTCATGTCCTGCGTCAGCAGGGTGTGGCCGTCGCCCCACGGTCGTATCGGGCTTGGAAGCGACGTGCCCCATCGGCGCGGACCATCAATGATGCTGCCCTGGTAGCGGTCCTGCGCGGTCTGCAGGGACGTGACGGACGAGGCCCACAATGTCCCGAGGTTTTGTATGGGCGTCGGAAGATGACAGCGTGGCTCGCCAGGTCGGGGTTCCCGGACGTGTCCGAGCACACTGTCGACCGTCTCATGCGCGACGAGGGCATGTGTGGTCTCGTTCGTGGCCGCAAAACCGTGACCACGATTCCCGCCAAGAACGGTATTCGTGCTGGCGACATGCTGAACCGGCAGTTCACTGCGCCGCGGCCGAACCACACCTGGGTGACGGTGGTCACGCTGACCAAGAAGGCGTCGATGTCAACCATGACGGCGGGGCTACCGAGAAGTAGTTCACGACGAGCAGTGCGCACGAACGGCCACGTCCTCCACCGCGGGCGTGGCCGTTCGCCCATTCGGGCATAAGAACCAGACCGACGGCTGCTCGCACTCCAGCCGATGAGATCTCGGACATGCCCGTATCGAGCAGAATCACTACCGATCAGGCCGCCAGCGGCTCGTTCGGGACCCGCGCACCGAGATAGACCCGCAAGACACCCACCAGCACGACGAAGGCGAAGCCGCTCAGTCGGCCGCCCTGGCCGACCGGCCGCTCTAGTCAACGGCACGTTGCCGCGCGAGAGTCAGGGCCAAGCCGCCATCGTGGCAGGGCCTCCACCGGGGGTCGCGTCGCCCAAGACGACGGCGGACACACCGACACTCAGGCAATACCATTCGTGACGGGGTATCACTCGTAACGTCCGCTATATGGAGGGGGTGTGGATGCCTAACCGGCTCTCCTCTGCAAGCCTGCTCGACAAAACGTTCTGGGTCAGCCTGATCTTGAAAGGTCTCGACGGAGTTCTGGAACTCGCAGGTGGCATCCTGCTTCTGGCCGTGTCTCCTCAGCAGATCGGTGCGGTCGCCCGCGTCCTCACCCAACACGAGCTATCTGAAGACCCCGACGACTTCATCGCCAACAGCCTCCTGCACCTCACTGGGGGGCTGAACACCTCGGCAACCCTCTTCGGCGCGGTATATCTCCTGCTGCACGGCCTGGTGAAGGTCGTGCTGGTGTGGGCGATTCTCAAGAACCACCTGTGGGCCTACCCCTGGATGATCGGGTTCCTTGTACTCTTTATCGCCTATCAGAGCTACCAGATCATCCTCACCTTCTCCTGGGGACTACTCCTGCTCACCGCATTCGACATTTTCATCGTCGCCCTCACCTGGCGCGAATATGGCATCCATCGCGCCAAACAGGCCCGGTTCACTGCGGGAACCGACCCAACCACGTAGGCAAACCGCTTACGTACGGTTTCGGCTCCGTTTCGGGAGCCGTGGACATCAGCAGTGCTCGCAGCCATTCTCGCCCGACGCGTGAGGCTTTTGGCCGTGCGCCGACATCGGCCTGGGTGTGTCCAGCGTGGGGTTCTGGTCGAAGAAGCCGTTCGGCCGGAGTTTGAAGCCCACCATGTCGACCGGCATCACCGGCCAGTCTTCGGTCCGTGGGAAGTGGGTCATTCCGAACGAATGCCAGATGACGATGTCGTTGTTGTCGACATTGTGATCCCTCTTTACCCACTCCGTTAAGGTCCCGTTGCCGGGGTTCTGATTGACATACTGTCCGGACGGGTAGCGCTCCTCGGCATCGTACCGGGTGACCCACAGGTGTTTCGTGGTGAAGCCAGCACGCTGCGCGATGGAAGAGTTCTCGTCTGCGAGCAGCACGGGCTGCCCCTCTGGGTACAACGTGTATCCGACGGGTCGGCCCACTGCGTTGAGCACATTGGGGTTCAGGATCTGCCACACTCGGCCGCGGCTATTGTCCGCGAGCCGTGCGGCGTCCATCTCGGAATGGAGCCGCGTCACGCTCCTGCTGAAGCCGTTGCCGTACGGATTGCTTGGTCCCATCGGAACCCGCTTCGCCTCGATCTCGTCGACCGAGTTCTTCACGCCGTCTACGCACATGTCCAGACGTGCACAGAAAAGGTGCTGGTGGTACGGCGCACCGACTCCCGGCGCAACCTCGCTCGCCCACGGATACTCAGTACCCTCCGCGTGTGGTCCCGGGTATGCCGAGCCAAAAAGCACACCCGTCGCCTTGCACTCCAGCTCAATGGTGCCGTCGAGGTAGAGGTACCAATAGAAGCCGTAGTCGTAGTTGCCCACCGTGATGAAGAAGGAGATCACCAACCGGCGTTGACGTCGCACTTCCACAGAACCGGTGTACACGTCGCTGTGCTTCCAGAGGATGCCCATGTCCTCTTCGTGCATGCAGATCGCGTTCTTGAGCACGCGGGGATGCCCGAAGTCATCGGCCACGATGGCATCGAAGTAGCTGATCTGGCCGAGGCAGTCGCAGCCCAGTTCCAGGGCGTTGGCTTCCTTGCCCATCGTGTACTCACCCGCGTCGAAGTAGTTCTGCCAAAATCTCACCGGACTCGGGTCGCCATACGGCACGACCATCTCGGCGATAGATGCCCGATAGATGATCGGCCGGAGCCGTCCGGAATCCTCGAACCCCAACTGGTGCAGCACGAGGCCTTCCACCGGGTCGAAACCGATTCTGAACTGCCATTTTTCCCACGTGACCTGATCGCCATCGACCTGAAAGCTTGGGCCCTCCGGCTGGATGATGTCGATGGGCCGCTGTGTCTGCCGTGCTGGTGGCTGCTCCTCATCGCGATGATAGTTGTATGTCGTCTGCGGAATCGGGAAGAGCTGGTCGTCGATCACCTCGGTAACCTCGCCGGTAATCAGGTCGAGATATGCCACGACACCGTCAATGGGATGGGCCCAAGCGTTATCGGTAGGATCCAATTGGAGGAACGACAGGCATCGGGTTATCCGTCGGCCTTCTTCGCCGGGGATGCCGAAGTAGCCTGCAGTCAAAGCAGAGATACGTACCAGCGAGACGTCAGTTATCCCGCGCCGTTCCATTGCAGCGAGCCACTGCGGGTCCTTGCGAAGCAAGCGTTCAACCAGCTCGAACTCCTCAGCGATGATCGGCGGCTGGCCCTCGACAGCCACGTCGACGAGTCGGTTGGATGCCACGACCCCGTCGGTGAGCGACACTACAACTTCGTTCACCACCCCGGTCGCGCGGTCCATCAGGACGCTCAAAACTCGGCGATCGACCACGTCGCCCTCCTGGAACGCGAGCACGACGGACTTCTCGGGTTCCACAAGGTCCACGATCATGAAGCGCGTGGTGCCCTCGACCAAGCCTGCAGCGTCCACGATGCCGCGGTTGGCCGCTACTTCCTGCTCCGTGATCCGACGCAGCGGATGAGTGATCGCAGGGGCTACGGTGACGGGTGTTGTCATGGCGATTCTCCTTCGAAGGTTGAGTGCCGCGCTATTCCGATGTCGAATGCGCGGGCTGGTCATACTCCGGGATCAGCACGGATGCCGGCCCGGTAAACATCTGTTTGCGGACCGCGCTGCCGCGTAGCGAATGCCCTGAAGGTTCCCTGGCTGACGCTCCACTCACCGTTGAAGTCATAGCGGACGTGTCCTTGCATACGGCCCGGCACGGTTCGTCGCAATTGGCAATCCGGGTATCGGTGTGAAGACGGAATGCTAGATCATACTCGACGGGTGAAGAAGTTTTTTGGGCTTCTGGCTTGTGCCAAATTTTCATGACGATCTCGATGCTGTGCTCCGTGCTCTCGCGGATTCGACGAGGCGGCCAACGTATCTCCGCAGAACGCCACGCCGACCGGCTTTGGCATCCCCCTGACCCGCAAAGTCCGGAAGGAGACCTGATATGACCCGCATTCGCATCGACCTGTTCGTTTCGCTGGACGGTTAAACCTCGACGACCGACCACTCCCCCGAAAACCCGATGGGCGAGGACTGGGGGCACCTCACGGTGGCCTACGTCGCGACCCGCACGTTCCACGAGCGCGTCTTCGGCGACACCAGTGGTACCGGCACGACCGGCATCGACGACTCCTACGCCGCCGCGTTCTTCGACGGTGTCGGCGCCGAGATCACGGGCGCAACCATGTTCGGGCTGCATTCGTTCCCCGACGATCCGGACTGGAAGGGTTGGTGGGTGACCAGCCGCCGTTCGGCACCCCGGTCTACGTCCTCACCCACACCGCACCGCGTCCCTCGATCCCAATGGAGGGCGGAACGGCGTTCCACTTCCGCAGCGCCGCAATCAAGAACGTGCTCGCCGAGGCGACCGAGGCTGCCGCCGGCCTGGACGTGCGCGTGGGCGGTGGGCACGGCACCGCGCGTGGCTTCCTGCGCGCCGGCCTGGTCGACCACGTGCACCTCATGGTCGCCCCGATCGTCCTCGGCCGGGGCAATCGACTGTGGGACGACCTGCGCGGTCTCGAACTCGTCCACAAGGTGACGACGGAGGTGGCCGAGAGTGGAACGACCCACGTCACCTTCACGCAATAGGCACCGGACGGTCGAACGCCGACTCGCCCGTGCCGAGTTCACCCTGACCCGCAACTGGGCGCTGCGGGGTAAAGTCGCGTACGGCGGCGTTCATGCCAAGCTGCGCGCGGTTGCTGACGGATACCGCAAGGCCCGCTAGGCCAAAGCAACCCACGTGTAGCTGCTCGGGTTCTTCGTGAGCAGCGCCTGGAGCGTACCGCCCACAGGGTCTGGGGCGGAGCGGGCCGACCGCGCCGCCCGGTGCAGCCACGGGAGACACGCCGTCGCCTCTCCCAGGGGCGCAAACGCCTCTCACTCCGATGACCTAGCCCGGCGATCCCCGGTGGTGGGCAAACACTCACCCAGCGCATCGACCATCTCCCCCGGCTAGTGGACCAGCGTGAGCTCGTCCTGCACTTCACCGCCTGCATCAGCATCGGTCTTCGCGCTCGCCGCGTGGGCATCATCCGCGGCCTCCTGCAGGGCGGACTTTGCCCTCAGCGCAGGTGTCTT
>JBDTIM010000093.1:0-9641 GCA_039936355.1 Lacisediminihabitans sp. | reverse complement strand
GGCGAACGGAGCGGGATACGGCTGGAGTTACGGCGCTGCAGCGATCATCGCCCTGGTTCTGGCGTGGCCAAACCTGGCCGTGCCGCGTCAGACCGTGCCGCGTCAGACCGTGCCGCGTCAGACCGTGCCGCGTCAGACCGTGCCGCGAGCGGGCCGCCCGCCTCACGTGCCGCAGGAAGCTCGGGATACCATGGGACCCGAGCCAGAAGCGAAGGGAAGGCCTGCGTCGTGACGTACATCATCGCCCTTCCCTGCGTGGATGTTAAAGACCGCGCCTGTATCGACGAGTGTCCAGTCGACTGCATCTACGAGGGCGAACGGATGCTGTACATCCACCCAGACGAGTGTGTTGACTGTGGGGCATGCGAGCCTGTGTGCCCGGTCGAGGCGATTTTCTATGAAGATGACACTCCAGACAAGTGGGCGGACTACTACAAGGCCAATGTCGAGTTCTTTGACGACCTCGGATCTCCGGGGGGTGCAGCCAAGGTCGGCGTGATTCACAAGGACCACCCGCTGGTCGCAGCACTGCCGCCACAGGGCTGACCGCGGGACCTGCTGGAGAAAAGATGCCTCTCGACCTTCCCGACTTTCCCTGGGACTCACTCGCTCCATTCGCCGAGCGCGCCAGAGCACACGCTGGTGGCATCGTCGATCTCTCCGTCGGCTCGCCGGTTGATCCGACGCCGACCCTCATTCGCGATGCGCTCATTGCCGCGACCGACGCCCATTCTTATCCTTCGACAGCCGGGTCTCCCGCACTGCGTGAGGCCATCGTGGGTTGGTATGCCAGGCGTCGTGGGGTGATTCTCGGCGTGGAGAACGTGATGCCGACCATCGGGTCGAAAGAGTTGGTGGCGTGGTTGCCGCTGATGCTTGGGCTGGGTGGTGGCGACACGGTCGTGCATCCGGCCGTCGCATACCCGACGTATGCCATCGGGGCGGCACTGGCCGGGGCATCCGTTCTCGCGTCCGACGACCC
The DNA here is from genome assembly GCA_039936355.1 of Lacisediminihabitans sp. Classification (GTDB taxonomy): domain Bacteria; phylum Actinomycetota; class Actinomycetes; order Actinomycetales; family Microbacteriaceae; genus Parafrigoribacterium_A. The sequence continues at coordinate 8,659 of JBDTIM010000093.1, read as the reverse complement.
CTCCTCGTGGCCCGAGGGCACCGGACTTGTATGGCTCAACAGTCCTGGAAATCCGGATGGGCGGGTGCTGTCGGTCAAACAGCTGCGTGCGGCTGTCGAGCGGGCACGTGCGATCGGGGCAGTGATCGCGAGCGACGAGTGCTACGCGGAGCTCACCTGGGCGGGCAGCGAGCCGACTCCGTCGATCCTCGATCGCCGTGTGATCGGTGACAATCTCGGCCAAGTGCTCTCCGTTTACTCTCTCAGCAAGCAGTCGAACCTCGCCGGCTACCGTGCGGGCTTTGTCGCAGGGTCAGCAGAACTCATTGCCAGGCTCCTTGAGGTACGCAAGCACGCGGGTCTCATTCCCCCCGCCCCGGTGCAGGCGGCCATGATCGCCGCACTCGGTGACCATGCGCATGTTGCTGAACAGCGTGAGCGGTACCGCGTCCGCCGCGAACGGCTGCGCACCGCGATTGAAGCGGCGGGATTCCGTGTCGATCACAGCGAGGCCGGCCTTTACCTCTGGGCGTATCGCGAGGGTTCGGATGCGTGGAGCTCGGTGTCAGCGCTCGCGGATGTTGGCATCCTCGTCGCGCCCGGCACCTTCTATGGAACAGCGGGCTCCGAGCATGTGCGGTTCGCCCTGACCGCAACGGACGAACGCGTTGCGGAGGCCGTGAAACGTTTGGCAACATTCTCTAAGTAATTCGCGTCAGTGTTGGTGGAAGTGACGGTCGACTGCCCGGGCAATTAGGCTGTAGGCGTGAGTGATGTTGCTGCCGAGAAGGCTACCCTGAGTTTCCCCGGTGGAAGTGCTGAATTTCCCATTCTTCGAAGTGTGGACGGAACGTCGAGTATCGACATATCCGGATTCACGAAAGCGACCGGATTCACCGCCCTCGACCTGGGGTTCGTGAATACGGCACCCACGAAGAGCGCCATCACGTATATCGATGGCGAGGCAGGTATTCTGCGCTATCGAGGTTATGACATTGCGGATGTCGCGGCGAACTCTACCTACCTCGAAGTGGCCTGGCTACTCATCTATGGTGAACTTCCCACCCCGAATGAGCTCGGGCTGTTCGAGGAGCGGGTGCGCAGGCATACGCTGCTGCACGAGGATCTGCGCCGTTTCTTCGACGCCCTGCCGCACGACGCGCATCCGATGTCCGTGCTCTCCAGCGCGGTGTCAGCGCTCTCCACCTTCTACGAGGACTCTCTCAGCGTTCACGATCCGGAGCAGGTGGAACTCTCCACCATCCGCCTCCTCGCCAAGTTGCCTGTCATTGCCGCGTACGCGCATAAGAAGAGCCTGGGTCAGGCATTCCTCTACCCAGACAACAACCTCAGCTTCGTCGACAACTTTCTGAAGCTCAACTTCGGAACGATGGCTGAGTCGTATGAGGTGAACCCCGTGCTCTCAACCGCCCTTGAGCGACTCCTCATCCTGCACGAGGATCACGAGCAGAACGCGTCAACGTCAACGGTGCGTCTGGTCGGGTCAACCGAGGCCAACATGTTCGCGTCGATTTCGGCCGGCATCAATGCGCTCTATGGGCCGCTGCACGGCGGAGCGAACGAGGCCGTACTCACGATGCTTGGCCAGATTAAGGAATCGGGCGAATCGGTCGAGAAGTTCGTCGAGCGCGTGAAGAACAAAGAAGACGGCGTGCGTCTCATGGGCTTCGGACACCGCGTCTACAAGAATTTCGACCCCCGCGCCAAGCTCGTCAAAGAGAGCGCGGATGAGGTGCTGAAGGCACTCGGCGTGCAGGACGACCTGCTTGACATCGCCAAGGAACTCGAAGCCGTTGCCCTCGCCGACGACTACTTCATTGAGCGCAAGCTCTACCCCAACGTCGATTTCTACACGGGTGTCATCTACAAGGCGATGGGATTCCCGTCCCGTATGTTCACGGTGTTGTTCGCGATCGGACGCCTGCCCGGCTGGATTGCGCACTGGCGCGAGATGAATCAGGACGAGAGCACCCGCATCGGACGCCCGCAGCAGCTGTATGTCGGCTCGCCCGCGCGCGAGTGGCCCGGCCGCTAGTACCGCTGGCTGCTCGCCCAGCTGCAGGCCGCCCGCCCAGCTGCAGGCCGCCCTATCCGCGCCATTCATCCATGCCGGGTAGTACGCCCCATTCTTCGCGTTCGTGTCCCAAATGCAGGAGTCGTTGGCCCCGCATCCCGCTATTTCGGGGACTCGTTGATCTTGGGAGCGCTCCACTCCTGCATTTGGGACGGCATAACCAGAGGATGCGGATATGGCATGCCGTTCAGGCGAAGTGGTCACCGCGCGCAACTGCAGCCGTGATCGCCGCACGCACCTCCGACCAATGGCTTAAAACCTGCTTGTAACTGAAGCGGAGAACTCGATATCCGCGTTCGCTTAGTCGGGCATCGCGACGCCGGTCGGCCTCGAACGCGTCCGGGTCGGAGTGATAGGCGTAGCCGTCAACTTCAATTACCAGCCGCTCGCCGATCAGCATATCGACGCGACCAACCCCACGAATCGACACCTGGAGCCGCGGTTCGAGCCCCAACTGCTCAAGGCGGAAGCGCGTGACCGATTCGGTGATCGACTCTGCCCGTGCATCCACTCGTGACAGGAGCCGACGTAGCCGCCTTGGCAGGGCTCGGATATCGTCAAGCCACTCGGAGACAGTGAGGAGTCTTGCACGCAAGGCCGAATCCGCGGCAGCCACGACCCATTCCGGGCTCTGGCACAGTGCCATCTGCTTGAGGCACTCTCGTACTCCGAGAACGAAACGCGTGCCCGTGGCGTCCCGATCGTTCCAGTGGACGACGACTCCGGGCGATGTGACGGTGGCGAGCCGTGCCCGTTGGTCGGTTCTGCTTCGAAGCCGAGCAGTGTGTGGCACGACCGAGACATGAATGTGACTGCTTGTTCGGACGCTGAGACCGAATAGCCTGGCTCCGGAGACACATCCCAATCGGCCACCCACTCTGACCCCTTCGCGCTCAATTTCGGATGTGATCGGAACCGTGTACCAGCCCTGGCGGACGCGGAGGATAGCGCCGTGAGCGACGGCTACGGCGAGTGAGCGTTTGGTCCATCCGCGTGCGTAGAGTTCGTGCGTTGCGGCCAGGCCGCCGAGTCGTTCAATGTCCTTGTCGAGAGTTGTCATCAAGACATGCTGGGGCGGAAGTCGTGTTGTCTACGCGGGCCACCGCGATTTTGTGGACTGCTGGGAGATCCGTCCCAAGTGCAGGAGCGGATGCGGCAACCAGCCGGATATCCGGGACGTCCGGATCGTTGGGAGCGCTCTACTCCTGCACTTGGGACGAGGGGGACGGGACGAGGGGACGGGGGCAGGGGCGAAAGGGCCAGTGGCGCGAACTGGCTTGCTGGCGACCGCGCTCAGGCGTGCAGGGCGGCGTTCAGGTGGATGCCGCTGCTGGAGCGTGCGAGGACCTCGACGGCTCCCGTGAGCGAGTTGCGGCGGAACAGCAGGCCGGGAACGCCGGACAGCTCCTCCGCCTTCACGGTGCGCAGCGCGCCATCCGCTGTCGTGTTGCCGTCGGCGATGATGACCTTGGTGCCGGCGGTCACGTACAGGCCGGCCTCCACGACGGAGTCGTCGCCGATCGAGATACCGATGCCGGAGTTCGCACCGAGCAACGCGCGCTCGCCAATGGAAACGCGCTGCTTGCCCCCGCCGCTCAGCGTGCCCATAATGGATGCTCCGCCACCAATATCGGAGCCATTGCCGACGACGACGCCCTGCGAAATGCGGCCCTCCACCATCGAAGCACCAAGGGTGCCCGCGTTGTAGTTGACGAATCCCTCATGCATGACCGTCGTTCCGGGCGCGAGGTGGGCGCCCAGCCGCACGCGCGAAGCATCGGCGATGCGCACGCGCTCCGGCACGACATAGTCGAGCAGGCGCGGGAACTTGTCGATCCCGTGTGCGGAGATGCCAGCGCGCTGCAGCGCGGGGCGCAGACGTGCGTAGTCGGCAGGCAGCATGGGACCGGCCGTGGTCCAGGCCACAATCGGAAGTTGGGAGAAAATTCCGTCGAGGTTTAGCGTGTTTGGCTTCACCAGGAGGTGGCTGAGTAGGTGCAAACGGAGATAGGCATCAGCTGTGGACGCCGGTGCGGCATCCAGGTCGATCGTTACGGTGACGACGTCTGCCCGTGCGGCGCGGCGCTCGTCCGGCCCTGTGAGCGCTTCAAGCTCGGCTGGCGCTATGTGTGGATCGCGTCCTGCGGGCAGCGTCCCGAGTGCGGGGGACGGGAACCAGGTGTCGAGCACGGTTCCGTCATCGGCGATGGTCGCGAGGCCGTAGCCCCACGCTGCGCGTTCAGTCATGTCTCAAGGGTAGCGATTGCGGCGGGCCGATGATTGAAGTGTGACGTGGCGGAGACGGGGCTTCGCACGAGCGGGGTGCAGTGCTGGCTGGATGCCGCGCTGGTTGGATGCCGCGCTGTCTGGATAAGCTGGCGCTCATGCCTTCCTCGACAGCCTCGGCCGCACTCGATCTCGCCATGTCCTCGATCGACATCACCCAAGCACTCTGCGACATCGAGTCGGTGTCCGGTAATGAGAAGGCGATAGCGGATGCCATCCAGGCGGCTCTTTTGGGTCACGATCACCTTGAGGTGTTTCGTGACGGCGACGCGATCGTCGCACGCACCCGCCTTGGGCGGGCTACCCGGGTCGTCATCGCCGGCCACATCGATACCGTGCCCGTGAATCACAATCTGCCGACGCGCTTCGAAACAGCCGATGGCGCGGAATACCTGTGGGGCCGCGGCACGGTCGACATGAAGGCAGGGGTTGCCGTGCAGCTGAAGCTCGCCGTCGAACTCACCGAGCCGAGGCTCGATGTGACCTGGATCTGGTACGACCACGAGGAGGTTGAGTCAGAACTCAACGGACTCGGCCGCGTCGCCGCGAACCACCCGGAACTCCTTGCCGGCGACTTTGCCATCCTTGGGGAGCCCACCAACTCCACGGTGGAGGGTGGCTGCAACGGTACGGCGCGGATCGAGGTGCGCACTGTTGGTGTGCGTGCCCACTCCGCGCGGGCCTGGGTTGGGCACAACGCGATCCACGATGCCGCACCGATCCTTGCCATCCTGGCGGCTTATGCCCCCCGTGAGGTCGAGGTGGACGGCTTGATCTATCGCGAGGGACTCAACGCCGTCGGAATCGCGGGCGGAGTCGCAGGCAACGTCATCCCCGACGAGTGCATCGTCACCATCAACTACCGCTTCGCGCCGAGTCGGTCCGGCGAAGAGGCAGTAGCGCATCTGCGCGAGCTGTTCGACGGGTTCGAGGTGACCGTCACCGATGTCGCCGGAGGTGCCCGTCCGGGCCTCGACGCGCCGATCGCTCGGGATTTCCTGGAGGCTGTCGGTGGAAACGCGTCGCCGAAATACGGCTGGACGGATGTCGCCCGCTTTTCCGCGCTCGGCGTGCCCGCCGTCAATTACGGGCCGGGAGATCCCCTGAAGGCCCACGCGGATGACGAGCGCGTTCCGTTGGACCAGATCACGGCGTGCGAGCGCGGCCTGCGGACGTGGCTGAGCTAAAGGTCAGCCGACGCGCTTGGCGACTTCGTAGCCGTCCTGCGCGTACACGAGCCGGTAGTTCGTTCCGGTGAAGCTCGTCTCCGCGAAGCTCACGACATCCTGTGGGGGATTGCCACCCCACGATCCACTGTTGCGATCCAGGATGACGTAGTCGGTGGCAGGGTTTCCGGGATTCCCGAGCCAGTACACCATCGTACGACTGGCCAGATAGGCCAGGTAGGTCAGGTCGCTGTCGACCGTGGCATCACGTGGAATCACCTTCATAGCCGCCACTGCGCCGCTCGGAGCTGCCGCGTAGGAGTCAGGGCGCACCAGCTCGGCGAGGGGCTGCTGCGGCAGCAGCACGAGCGCGAATGCGACTGTCATCGGCACGGTAATGCGTCCATACACCCGAAGCCAGTGGTGGTGAGAGCGCCGGGCCAGGATCAGCGCATCGATGAGCGCGACGAAGAGGATTGGCATGAGCACGGCGCTGTAGTGCCAGGTGGGCCCCCAGTACGCGGAATTGTCGGAGGCAAAGCGCCATGCGAGCGTGGGCAATATCGCGAGTGAAAGTGGCGACCGGAAGGCAAGTGCCGCTGTCATGAGCACGAGGAAAATAATGGTCTCAAACTTCTGGGTGGTGACGAGAGATGCGAGCGTGTCACCCAGGTGCAAAAGAGAGCCACCAACGTTCGAGCTGACACCGTAGTCCCAGGTTCCGTGAGGGTTGAGCATCGGTAGGATCACGAGCGTCGTCGCCGCGAACCAGAAGACTCCCCAGGCGGCCAGCGCCGCACCCATCCTCCTCGCGCCGCGCATCGCCAACACAACGCCGATCACGAGTACGGTCAGGCCGAGATCCTCCTTCACGAAGACGAGAGGTGCCGCCCAGAGAGCGGATGCCGGCCAACGGCCGCGCACGAGAGCAGCGAGAGAGAGGGCAAGCAGCGGCAGTGCGAGCGCAATCTCATGGAACTGCGACGCCACCGCGTTATCGACCCCCCAGCTCACCGCGTAGGCGAATCCGATGCAGAGCCCGACCACACGTCCGAACTTTTCCACGCCGAGGTGGGTTATGACGAACACGGAGATCGCCACGAGTGCCGCCTGCAGCACCAGAAGTGTAAGTCCAGAGGGGAATGCCGCGTACACCGGGGCGAGCACGACCAGTAATGGATGGAAGTGGTCGCCAAGCAGGTTGAATCCTGCGCCCTTGATGGGCACGATTGGCGCCTGCAGTGTTGCGTAGTCCCGCAGGAGCTGGGTGAAGATTCCGAGGTCCCAGGACGGGACGGCAACACGGCGCCACTGCAGGCATCCGTACAGCGTGTACGCGGCGAAGCTGAGTAGGGAGATCAGCAGGGCGGGCCAGGCTGCCGCGCCCGCGCGCAACAGTCGTCCGATCATCTGGACAGGATACTGTCATGTCGTGTTGAACAACCCGGGGCTGGCTGCGAGCGTGCCTGCGCGACAACGGTCTGGGCTGTTGCCGCGGGTGCGCTACAGGCTCAGTCCGTGGTGGCTGCGGGTTCTCATTGTGTGGGTGTTGTCTAGAGTGATCACCACTGGGATGATGCTCCTCTTCGCACGTTGGCAAGGTCCCAACCCGTGGGGTGGCCCGAATCCTTCGTACCTGCAGTTCGCCCAGTTTTGGGACAGCGGTTGGTACCACACGATCGCCGTGAGTGGTTATCCGAGTGTGCTCCCTCTGGCTGACGGCCATGTCACAGCGAACGCCTGGGCCTTTATGCCCGCGTATCCGATGCTCGTTCGGCTTCTGATGGGACTGACAGCGCTGCCGTGGGACCTTCTCTCAGTCGCCGTGTCCCTTGCGTTCTCCCTCGTCGGTGCCCTCGTCTTCTATCGGCTGATGCGGCTGGTGTTGCCATCATCTGCTTCCCTGTTTTCGGTCGTGCTGCTCTGCGTTGCCCCGTTGTCTCCGATCCTGCAGGTGTCGTATGCGGAGTCGATGGCCGCGTTCCTGCTGACATCGGTGCTGTATTTGCTGCTCACCCGGCGCTACGTCCTGATGCTTCCGGTCATCGCCGTGCTGACTTTGACCCGTCCAGCAGGCCTCGCGCTGGCGCTCGCGCTCGCGCTGCACGTGATTCACCGCTGGAGGACCCGTCGCCGCGATCCGTTCCCGCTGCACGAAAGAGTGGTTTCGATTGCGGCAGCGGCTTTCAGCGGAGTCATGGGGCTGGCGTGGCCCGCGATCGCCTGGGCGGTCACGGGCTCACCAACCGCGTATACCGACACAGAGCTTGCTTGGCGCGCACCGTACATCGGCTTCCACCAACTCGTGCCATTCAACGCGTGGGTCCAGGGTGCAAACTTTTGGATGCCAGGCCCGCTCGGCATCATCGTCCTCATTCTGGCCGTGGCATTGTTCGCCGCTCTGCTCCTGACGCCCGCGGTGCGCAGGCTCGGTACAGACCTGCGATTCTGGATGCTGAGCTACTCGCTCTACCTCTTGGCGGTGTTCTTTCCGCAGTCCAGCACCTTTCGACTGCTCATGCCGCTAAGCCCTGTGCTCGGCGCTCTGGCACAGCCTCGCTCCCGGGTGTATCGAGCCTGCCTGGTCGTGCTTTTCGCTGCGGGGCAGTGGGGTTGGCTGTATCTGTGTTGGTGGTCAAATGGCTACGACTGGACGCCGCCCTGACGCGCTTGTGGTGCTGAAGTGCCCCCGCCCGGACGCCCCCGTTTTCAGGATCGCGAAAAAATACGGGATAATAGAAGTCATTCCACGAAAGGGGACTACACATGGCAGCCATGAAGCCGAGGACCGGAGACGGACCGATGGAGGCTGTCAAGGAGGGTCGCCTCATTATCGTGCGCGTGCCGCTCGAGGGCGGCGGTCGCTTGGTCGTTTCAGTGAACGATGCAGAAGCGAAGGAACTTCACGACGCACTCGCCGGGGTTGTTGCGGCAGCAAAGTAACCTGCTGCTCAGCTGGGTTGTGTTCAGCCGATCTTTGTAATCTGGAGCAACCCATCACCAACTGGTGAGAGGGCGCTGATCACGGCATCCGAAGCGGAAATCTCTTTAAGCAGCGTGCGGAAGCTGGCGACGGTGTCGTCTCGCTGAACCGGGTCGGCTACTCGCCCGCGCCAGAGCGCGTGGGCGACCA
>JBDTIM010000092.1:0-9508 GCA_039936355.1 Lacisediminihabitans sp. | reverse complement strand
ATTACGACTCAAGCTGGGTCGATGACGGCACACTGCCCCCCGAGCGCTACTTCGACCGCGAACTGAGCTGGCTCGCGTTCAACACCCGCGTGCTCGAACTCGCCGAAGATCCGGCGACGCCGCTGCTTGAACGTGCTAACTTCCTCGCCATCTTCGCGAGCAATCTCGACGAGTTCTTCATGGTGCGGGTCGCCGGTCTCAAGCGACGCATCCTCACCGGTCTCGCCGTGCCGACCAACATCGGGCGTCCGGCGACCAGCGTCCTCGCCGACATCCAGGACCGCGCACTCGAGCTGCAACTCAGGCACGCTGCTGTGTTCCGCAACCAGGTCAAGCCGCAGCTGGACGAGGCCGGTATCCACATCGAGGCCTGGGCAGACCTGGACGAGGCGGACCGTACCCGCATCGACGAAATTTTCGCGCAGCAAATCTTCCCCGTGCTCATGCCGCTCGCGGTTGACCCCGCGCATCCGTTCCCGTATATTTCCGGGCTGTCGCTCAACCTCTCTATTCGGGTGCGCAATCCGAAGATCGGCAAAGAGGAGTTCGCGAGGCTTAAGGTGCCGCCGATGCTGTCGCGCTTCGTGCAGCTTTCGGATGACTCCAGCGGCCACTTGCGCTTCATCCCGCTCGAAGACCTCATCTCCAACCATCTGGGCGACCTTTTCCCCGGAATGGAGATCCTCGAGCATCACGAGTTCCGGGTGACCCGCAACGAGGACGTCCAGCTTGACGAGGATGAGTCCGAAGACCTCATCCAAACTCTGGAACGGGAACTATTACGTCGCCGTTTCGGGCCGCCCATCCGACTGGAGATCACCGACGATATGGATGAGGTGACTCTCGGCCTGCTCGTGCGGGAGCTCGAGATCACCGAGCAAGAGGTTTATCGGCTGCCTGCACCACTCGATCTCGGTGGCCTGTTCGAGGTGACCAGGATCGACCGGCCGGAACTCAAATACCCACCGCACGTTCCCACAACGAGTGTCAACCTTCTGCCGATGGAGTCCGCCGCCTCACCGAACATCTTCACTGCGGTTGGCCGTCGCGACGTTTTGGTGCACCACCCGTACGAGTCGTTCGCCACAAGCGTGCAGACGTTCCTTGAACAGGCAGCGACCGACCCACAGGTGCTGGCCATCAAAATGACCCTGTATCGCACGAGCGGCGATAGCCCTATCATCGAGGCACTCATCAACGCGGCCGAAAACGGCAAGGCGGTGCTTGCCCTGGTCGAGATCAAGGCGCGCTTCGACGAGACAGCGAATATCAACTGGGCACGAAAGCTCGAGAAGGCCGGGGTGCACGTCGTCTACGGGATGGTCGGCTTGAAGACCCATTGCAAACTTGCCCTCGCTGTGCGCCAGGAAGAGGGAGTGCTGCGGCACTACAGTCACATCGGTACCGGCAACTACAACCCCAAGACCTCGCGAATCTACGAGGACTTGGGACTCTTTACGACCGATCCGCAGGTCGGCAAAGATCTCACCCGCCTGTTCAACGAGCTCTCTGGTTACGCCATCGAGAAGAAGTTCAAGCGACTGATGGTGGCCCCACTGCACATGCGCAAGGCACTGTTGAAACGTATCCGGGTCGAGGCCGCGAACGCCGCGAACGGGCTGCCATCCGGCATCCGAATCAAGGTCAACTCGATCGTCGATGAAGCGCTGGCGGATGCCCTGTACCGTGCGAGCATCGCTGGCGTGCCCATCGAACTGGTGGTCCGCGGCATCTGCGGGCTGCGGCCAGGGATTGACGGGCTGAGCGAGAATATCCAGGTGCGCTCGATCCTCGGGCGCTACCTTGAGCACTCCCGGATCTTCTCGTTCGCGAACAACGGCGACCCTCAGGTGTACATCGGCAGTGCAGACCTGATGCACCGAAACCTGGACCGACGAGTCGAGGTGCTTGTGCGTCTTACCAACCCTGACCACCTGCGAGAGGTCGACGAGCTGTTCGACCTCGCCATGTCAGATACGACGGCCTCCTGGACCTTGCAGTCCGACGGTGCGTGGATTCGCCACCACCTGGCAAAGGATGGGACACCCCTCGAAGACATGCAGAATGTTGTTATGCGACAAATTTCCCAACGCAAGCGCACGGGGGTACTCCGGTGACCATGCTGCTCCCCTCAGTCGTGCTTGCGGCCGGTGCGGTGTGTTGGCGTGTTATTGATGGCGAGGTGTGCGTCTTACTGGTCCATCGGGATGAACGTGCCGATATCTCGCTACCCAAAGGAAAAGTTGACTCGGGCGAAACGCCACCGCAAACGGCGGTGCGTGAGATTGAGGAAGAGACCGGGCTGACCGTCGCACTCGGCGCACCGCTCGGCACTACCGAGTACACCCTTCCCGGAGGGCGGGAGAAGCGCGTCTTTTACTGGTCGGCCGAGGTCGACGACGAGACGGCTGCGGCATCCACCTTCTCTCCCAACCAAGAGATCGCCTCGCTTCAATGGTTGCCGATCGACGCAGCCAGGAAGGTCATGAGCTACGACCGGGATCAGGATGTCCTGGATCGCTTCTCGGAGCGGGTCGCTGCCGGGCAGATCCGCACCTTCGCGATCATCGCTCTGCGTCACGGTAAGGCGGTTCCTCCGGCGAGCTGGGACGGACCGGATGCCACCCGGCCGCTACTACACCGCGGTCTGGAGCAAGCGAGCAGTGTAGCCCCCGCCATTGCCGCGTGGCGGCCAGAGAAGCTCGTGAGCAGCACTGCCGCCCGCTGCGTCTCCACGATTGAGCCGGTGGCGACACTTACTGCACTGCCGGTGAAGCTGAGCGCGGGTATCAGCCAGGACTCGTATGAAGACGGTACAGCTACCGTGAAGAAGACTGTCGCCAAGCGACTGGAAAAGAAGCAAACCGTGGTGCTGTGCAGCCACGGTCCCGTCTTGCCAGACATCATCGGTGCCGTCGCGAAAGCGACTCATACCGAAATCGACGCGGTGCTTCGGCGTGCGGCAATGCTCTCGACAGGCCACTACACGGTGCTGCACATCTCAGCAGAGGATCCCAAGTCAGGCATCGTCGCCATCGAGACTCACGGTCCGCTCGCGAAGTGACGTGAGCTGACGTGTATCGAGCTACGGCTTGATGGCCTTCACGATTGCACCGTGCATCTCATGCGCTACCTCGTGAGTGAGCTGCACCGTCACGTCCGTGAATCCGGCGGCGGCCAGCTCGGTCTCGTATTCGGCGATGGACAGGGCCCCGGCAATGCAGCCGACATACGAACCTCGCTCTGCGCGTTGCGCGGGGCTCAAGTGGTTCTCGGCCACCACATCCGAAACTCCGATGCGACCACCGGGCTTGAGCACTCGGAACATCTCGCGAATGACCGCCGGTTTGTCGTCAGAGAGGTTGATCACGCAGTTGGAAATAATGACGTCGATGGTCCCATCGGCGAGGGGAACGTTTTCGATCTGCCCCTTCATGAATTCGACGTTGTTTGCCCCGGCCTTCGTCGCGTTCGCCCTTGCTAGCTCGAGCATCTCATCGGTCATGTCCAGGCCGTAGGCGAAACCGGTCTGACCGACCCGGCGTGCAGAAAGCAGCACGTCAATCCCACCACCGGAACCCAGATCGAGCACGGTCTCACCCTCGCGAAGGTCGGCGACGGCTGTCGGGTTGCCGCATCCGAGGCTCGCCAGCACTGCCTCGTCTGGCAGTCCGCTCGTGCTGCCGTCGGTGTACAGGGCCGAGCCGAAGACATCGGCGTCTGAGATTCCGTCCCCGCCACAGCATCCGCCACCACAGCAGTCGGCATTGGCCGTGGCCGGCGTGGAAACATCGGTGATGGTCAGTGCCGCACGGGCGTATCGGTCGCGAACCTGTTCTCGGATGTCTGTTGCTTCGGTCATCTGCTGCTCCTTGGTAGTTTTCTCTGCTTGAGTGGGCTTGTGTGTGGTCTGCTGGGCGTTATGCAGTCGGCAGGAGCTCGGTGAGGAGCCGTTCGACGCGAGCCCGGATCTCGTCACGAATGAGCCTGACGGCGTCGATGCCCTGCCCTGCCGGATCGTCGAGTTGCCAGTCTTCGTAGCGCGTGGCGGGGAAGATCGGGCAGGCGTCGCCACAACCCATGGTGATGACGACATCCGAACCGTGCACAGAATCCGTGGTGAGGAGCGTCGGCTGTTCGCCAGCGATGTCGATGCCCTCTTCGGCCATCGCGGCAACCGCCACCGGATTGACGCGATCGGCAGGCTCTGACCCAGCAGAGAGCACGTCTACTCGATCACCGGCGAGCGCGCGGAGGTACGCCGCGGCCATCTGAGAGCGGCCCGCGTTATGCACGCAGACAAAAAGCACGGAAGGCGTCACGGTCATGGGTGTAGGTCCTCTCCGGCTATTGCTTGCGTGAGACATCGATGATTATCTATACAGGTAGTATCGAACAAGACATCGATGGTTGTCAATGTCTTGCGGATATCTGGAGAGGATCGTTCCCATGCCGACCTTGGAGCAGCTGCCCATCATGGATGTCACCGCCTGCTGCTCGCCGCTGACCGGCAACAGCCTCGACGCGAGGGTGGCGCACGACCTGGCTCGCGCGCTCAAGGCACTCAGCGATCCGGCACGCCTCCGTCTTATCTCGATGGTGGCAGCGCATGACGATAAAGAGGCCTGCGTGTGTGATCTCGTCGAGCCACTCGGGCTATCCCAACCCACCGTCTCTCACCACCTGAAGGTGCTCGTGGATGCGGGATTCCTGACCCGTGAAAAGCGTGGAGTCTGGGCCTACTACAGCCTCGTTCCCGGTGCCCTGGACTCCGTCTCAGACTTCTTCGCCACCGTCTGATCGTTGCGCGGCTGTCGGAGCCCCTGAATATCTGAACGAAGCGCCGCTGTGTCAACGATGCGGTCGCCACGGCAACCGCATCCTTGACCACATTGCGCACCGTTGACGCCAAGCCAGACAGAGTGACGTCTGCCGTTTACCTGCCGTTCACCCTGCGGGGCGATCGTAGTTAACCAAGGTTCGTATGTTCACAGAGGGGTCGACACCGACTCGCACTGCCAACATTCTTCCGAAGGGAAAACTGTGGATGTGAAGCGTCGCGCAGCCTCGCGCGCGGGTGGCGTTGCCGCCGTTGTTCTCGCAGGCACCATGATTCTGTCCTCGTGCGCGGCCAACGAACTCCGGGCATCCGAAAACTCCGCGGCGGCAAGTTCACTGAGCGGCACCTTGAACGGAGTCGGCTCGTCCGCACAGGGTACAGCCGAGATCGCGTGGGGTACCGACTTTCAGAAAGCCCACTCCCGGGTGACGATCAACTACGACCCACAAGGGTCTGGGGCAGGACGCACCAGCTTCCTCGCCGGGGCCGCAGCCTTTGCCGGTTCGGATGCCGCACTCGCAAAATCCGAGCTCTCCAGCTCGTCCCCAAACTGCGCGGCCGGAACCAAACCCATCGACCTGCCCGTGTACATCTCGCCGATAGCCGTCGCATACAACGTCGAAGGCCTCACGAACCTCAGGCTCGATGCGACAACCATCGCGGGGATCTTCACGGGTGCCATCACCACCTGGGACGACGCATCCATCGTGCAGCTGAACCCCGGCGCAAAACTGCCAACCGCTCGGATCACTGTTGTGCACCGCTCAGACGACTCGGGCACGACCCAGAATTTCACCGAGTATCTCAGTGCGAACGCGCCGACGGTGTGGGACAAGCCAGCATCGCAGACCTACCCGTACCGGGTCGGTGACGCGGCCAAGGGAACTTCCGGTGTCGCCGACGCGGTAAAGAACGCGAAGAACAGCATCACCTACATCGATGAATCCGGCGCAGCGGGCCTGGCGATTGCCGAGCTCAAGGTCGGTGACGACTACGTCAGTATTAACCCCACGGGTGCTGCGGATGTCGTGGCCAAGTCCCCGGTCGCGAGCGGCCGCGAGGTGGGCGACCTCGCCATCGCGATCAACCGCACGATCACGGATGCGAACTCCTGGCCAATGGTTCTCGTCAGTTATCTCATCGTCTGCCAGGAATACGCGGATGCCAACAAGGGAGCGCTCGTGAAGGCGTACGCAGAGTACATCGTGAGCGATGCCGGGCAACAGAGCGCCGCCCGTTACGCCGGATCCGCTCCGCTGTCGAGAGACCTCGCCACCACGGTAGCGAGAGTGATCGGCAGCATTACGTAGCGTTTCAGGCCGAACAACACCGAAATCCCGACCACCTCACAGGAAAGACAGGAATGACAGCAGCAGGGGAGATCAAGCCGAAAACACGCCTGGGCGACCGCGTTTTCTCGTCCAGTACTGTCATCGCGGGATCCGTCATCCTCGCCGTGCTCGCCGCCGTCGCAATTTTCCTGGTGGTGCAGAGCATCCCGGCCCTGGTCGCGAAGCCTGGCACTCTGCCAAACGACGCACCCAACTTCTGGGTCTACGTATGGCCGCTCGTGTTTGGCACGGTGTGGGCGGCGACTATCGCGCTCGTTATCGCCACACCGATCTCCATTGGCGTCGCCCTCTTCATTTCGCACTACGCACCCCGCAAGATCGCCCAGTTCCTCGGCTACATCATTGACCTGCTGGCCGCGGTACCGTCCGTCGTATTTGGCCTGTGGGGCATCCAGGTGCTCGCGCCCGGCGTGCAACCTTTCTACGCCTGGCTCAACACCAACCTGCACTGGTTCCCACTCTTCGGAGGCGACGTCTCCGGCACTGGACGAACGATCCTCACCGTGGCGATCGTTCTGGCCGTGATGGTCTTGCCAATCATGACCGCCGTCTGCCGCGAGGTGTTCTTGCAGACGCCGCGCCTGCATGAAGAGGCTGCGCTCGCCCTCGGCGCCACCCGCTGGGAAATGATCCGGATGGCGGTGCTCCCGTTCGGCCGCGCCGGGATCATCTCCGCTGCGATGCTCGGTCTCGGGCGTGCGCTCGGCGAAACAATGGCCGTCGCCATGGTGCTCTCTCCCGCTGTCGTCGTGTCATTCTTCCTGCTGACCTCGCAGAACCCGAATACCATCGCCTCGAACATCGCTCTGCAGTTTCCTGAGGCTGCCGGTCTCGGCGTCACTGTGCTTATTGCATCCGGCCTGGTCTTATTCGTCATCACCTTCATCGTCAACGCGATCGCCCGTTACGTTGTTAACCGGCGCCAGGCGTTCTCCGGAGCAAACTAATGGCCGCAGCGAACGTCGGGCCGATTACCAACTCTCTCACCGCGGGCAGACTGCCCAAGGGATCGGTGTGGACGCTGTTGGTCGGCAGCTGGCTCCTTCTCGGCGTCGTGTTCCTTCTCATCCAGCTCGGTGGTGGGACCGAAGAGTTCAACCTGGTCGGAGCACTTTTCCTCGGAACGATACTGTTCGACATCCTGATCTATACCGTCTCGTATCTCATCGAGGGAACTCGCAAGGCCACGGACCGCCTGGTCACCTCTCTCGTAGCCACCGCTTTCGTCGTCGCGGTGCTTCCACTGGTTTCGCTCGTCTACACGGTCGCTCTCAAGGGACTGCCGCGAATGATCCAGCCGACGTTCTTCACCGAGTCGATGCGCAATATCCTCGGGCCGGGCGGCGGAGCGTTGCACGCCATCGTCGGGACGGTAGAAATTACGGCGTTTGCCACCCTCATCTCGGTGCCGATCGGGTTGCTGACCGCAATTTACTTGGTCGAGTATGGCAGGGGAACGCTGGCGAAAACCATCACCTTCCTTGTGGATGTCATGACCGGCATCCCCTCGATCGTCGCCGGACTTTTCGCGTTCGCACTGTTCGCTCTGCTCACCGGGGACCCGGGTTTCCGCTCGGGACTCGGCGGCTCGGTCGCGCTCTCGGTGCTCATGATCCCGGTCGTGGTGCGCTCCTCCGAGGAGATGCTGAAGCTTGTGCCGAACGAACTTCGGGAGGCCGCGTACGCGCTCGGCGTGCCAAAATGGCTCACCATCCTCAAGATTGTCATCCCCACATCCATCGCGGGCATCACGACCGGCGTCACCCTCGCCATCGCCCGAGTGATTGGCGAGACCGCCCCGCTGCTTATCGTCGCCGGCTTCACCGCGAGCATGAACTACAACCTGTTCAGCGACCGGATGATGACCCTGCCGGTGTTCTCGTACCTGCAGTACGCGTTGCAGTCGCCAAACGCGTCGGATTCCCTCAACAGGGCCTGGGCGTCAGCACTCACGCTGATCCTCATTGTCATGGTTCTCAACCTCGTTGCGCGGCTCGTCGCTCGCATCTTTTCCCCTAAAATCAGCCGATAGGACACTATGTCGAAGCGCATCGAAGTCAAAGACCTTAACGTCTACTACGGGAAGTTCAAAGCCGTCGAAGATGTCACCCTCACCATCGAACCACGCACGGTGACCGCTTTCATCGGGCCGAGCGGATGCGGAAAGTCCACTTTTCTGCGCACGCTCAACCGCATGCACGAGGTGATTCCTGGCGCCCGAGTCGAAGGTGAAGTCCTCATCGACGGCAACGATCTCTACGGCCCAGGAGTCGATCCGGTGCTCGTACGCCGCCAGGTGGGCATGGTGTTCCAGCGACCAAACCCGTTCCCGACCATGTCGATCCGCGACAATGTGCTCGCGGGCGTCAAGCTCAATAACCGGCGGATGTCGAAGTCCGATTCTGATGACCTGGCCGAGAGCGCACTGAGGGGTGCGAACCTCTGGAACGAGGTCAAGGATCGCCTCGCCCTGCCCGGCTCAGGACTCTCCGGCGGCCAGCAGCAGCGGCTCTGTATCGCCCGCGCGATCGCCGTGCGTCCGGATGTCGTGCTG
This sequence comes from Lacisediminihabitans sp., assembly GCA_039936355.1. Classification (GTDB taxonomy): domain Bacteria; phylum Actinomycetota; class Actinomycetes; order Actinomycetales; family Microbacteriaceae; genus Parafrigoribacterium_A. The sequence goes on along the minus strand of JBDTIM010000092.1, from coordinate 762 downwards.
ATGGACGAGCCGTGTTCGGCTCTCGACCCCATTTCCACCCTCGCCATTGAAGACCTCATCGAGGAGCTCAAGCAGGACTACACGATCGTGATTGTGACCCACAACATGCAGCAGGCCTCCCGCGTCTCCGACCGCACGGCCTTCTTCAACATCGCGGGCACCGGCAAGCCAGGCAAGCTCATCGAGTACGACGACACAACGACGATGTTCTCGAACCCGAGCGTCCAAGCCACGGAAGACTATGTCTCCGGCAAGTTCGGGTAAGCCTTGGCGACACTGGACGAGTAGCGTCGAAGCATGGACTGGTCCTCGTTTTTGGCAGCGGGAACGGATCGCGCCGTTCGTCCGCTTCTGCCTCAAGCTCTCGCTCTTATGGGTGACCCCGCGCCCGGCATCGCCGTCGATCTCGGCAGCGGCGATGGCACGGAGTCCCGCTACCTCGCCGAGAATGGATGGCGCGTGCACGCCTTCGACGGCGCTGACGGCGCCGAGGAACGGGCTTCGAACGGCCTGCCCGCCGAGTTACTGGAACGGCTCGATGCGACGCAGATCGCGTTCGAGGACATCCGCACTCTCCCCGCGGCCGGGCTCCTCTACGCGGGACGATCTCTGCCGTTCTGTGCGGAGACGCACTTTGCAGGTCTCTGGCGCATCATCCTTGAGTCCATCGAACCGGGCGGATGGTTCGTCGGCGACTTTTTCGGGCCGAACGATTCCTGGGCCGGCCGAGACGATATGAACTTCCACGGTCGAACTGAGGTG
>JBDTIM010000091.1:0-2959 GCA_039936355.1 Lacisediminihabitans sp. | reverse complement strand
AGACGTTCTTCGGGCGAGCTGGCTTCAAGGGAAACAGCGATCTGCGAACCCATTCTCGCGGCGCGGACGGTGATCCAGGTGCCCTCCGCGAGATGGACACGAGCGCGGGCTTCATGTGAGTCGACCTTGTGTTCGACCGCAAGTAGCTGCGCTGCCGAATTGTAAACGCTCGCCGGCACCGGCGGCATGTCGCGGGCAGCAGGCAAGAGCGTACGAAGCCACTCTTCCGCCGCACCAGTTTGGCTGACTACTTCGAGGTTCTCACTCAGAATAAGCACGACGGGTCCGCTATCGCGGCGACGAGCCGGCGGGGCGGTGGTAAACGTGACAGACTGACGCGCGCGAAGCGCACGTGTCAGCACCGGCGCGAGCTCCCGAAGAAACGCAAGCTCATGCTCATCGAATGCGTTTGGTGTGACGGTGCGCCACAGGTCGAGAAAGCCCCAGCAACCGTAATGATCGACCATGACGATGGATGCGACATCCGTCACCCCGTAGTCATCGAGAACTTCCCGCCAGAAAAGGCTCTTCGTCAGGTCCGCAGCGGTCGCCTGAACAAGCGACGCGACCTCCACCCGACGAGCCGCCAAATCACTCCATCGATTGACCTTGGTCAGGTACTTGAACTTGATGAGGGACGGCAGCCGACTGAGCGCCGGAACATTCGCGTGGGGGTCAGAACCTACAGTGGTCACCGGATCAGTGAGCAGCCACACGTGTGCGTCGAAGCGAACCACACGATGCAACTCGCGGAGAACGTCAGTGCGATACGTCCTGGCATCGGATGCCACCCCACTGAGGGACTCGATTCGCTCCCGAACGTTGGCGCGTGTCACCTGTATGACCATGCTTCGACAGTACGCCCGAGCGAACCCGGCCTGGTTGTGGCGGCCATCGCCTTCGAAGACTGGAAGATCCCAGAGAGCTGGGATGGCTACTGTCCGCGACGACGCTTACGCTCCAAGCACACCCTCTCAAGAAAGTAGGAATGATGCCCATTCTTCGGATTGAACATCCCACTCAAGATTTCGCCACCTGGAAGAACGCGTTCGACCGAGACCCAGTAGGCCGAGGCAAAGCAGGCGTGCAGCGGTACTCCATCTATCAGCCTGTCGACAACCCGCGCTACGTGCTGATCGATCTTGAATTCGAGACAGTTATCCAAGCAGAGCGGTTGCTAGCCTCAATGAAACAAGTCTGGAGCTCCGGTGCCGCGGGACCCGCGCTCGGCGGCGAGCCACGAACGCAGATCCTCGAGACCAAGGAAGTCACCGAACTCGTTGCGTGACGCTCGCGTACCGCACGGCGGGCGGTCAGCGACACAGCTGGAGCGCGAGAGCGGCCGTCGCGGCGCGACGCGCGAAGTGTGTCACAGGGGAACCACACTCGGGCTCGCCTGTCTGAGGGTGTCCGGGTGAGGGCGATCTCGCTTGACTTATTTGTGCGTCAGTGACTGTTCAGTGTGATCCGGAACCGACAAAACCCGTCTCGTAGGCGAGAATCACGGCCTGCACTCGATCGCGTAGTCCGAGCTTGGTCAGGATGCTCGCGATGTGGGTCTTCACTGTTGCTGGGCTCACGACGAGCGCGGTCGCAATTTCCGCATTGGTCATCCCTCGGGTCAGTTCTGTCAGCACGGCGCGTTCGCGCTCGCTCAGTCGCTTGAACACGACCGTGTCGGTGGGTGCTGCATCGTGGCTCAGGAACTCATCAACCATGCGCCGCAACACCGATTGGGCCAGCGTCGTCTCTCCGGAGGCGATGGCCCGCACACAACGCACGAGTTCCGCGGGGTTCACGTCTTTGAGCAGATACCCGCTTGCACCCTCGCGGAGGGCAGCAACCACATACTCGTCGAGATCGTATGTGGTGAGTACAAGCACGTGCGTGCGTGGGGACTCCCGCACAATTGCGCGTGTGGCGTCGAGCCCGTTGAGCTGCGGCATCCGGATGTCCATGAGCACCACGTCTGGGTCGAGCTCACGTACAAGAGCAACAGCCTCCGCACCGTTTGCGGCCTCGCCGCACACCTGGAAGTCGGGCTGCTGCTCGAGGATGACGCGAAAGCCGCTGCGCACGAGCAGCTGGTCGTCCGCGACGACGATGCGGATCATCGTTGGACCGTTGCTGGTCCGAATAGCTCACTCGGTACCGTCGATCGGGCTCTCGAGGGTACTTCCGGCACCCCTCCGTACGGGATTGTGACGCGAACGCGCCACACACGGCCGTCGTCGCATGGTCCGGCGTACACGCTTCCGGAGTGGGCCGCAGCCCGTTCGGCCATGCCCACGAGACCGTTACCCGGGGTGCTGACGTTCTCGAGACTGGGCGGCGTGCCGGCACGGATATCGTTCTCGATGACAATGCGCAGAGAATCTCTCTCGTATGCAACTGTCAAACGTGGCCGCGTTCCTGGCGCATGGCGGCGGACATTCGTCAGGGCTTCCTGGCTGATGCGGAAGGCCGCCAAAGAAACTCCCGCGTGCACGGCGACAGGAGATCCGACAATCGTCAGAGTGGCACCGTCGGTCGATGCGAGCTCCGATAGTCGCTCCAAGCCCGGACGTGGATCCTCGGCCGGGTCGGTCCTGCCGCGCGCGACCGTGAGAAGGGAGCGTACCTCGGCAAGACCATTCTGGGCTGAGGCCATGACGTGTTCCACCGGGCCCATGGCCGGATCGGATACGGCGAGCAGTTGCTGCGCAGCCCCAGCCTGCACCGCGATACTGCTGAGGGTATGCGCGAGAATGTCGTGAAGATCGCGGGCGATGCGCGAGCGTTCGGCCTCCGCTGCCAGGTTGGCATGCCTCTCGCGTTCGGCCGCGAGCTCGGCGGTGAGCCTGCGCAGCCGCTCGGATTGCGCGCGCGAGCGTGCGAGTAGCCAGCCGGCCAGGGCCGGAGCGCCCACGATGATTGGTGGCGTCAGCAGCATCTCGGCGGTTGATGCGCTCGTGCCCAC
>JBDTIM010000090.1:0-24200 GCA_039936355.1 Lacisediminihabitans sp. | reverse complement strand
CGCCGACATCCGTGCGAATCGGGGTGGGACCGGTGACGATGTGGTTGCGCAAAGTGCTGAGCCCTTCGACTTCGACCTCGACGACGTCCCCCGGCTCAACCGGACGCGAGAAAGCCGGCGTACCGGTGAACAGTAGGTCGCCGGGACTCAGAGTAATGGTGCGCGCGATATCTGCCACGAGGTAGTTCATGTCCCACTCCATGTTCCTGGTGCTGTCGTCCTGCCGGACGACACCGTTCACAATGGTGCGAATCCGCTTGTCATGGAAGTCCCAGTCAGTGACAAGGCCTGGGCCAACCGGCGCCAGGGTGTCGCTGCCCTTAACCCGGAGCATCGAGCCGGCATCCGTGTCCCTGAAGTCGTGCAGACCATAGTCGTTACCGACCGTGTATCCGCCGATATAATCGCCGGCCTCGGTCGGCGAGACGTTGCGGCAGGTGCGGCCGATCACGATGACTATCTCGCCCTCAAAGTTCAGGAACTGACAACCCTGTGGTCGGACGACGGCGCCCTCGTGGCTGTTCAGCGCGGTCACCGGCTTGTGGAAGTAGGTGGGTGCCGATGGCAGCTTGGTCATGAATTCTTGCGTGCGGCTCGCATAATTGAGATGCACGGCGATGATTTTGCTCGGCACGGTTGGAGGCAAATGAACCGCGCCGTCGATGGCGACCTCGCGCCCGTCACCCGCCACCAAGGTATCCCCGTGGCGGACAACCTCGATGGCCGCGCCGTCGAGCAAAATCCGTCGATACTCAGTCACGGGAAAGAACCAGGTCCTTCGGCGCGGGGAATCCGCCTTTCGGGCGGGGGAACCACACGTGCACCTGCCCGGTGCCGATCGAGTTCTCATAGTCGCTGTACTGGATGCCAGGTGCCGTGCAGGCTTCCTCACCGATGGCGCCTGCTGTCAGCAGCCAGTGCCCGAACATAGCCTCTGGACGGACCTTGTGGAATGCTGGCATGGTCTCGAGGACCTTCGCGTGATCGCCTGCCTTAAACCAGTCAAGCCGCTCGTAGTCCGCCGCAAGAGCCTCCTCCGAGAAGATGTGACGCGGATCCGCCATCTCGTGCTTGCGCAACTCGCGCAGCTTGTAAAAGGTGTGCGAGAGAGCACCGGATGCGAGGATGATGACCTTGCGGTCACTGGCCGCTATTGCCTCGCCGATCGCGCGGCCGGCGCGAAGGAAGTCTTCGTCTGTCGCTGTCTGACACACGCTGACGCTGACCCATTTCTTGTCTGGAAGGCCCTCCCCGAGATACTTCCACAGGTTGATCGTGGCGTACATGACGGGCAGGTCCGGATCGTCGATCGGGGTTATCCAGGTACCGTTCTTCTCGGCCGCTTCCTCCATCAGAGTAGCCAGCTCCGGGTCTCCCTGATAGTCAAATGGCACTCCGTGCATACCCCGCGGCAGCTCCTCCGAAGTGAACAGGCCGTGGCGACGCCGTTGCGACGCAACAACGAACTCGACGGTAGTAGCCCAGTGACTATCCATGACAATCACGGTGTCGTAGTCCTCGGTCTCGAAGACGTCTTTCCGCAACTTCTCGAGCGCGGAAACGAGAGTCGAATCCTTGCCCTCGTTGAGCTCCATGCGCGTCTCTTTCGGCAGCATGATGGTGGGAACGTGGGCAATGAGACCCACCCCGACTACTTCACCCATATTTCTATTCCTTCCATCCGTGTGGAGCTACGACAGTGTTCTTCACATCCGCGTAAAAATCGAACGACCACGTGCCGCCCTCGCGGCCAATTCCTGACTTCTTCGAGCCTCCAAAGGGCGCGCGCAGGTCGCGCACGAAGAAGCAGTTAACCCAGATAGTTCCCGCAACCAGCCGAGACGTGACCGAGTCCGCGTGGGCCCTGTCCCCTGCGACAATGACCGCGGCAAGGCCGAATTCTGTGCCGTTCGCTAGCGAGACGACCTCGTCATCCGTCATAAAAGTTTGCATGGTTAGAACCGGTCCAAATACCTCCTGAGTGACGATCTCGCTCCCTGGCGTTGGACCGTTCACGAGGGTTGGACGGAAGTACAACCCGCCGAGTTCGGCGTTCGGCGCTCCGCCCATGACGATATCGGCGCCCTCCGCGGTCGCGCGGTCGACGAAGCCCTTGACCCGATCGAAGTGGGTCTGATGCACCTGCGGACCGATATCCGTCTCCGGATCCCGCGGATCGCCCTGCTTGAGAGCCGCGGCCTTGGCCGTGAACGCCTTGGCAAACGCGTCAGCGATACTCTCGTGCACAAGAATGCGGGTGCCGGAGAGGCAGACTTGTCCAGCGTTGTCGTATTGTTCGATGGCTAACTCCGCTGCCAGCTCGAGATCGGCGTCAGCGAGCACGATGAACGGGCTCTTGCCACCGAGTTCGAAGCTACACGGCGTGAGGTTGTCTGCGGCAGCCTTCGCGATGGTTTTGGCTGTCGGTACTGAGCCAGTGAAGGAGATCCGGCGGAGTCCCGGATGCGATACGAGAGCCGCACCCGCCTCGTTGCCGTATCCCTGTACGACGTTAAACGCGCCGTCCGGCAGGCCAGCTTCCTTGGTGATGTCCGCAAAAAGTGACGCGGTCAGCGGGGTCCATTCGGCGGGCTTCAACACGACGGTGTCGCCAGCAGCGAGTGCGGGAGCGATTTTCCACGTTGCGAGCATGAGTGGCGCGTTCCACGGCGTGATGAGCGCGGCGACCCCGGAGGGATCCCACGAAACGTGATTGGTGTGTCCTCTGGTTTCGAAGTCGGGATGACCGAGGTGGTTCACCAGCCAGTCGGCGAAGAACCGGAAGTTGTGAGCGACCCGGGGCATGACCCCTCGAAGGTGACTACGCAGAAGCGCACCATTGTCCATGGTCTCGACGTGTGCCAGCTCCGTGATGTTCTGGTCGACCAAGTCGGCGATACGGTTCATGATTGATGCTCGCTCGAGGGGTGCCATCGCTGCCCACACTGGGAATGCGGCCTGTGCCGCTGCAACCGCGAGATCGACCTCGCGCTTTCCGCCCCTGGCGATGTCACCGAGGAAACTGCCGTCGATCGGTGAGGTATTGCGGAAGGTGCTCTCAGAGGCAACGCGCGCTCCACCGATGTAATGCCGCGTATCGACACTCACTCCGGCCACGTCGATACTGGTCATGTGAGCCCTGTCCCGTCTTGAACGATTCGTCGTTAAATCATTCGGATGCTAATGAATTAGCCTAACTGATAGAAAGAGACTCGACAACTCTCCTAGCGGTGATTCACAGCCGCGCCACACGTCAGTCCTTCTCGCCAGTCCATGGAGCTCAGATGAACCAGCAGTACCGTCCGCGAATCGCCGTCATTGGGCGCCTTGCGAAAACGACATCCGCCCTGCGCTATCGCGCTGTGGTCAACGCACGAGCCCTGCTCGAAGCCGTCTGGAACGCGGGGGGTGACCCCTTTACACTCCTCCCAGTAAAAAGTGTCAATTGGGGTGAGCGTTTGGGCGGCTTTGATGGACTGCTCCTCCCAGGTGGTGGCGATATTGACCCGGCCAGATACACAAGAGATGCACGGGCAGACAGCATCTACGACGTCGACACACTGCAAGACACCGCGGATATCGAGTCAGCGGGATACGCGCTGGACAGCGGCATGGCCGTTCTGGCGATCTGCCGGGGGCTCCACGTTGTCAATGTCGCTCGCGGTGGCACTCTTGTCCAGAATCTCCCCAACGCGCACCGAGATCTCGTTCACGAGGTAGCCATCCAGCGCGACTTTGAGCGCTTCGGGTTTACCGAATCGACTGTGCGCGCATCCTGCTATCACCACCAAGCGCTCGACCGACTGGGGCAGGGCATCAGTGTGGTGGCGCGCTCTGAGGATGGCGTGGCCGAGGCCGCCACTATCGATGCGGCCGGTTGGGCGGTTGGGGTCCAATGGCACCCAGAAGATACCGCTGACGAAGATCCGCAGCAGGCCGCACTGTTCAGCGAATTTGTCCGCCAAGCGAAGATGGCCAGGCAGTCGGTCTAACTCAGGCGGAGTCACGCAGGCGGACTCACGCAGGCCGCGCATCGCAGACGGTATAACGCAGACGGCACACGCGCGGGCCGTGCGCCAATCGCCGAAGTGCTTCGGCCGCTATCTCTCGACGTTCGCGGTAATGAGTCGAAGCATTTCCGCGAGTCCGTCGCGCTTGCTCGAATCGACAGGACTCGCGACGTGCTGCTCCTGCTTGTTGAACGCGGGGAATAGCCGCGTCATGAGCTCACGGCCGCCGTGGGTCATGCGAACGAGCACCAATCGGCCATCCGTCGTGCTTCTCTCGCGTTTAACCCAGCCACGCCTCTCGAGGGTGGACAGCACCCCCGTCAGCGTGGCCTTTGAAAAGCCACCCTCCAGCGCAATCTGTCTCGTTTCGATCGGCTCCCAAATCCACGTCACCCAGAGCACGACGAAGGCCGTCCACGACAGGTCGTTCTCGGAGAGCACCGTTCGCTCGAGATGATTTCGCACCGCGTTCGCCGCACGGAAAAGATTGGACGCCACCGCCATCGAGCTGTAGTCGATCGGAAGTTTTCCTAGCCGCTTTTCAACCTCGCGCTCCGTCTCGGCGAGGGTGTGGGGTCCGGGCATGAGCACTCCTTGGGAATATCCGCGGTCTCGCTACTCTAGTTGAGACCCGCGTGCATGGCGCTCCAGGCAGCCGGTGTCGCGACCGTCAGGGTGGGGGTGTAGATTGTTCGCACCCAAACAATATCCCCGGAGGACGAGTTGGCTTCGATGAAGAATGTCACCCTGGCAGACCTGGATCTATTTGAGCACGAGCAGCCTTGGGCAGTGTTTGACGAGCTGCGCGAGAATGCGCCCGTGCACTGGGACGAAGAGGACTCGCCGAACCACGGTTTCTGGTCACTCACCCGGTATCACGACATTGTCGGCGTGCTCCGCGACACGGAAACCTTTTCGAGCGAGCGCGGCGGCGTAAGCACAGAGGAGCTAGACGACGATCAGATCGAAGCGCGCAAATCGATGCTCGAAACAGACGGGGTCCGACACCGCGCCCTTCGCCGTCTCATGCAGGGAGAGTTCACACCGAAGGCAGTCGCAGGCTACGAAACCTTCCTGAGAGGTCTCACCGCAAGCACGCTGGACGCCGCATTCGCGAAGAAGGAATTCGACTTCGTCGCCGACGTTGCAGCAGACTTCCCCATCCGGGTGCTGGCCAGAATGCTGGACGTGCCAGATGCCGACATCTATAAGCTCATCGACTGGGGCAATCGGATGATCGGCAACTCTGACCCAGAGCACGCCGATGTGCTGGCAAACTCTGCTGAGAGCGAGAAGTACCGACTGCTGCCGTTCCGCTCCCCCGCGGCCCAGGAAGTCTTCGACTATGGTCACGACCTCGAACGCCAACGCCTCGGCGCGGACGGGACCGATCTTGTGTCGCGGCTGATCAACCAGACACCGATGGATGACGTTCCACTTTCCGAACGTGATTTCAACAGCTACTTCCTGCTCCTTGTGGTCGCGGGGAACGAAACCACTCGGCACACCATCACCCACTCGATGAACAATCTCATGCAAAACCCAGACCAGATGGCGTTGCTCAAGGAACGGCCAGAACTCATCCCGTGGGCGGTCGAGGAACTCCTGCGTCTGGCAAGCCCGGTCTATCACTTCCGTCGCACGGCGACGAAGGACACCGAGATTAATGGGCAGGCAATCAAGGAGGGCGACAAGGTCGTGACGTGGTTCGCTGCAGGCAACCGCGACCCAGAGGTATTTACAGACCCGTACCGAATGGACGTGACCCGCAACCCGAACGAGCACATGTCATTCGGCCGCGGTGGACCGCACATGTGCATGGGAAACGCGCTCGCCAGGCTTGAGATCAAGATCATGTTCGAGACGCTCCTCCCCCGCATTGACGGGATGGAGCAAATCGGGAGCCTCGACCTCCTGCGCAGCAACTTCGTTCACGGGATTAAGCGGTTCCCGGTACGAGTACAGCTCGCAAGCTAGAGCCGGGCGACCCGGTTCAGGTACGCATCGAGAAGAGTGATCGTACGAAGCTCTGCCGCACCCTCCTCCGCCCTAGTGTGGGCGAGCAGCGCATCAGGATCTTGGCCGTCGTCAGACACCTGTTTCCTGCCGCCCTCGTCCAACCACCCTTCGAGAGTGGCTGCGGTCAGTTCTGGGTGAAACTGCAACGCGAGGCTGCGGCCATAACTGAAAGCCTGGGATGCGGCGGAGTTGCGCGCAATCTCGCGCGCACCGGCCGGCACAGTCCAGCTGTCGTAGTGAAATTGAAACCAGGGTCCGGAAGAAATGAGCGAGGTGTCGTCACTGTGAATGACCGTCCAACCAATCTCGGACTTCCGCGCCCTGCCTACGGTGCCTCCCAGAGATCGGGCGAGAAGCTGGCCCCCGAAGCAGATGCCGAGGACCGGGATGTCCCGCGCGACGGCGTCCCTCACCCAATCGATCTCGGGCAAAAGCCACTTGCCGATGCACGCGTCGTCCCACGCCCCCCATGGTGCTCCCATCGGTACGATGAGGTCGTACTCCCCCGGGTCAGGAAAAGCGAAGGGAATGTTCGGCGCGCTGAAATGTTCGGCATCGACAACAACGATCTCATCGACCTCGAAGCCTCGCCTGCGCAGGTGTTCGGACATCGGCCCAGTAGGGCTCACATGGTCGTGTTGCACGAACAGAGCTCTCACAAATCCACCTCACTGTGTAGCTCGGAGCGTCGCCGATATCGGCGGTGCTCTCGATGTGGCTTAGTATCTCACTAATCGTTCATATCCAAACGATAAATCAGCAAAGGAGCTGACAGATGGGCACCGATGTAGTTGCTCTGCACGCCGAGTTGGAAGCCAAAGGCATCGACGTGCTTCGATTGATTTTCCCAGACGTTCTGGGAGTCACCCGTTCGAAAGACCTCTTGGTTAGCCAGTTCACCCACTCGGTGGCGAAGGGCGCCACATTCTGTCAGGGCGTCTGGATCACCACAACACGCGGTGGCGTTCTCGACGGGGACGACATCATGTCAAACGGTCTGCCAGATCTGGTGGCCACGGTCGACGCATCCACACTCACCTTGATGCCGTGGGAACCCGGCGTCGCCCTGATCATTGCGGATGCATACAACCCGGACGGGACTGAGAGCCAGGTTGCGCCGCGGTCTGTGCTCAAGAATGTCATCGCCCAATACACGAACCTCGGACTCACGCCCATCGTCGGACCAGAGCTTGAGTTCTACATTGCAGAGCGCGGGGACGACGGATGGAAGCGCGCACTCATGCGCACAGGTCGCGTCTATACGACTGGAGCGTGGGTCGATCCGGATGGCACGTTCCTGCACTTGCTCCGGATGCTGGACCAGATGGATATCGGCGTTTTTGCTGGTAACCACGAATTCAGTCCATCGCAGTACGAGATCAACCTCTGGCACAGTGAGGCCATGCGCGCCGCAGACAGGACATTCTTGTTTAAAGCGGCGGTAAAGGACATCGTCGCTCGCACCGGTAAGCTGGCAACCTTCCTCGGTCGGCCGTGGAACGACGAGGGTGGCAGCGGCTTCCACCTCCATTTCTCCGTGGTTGATGAGGCAGGCAAAAACCTCATGCACACGGCAGACGGCGCGCTCTCAGAAACCGCGAACCAGCTTATTGCTGGCATCCTCGAGAACGCCCCAGCTCTGGTCGCCCTCACCAACCCCACCGTCAACGCGTACAAACGGCTGGGGCCTGACACCCTCGCGCCGTACCGGGCCAACTGGGGACACGATAATCGCAGCACCATGCTGCGTGTTCCTCCGGAACGTGGGCCCGGAACCAGGCTCGAAGTCCGGGTGGGAGACGGCGCCGCGAATCCGTACCTGATCACGGCCGCCATCCTCGCTGCCGGTCTGGACGGGCTCGTGCGAAAGCTTCCAGTGCCAGCGAGCGCAGATGGTTGGGCCTACCACAACGAGACGGCCGACGTGCTTCCGACATCACTATCAACAGCGCTCGACGCCTTGGAGGCGAACGCTCCCCTTCGTAAGTCGCTGGGTGCCCAGCTCATCGACGTCTTCACCGTCCTCAAGCGGGACGAGGTGCAGCGCTATGAAGCCGAGGTCGAGGATGCAAATACGCGCGAAGTCACGTCGTGGGAACTCGACGAGTATCTCGAGGACTACTAGCCCGACTACACCGCGCGTGAGCGATCGAGAAGTAGTTCTCCGCCATCAAAGGTGGTACCCACCTCGCGGTAGTATCCGCCAATGATCTCACCCACAGGCAGGATCGAGTGCAGTTCGTCCCACCGCGAATCCGCAAGCGATAGCTCAGCGTCGCCGCGCCACGCAGGACCGAGATCGAGGTCGACTCCACCCATTGACACCAGCTGGTCGAACGACAGTCCCTGACCCTTGCCAATCGACGGCATGAAGCGGCTGTGCAACATCCGATGTCCGTTGACGAAACCGTTGCTCTCTGACGGCTCACGCAGCGTCACGACCGCTGAGGCTAGCCGATGGTCGGATGCCGCGAGTGTCGCTCCCAGTTGCGCGCCTGCCTCGAGCCGAGGCGATGCCTTTCCCCGGTTGAAGATGCGGGTCACATGAATCGACCCCATCTTCTTGGGGTACCCCTGGTACCAACCACGACCGACCGCGAAGTCCTTGGTGACCCAGATGGCCACACACCGGCTGTAAATAACGCCCTGATAGGAACAGCGCACAACGGCAAAAGCCTCAAGGTACTGCGAGCGGATGGGGTCGAGCAACTCGAGACCCCCGTCGCTGCAGGACTGCCAGTCAGCCCAAATGAGCGCGACCGCGCCAGGATCCTCCGGAGCGAGCTCGATGTCCGGCGGCAGAATGGCCCGGATGTTGGCTGGGTCGGTGCGGTACTCGACCGTGAGCAGCGTCCCAGAGTAGTACCACGGAGGATTGGGCACGAGCGAGCTGGTGCCGGTCGGCGTCAACGGGGGGAGAAAGCCATTCAGTGCTGTCATACGCCCAGAGTGTAGTCCAGATAACCATTTGATTCGCTTCCGAACGAATTCACGGCCAATATCGGCGATTTACTTGACGGATGACCCAATAGTTCGCCAGTGTAGGTCTAACTCGTTCGGACACGGACGATCTGTGGACCACGAACTCAAAGAGGAGTCTCGCAATGGCGCTTACCCAAAAAACCACCGACGAGTCGAGAACATCCCTACAAAAGGGACGTCTCGGTACCATAGGAATTGTCTTCTTTGTCGTTGCGGCCGCAGCGCCACTGGTCGGCATGACCGGTGCTGTTCCCGTCGCAATTGTTCTGGGAAACGGCGCGGCAGCCCCCGGCGCCTACCTTGTTGTCGGAATCACACTTCTGTTGTTCAGCGTTGGTTACGCGGCAATGAGTCAACGGGTCACCAACGCTGGAGCATTCTTTGCGTATATCGGCCGTGGTCTCGGACGTCACGCCGGCATAGCTTCGGCATTCGTGTCGATACTGGCCTACGTCGCAATCCAGCTGGCCATTTTCGGCTTCTTCGGCGGAGTGATTTCCGGCCAGTTAGGGATCATGCCCTGGTGGGCCTGGGCCCTAGTCGCATGGGTCGTGGTCACAGTACTTTCACTGCTCCGCGTGGATGTCGGTGCAAAAGTCCTCGGAGTCCTCATGCTTCTCGAGCTGACGTCTCTCGTGATCACCGCCGTCGTGATCCTTGCAAACGGTGGCCCTGAGGGAATCAACCTCTGGGCGTCATTCAACCCCGCTGCAATTCTCGCCGGCGGCCTCGCCGGTTCCGCGGGAATCGCCTTCGCCTTTGCCTTCGCCTCCTTCATTGGCTTCGAAGCGACGGCCATCTACGGCGAGGAGTCGAAGAACCCTAAAAAGGTCGTGCCCCGTGCGACCTACCTAGCCGTAGGCGTCATCACCGTGTTGTTTGCCCTGACCGCTTTCGCCATGGTGACCGGCATGGGTTCCGCCCATGTCGTGGAGGTCACCGCCAAGCTTTCCACGGTGGGCAAGGAAGCTCTCGCTGATCCCGCGGCGGTACTGTTTTCACTCGCAACGCAGTACGTCGGCCCCTGGATGGCTACCGTCATGAGCATCCTCGTGCTGTCCAGCCTGTTCGCTGGTCTTCTCGCTTTCCAGAACGCCGCCAGCCGGTATCTGTTCGCTATGGGTCGCGGCGGAGTCCTGCCGAGCAAGCTGGGGACCGTCAACCGACGCGGAGCGCCGACCAGTGCATCCATAGTCACTTCGGTGCTCAGTGGCCTTGTCATCGTGACCTTCGCGATCTTCCAACTCGACCCAGTGCTCAACTTGTTCTTCTGGTTCAGCGGACTCGCCGTGGTGGCCATTGTCCTTATCGAGATCCTCGTCTGTGTCGCCGTAATCGCCTACTTCCTGAAGAACAAGGGGGACGAGAACATCTTCCAGACGATGATTGCGCCGGTTCTCGCCATCATCGGTCTTGTACTCGGCGAATACCTCCTGATGTCAAGGTTTGGCTTGCTCGCAGGAACTGTCGCGGAAGGAGTCGACCCCTCTGTAACACCGTGGGGTCTCAGCCCGATTGGCTGGGTACTCGTGCTTTTGCCTTTCGCCCTCCTGATTGCGGGCTTCCTGGTGTCTTATGCCCGCAGATCAGTAAATGAAGAGCTGCTGAGGGACGTGCTTTCCTAGAGCGAACGCCACAGCGAAGTACCACAAAGGGCCCGTCTGAAGAAACTCCAGACGGGCCCATGTGTGGCTCAGCTACCTAGTCTGCCAGGCCGGGGCGACAGCATTCGCTGCGTCACCAACACGGTGCACACGAAGGTCGTTTGTTGAGCCGGAGATCCCGGGAGGGGATCCTGAAATCACAACAACCTTGTCTCCCACCTCCGCGAGTTCGCCGCCGAGCAGCACGTCGTCGACCTGGTGGTACATCGCGTCAGTGTGTCTCACCCGGTCAACCAGGAACGACTCGATTCCCCAGGTCAGCGACATCCGACGGCGGACCGCCTGACTCGGGGTAAACGCGAGCATCGGGATCTTTACCCTCAGCCGCGACATACGACGGGCAGAGTCACCTGACTCGGTGAACACGCACACGAACTTCGCACCGACGAAGTCTGCGACCTCGGCCGCCGCGAGCGTCAGCGCGCCTCCCTGGGTTCGAGGTTTGGTACCAAGTTCGGCGATGCGCTCGAGTCCATGTTCCTCGGTCGACTCTATGATCCTCGCCATCGTCGCCACCGTGATCACCGGATACTCACCCACGCTGGTTTCTCCACTGAGCATCACGGCATCCGCACCGTCCAGCACGGCGTTCGCGACGTCCGAGGTTTCAGCGCGCGTTGGAACAGGGCTGGAAATCATCGACTCCAGCATTTGCGTGGCAACGATCACTGGCTTCGCCATGCGACGGGCAAGTTCGACCGCTCGTTTTTGGACAATGGGGACGGCTTCGAGCGGTAGTTCCACACCGAGGTCGCCCCTTGCTACCATGATCGCGTCAAATGCGTCGATTATCGCCTCGAGGTGATCGACAGCCTGCGGTTTCTCGATCTTGGCGATGACAGGAACCTTTCGACCCTCCTCCGCCATGATCTCGTGCACGCGGGTGACGTCGTCGGCGTTGCGGACGAAGGAGAGTGCGATAAGGTCCGCGCCTAGACGCAGGCCCCAGCGCAGATCCGCTTCGTCCTTTTCGGAGAGAGCCGGAACGTTCACAGCAACCCCGGGGAGGTTGATGCCCTTGTTGTTCGACACCGGCCCGCCAACGATAACCTTCGTGGTGACGACAACCCCATCGGTCTCGACCACCTGAACCTTGACCTTGCCATCATCGATCAGGAGAAAATCCCCCGGCGCCACGTCCTGTGGAAGCCCTTTGAATGTCGTGCTCGACAGCTCCTTCGTTCCGACGATGTCTTCCGTCGTGATCTTGAAGATATCGCCGACTTCGAGATCATACGGACCATCGGCAAACTTTCCGAGGCGAATTTTCGGGCCCTGCAGGTCGACCAGGACGGCCACGGGCTTGCCCGCGTCATCCGCGGCCTTCCGCACGTTCGCGTAAACCTCTTCATGCACGTCATAGCTGCCGTGGCTGAGATTCATACGGGCGACATCCACCCCCGCATCAATGATCGCCCTGATGGTCTCGTAACTCGACGTGGCTGGACCAAGCGTCGCGACGATTTTGGCTCGTCTCATGACTTCCTTCTGTGTGGGTGATGCAGTGTGGAATCCGGATGAATACTCCGGGGAAAATCTCTCAGAGCGCTAATGCCATATCGGTCGGCTTGACCGGGAACGGCAACTGCGTCTCCCCTTCAAGGTACCGATCAACCATAGAGGCTGCCGCGCGTCCCTCGGCAATCGCCCAAACAATCAGGGACTGTCCACGGCCCGCATCTCCGGCCACAAAGACTCCTGCCTGCGTGGTCTGGTAGTCGGCACCCCGTTCAACTTTGCCCCTGATCAGGGGAACATCCAGCTGGTCCTCGATCTCGACGCTATCGGTCCCGGTAAAGCCGAGCGCAAGAAGTACGAGGTCTGCCGGAATCTCGTGTTCGGTTCCGGCCTTGGGCACTCTTCGCCCATCCAAGTATTCGGTCTCGGCAATCCGAATCGCTCGGACCTCTCCCACGTCGTTTGCCAGGAACTCAACCGTGGAGGCGAGATACACTCGCTCACCACCCTCCTCATGCGAAGAAGGTACCTCGAATAGCGTTGGCATCATTGGCCACGGCTGGTGTTCTGGGCGTTCGGACGGTGGCTGCGTTCCGATCGCGAGGTTTGTCACAGACAGCGCCTTCTGGCGATGTGCGGTACCGACACAATCGGAGCCGGTGTCGCCGCCGCCGAGAATGACGACGTGCTTTCCCTCTGCCGTGATTTGGTCGATGACGGTGTCGCCCGCACCTACTCGATTTTGCTCGGTGAGAAACTCCATGGCGAAATGCACACCAGACAGGTCACGTCCGGGGATCGAGAGGTCTCGTGATCGAAGAGCGCCGGTCGCGACCACGACAGCGTCGTAGCGGGCCCGCAGGCTATCCCAGGTGATGTCAACGCCGATGTTAACGCCGGCGCGGAACCTTGTCCCTTCAGCTTGCATCTGCTTGAGACGATTCTCGATCACCTTCTTTTCGAGTTTGAAGTCGGGAATGCCATAGCGGAGCAGTCCACCGATCCGGTCATCGCGCTCGAATACGGCAACAGTGTGCCCCGCCCTGGTCAGCTGTTGAGCAGCGGCAAGGCCGGCTGGGCCGGAGCCGACAACGGCAACGGTTTTGCCGGTGAGGCGCTCGGGCGGATGGGGCTGAACCCAGTCATTGGCCCACGCCGTGTCAACGATCGACTGCTCTATGAGCTTGATGGTCACCGCAGGCTGGTTGATCCCAAGGACGCAGGCAGTCTCACAGGGTGCCGGGCAGAGCCTCCCCGTGAACTCCGGGAAGTTGTTGGTCGCATGGAGCCTCTCGCTCGCCTCCCGCATCTCGCCGCGGCGCACAAGGTCGTTCCACTCCGGAATCAGGTTGCCGAGCGGACAGCCCTGATGGCAAAACGGCACACCGCAGTCCATGCAGCGGCTCGCCTGACGCCTCAGTGTCGCTGCATCGCCCTCCTCGTAAACCTCTTTCCAATCCATGAGGCGGATAGAGACAGGGCGACGGGGCGGCAGCTCGCGTTTACGCGTCTTCAAAAATCCTTTGGGGTCAGCCACCGGTCACCTCCATGATGCGCTCCCAGACAACGTCGCCGTCCGGATCGAGCCCCTCGCTCACCGCGACAGCCCGAGTTTCGAGAACGGCCGCATAGTCTCTGGGAAGCACCTTCACGAACCTTGCCATGGTGTCATCGAGGTCTGTGAGCAGGCGTGCGGCAACCGTCGAACCCGTTTCCGCCTCGTGACGCGACAACAAATCAGCGACGATCTCCCGATCCACGCTGTCGAGCGGCAACAGTGCCAGTTCTCCATTAGCCAGCGAGTCGAGATTCACCCGCTCCTTACGCAGATCGAGGACGTACGCGGTGCCACCGGACATTCCTGCTCCGAGATTTCGTCCCGTTGCTCCGAGGATGACCGCGAGACCACCGGTCATGTATTCCAGAGCGTGATCACCGACTCCCTCGACCACGGCCGTCGCCCCAGAGTTGCGCACAAGGAACCGCTCGCCGACGACTCCGCGGATGAACAGGCTTCCTTGGGTCGCACCATAGCCGATGACATTTCCTGCGATGACGTTGCGTTCTGCCGCAAACACACTGCGGCGATCTGGACGCATAACGATCTGACCGCCGGAAAGGCCCTTGCCGACGTAGTCGTTGCTATCACCCTCCAGCCGGATGGTGATGCCAGCTGGAAGAAAAGCGCCGAGAGACTGACCCGCGGAACCCGACAACTTGACTTCGATCGTATTGTTCGGCAATCCGTGCTCGCCGTAACGTGTGGTGACCTCGTGGCCGAGCATGGTACCGACGGCCCGGTCCGTATTGTGAACAGGGAGGGAGATCGACACATGCTCGCCGCTGTCCAATGCAGCATCACTCAGCCGGATCAATTCGACATCGAAGTGCTTTTCGAGTTCGTGATCCTGCGCACGCTTGTGCGCCCGTGGGGCGTCTTCCGGGAATTTCGGGCCGGCCAGGATGGGGTCGAGGTTCAGCCCGTTCGCTTTCCAGTGCTGGATTGCACGATTGACATCAAGAATTTCACTGCGACCGATGGCTTCCTCGAGAGTGTGGAACCCGAGTTCGGCGAGGTATTCCCGCACCTCTTGCGCCAGAAACTCGAAAAAGTTCACCACAAACTCCGGTTTGCCCGAAAAGCGATCGCGCAGCTCGGGATTCTGGGTTGCGACGCCGACCGGGCACGTGTCAAGGTGGCACTTGCGCATCATGATGCAGCCTGAGACGACGAGCGGTGCCGTTGCGAAACCGAACTCCTCGGCCCCCAGCAGCGCCGCGACAATGACGTCCCTGCCCGTCTTCAGTTGGCCGTCGGCCTGCACTACGACGCGGTCACGCATCCCATTCAGCATGAGTGTCTGCTGGGTCTCGGCGAGCCCAAGCTCCCACGGGGTACCCGCATGTTTCAGGGATCCGAGCGGACTCGCACCCGTGCCGCCATCGTGGCCGGAAACCAGCACGACATCGGCCAACGCCTTGGTCACACCGGCTGCAACGGCTCCGATCCCGGACTGGCTCACGAGTTTGACGTGAATTCTGGCGTCCGGGTTGGCTCGTTTGAGGTCGAAAATGAGCTGCTTGAGGTCTTCGATTGAGTAGATGTCGTGGTGTGGAGGCGGGCTTATGAGACCGACACCTGCGGTCGCGTGCCTCGTTCTGGCGATCCACGGATACACCTTGGCCGGTGGTAGTTGACCTCCTTCGCCGGGCTTCGCACCCTGCGCCATCTTGATCTGGATGTCGGTAGCGTGGGTCAGATACATGCTCGTGACACCGAACCGGCCAGACGCAACCTGCTTGATTGCGCTACGACGTTCCGGGTCGAGCAGACGATCTACGTCTTCACCGCCCTCCCCCGTATTGCTTTTCGCTCCGATGCTGTTCATCGCGATCGCCAGAGTCTGGTGTGCTTCCGCGCTGATCGAGCCATAACTCATCGCGCCGGTCGAGAATCGTTTCACGATCGATGACACCGACTCAACCGAGTCGATCGGTACAGGCGGCCGCAAGCCTTCTCTGAATGTAAACATCCCGCGAATCGTCATGAGATTGGCGGCCTGGTCATCGATGAGCTTCGTGTAATCACGGAAGATGTCATACCGACGTGTACGGGTCGAATGCTGCAGACGAAAGACGGTGTCCGGGTTGAACAGATGCGGTGGCCCTTGCCTACGCCACTGGTATTCGCCACCAGTCGCCAGCCGCTCATGCGCCGTGCTGGAGGCGTGGTCTGGATACGCGCTCGTGTGCCTATCGAGGTTTTCGACGGCAATGATATCCATCCCGACCCCACCGAGCTTGCTCGTTGTGCCGGTGAAGTAACGGTCGACAAACTCCTGACTCAGACCGAGCGCCTCAAAGGCCTGCGCCCCGGCGTACGACGAAACGACGGAGATCCCCATCTTGGACATGATCTTGAGCACGCCCTTGCCAAGGGCCTTGATCAGGTTAGCAACGGCCTTCTCCTGGCTGATTCCGGTGATCGTGCCGCTGCGGACGAGTTCTTCGGCACTCTCCATTGCGAGATATGGGTTAATCGCGGACGCACCGTATCCGATCAAAAGCGCGACGTGATGCACTTCTCTGACATCGCCAGCCTCGACAATCAAACCGACCTTGAGCCTGTTCTGATTGCGGATTAGGTGGTGATGGATCGCGGAAACCATGAGCAGCGACGGCACTGGTGCGAGGTCCTTGTTCGAGTCGCGGTCGGACAAAACGATGTACTTCGCACCCTGTTCGATGGCGGTGTCCACCTCGGCGCACATAGCCTCGATACGGTTCTCCAGCGCTTGCGGACCCTCGTCAAAGCGATACAGACCGCGGATAGTGGTCGTCGTGCGACTGCCGGGCGAAGCGTCGATGTGCTGGATCTTGGCCAACTCGTCATTGTTGATCACCGGGAAGTCAAGAATGATCTGGTAAGCGTGCTCTGGAGTTGCGTCGAGCAGATTTCGCTCCGGTCCGATTCCAAGCCTCATCGAGGTAACAACTGCCTCGCGGATGCTGTCAAGCGGCGGGTTTGTTACCTGCGCAAACTGCTGGGTGAAATAGTCGAAGAGCAGTCTGGGGCGCTCGGCTAACACGGCAATCGGAGTGTCCGATCCCATCGCACCGATCGGCTCAGCGCCGTGCAACGCCATCGGCGCAAGCAAGACGTTCAGCTCCTCCTCTGTGTACCCAAAGGTCCGTTGGCGTCTCGAGACGGATGCCGGCGTGTGCGATATGTGCTCGCGCTCTGGCAGGTCACTGAGGTTAATTCTGCCGGATTGAAGCCATTCACCCCAGGGCTTGGATGCGGCAAGCTCGCCCTTGATCTCATCATCCTCGATGAGGCGGCCAGCCTCTGTGTCGACGAGAAACATCTTGCCAGGACGCAAACGACCTTTGCGAACGATGCGACTCGGCTCAATGTCGAGCACGCCGATCTCGCTCGCCAGAAGTACTAGGCCATCGCTCGTGACCACGTAACGGCCTGGACGCAACCCGTTCCGGTCGAGCGTAGCGCCGACCAAGGTACCATCCGTGAATACCAGTGCGGCCGGACCATCCCACGGCTCCATGAGCATCGAATGGTATTCATAGAAATCACGGCGGCCCGGGTCGATATCGAGCTGGTTCTCGTAGGCCTCCGGGATGGTCATCATCATCGCGTGCGGGAGCGAACGCCCCCCGAGGGTTAACAGTTCTACGACCTCATCGAGTGAAGCCGAATCACTAGCACCCGTGGTGAGGATGGGATAGATCGAGGGCAGGTCGCCCAGGAGATCGGACTCCAGTTGCGACTGCCGAGCGCGCATCCAGTTGCGGTTACCCTGCACTGTGTTGATCTCGCCATTATGGGCAAGCATGCGGAACGGCTGTGCTAGCGGCCACGAGGGGAAGGTGTTGGTCGAATATCGGGAGTGCACGAGGGCAAGCCGAGACGCAAACCGGGAGTCTGACAGGTCGGGGTAGAACGGCTCAAGTTGAAGTGTGGTGACCATGCCCTTGTAGACAAGCGTGCGGCAACTCAGTGACGGGAAGTAGACCTGGAGTTCACGCTCGGCCCGCTTTCGGAGCCGGAAGGTCTGCCGGTCGAGGGCGATACCCGAGAATGCGGCACCTGACTCGGTCTTGCGTGTGCTCGTGAGGAAGACCTGCTCAAAGAACGGCATGGCCTCTCTGGCCAGATTGCCGAGTCCATCCGGGCGAACGGGAACCTCGCGCCAGCCGAGGACCTTGAGGTGCTCGCTTTCGGCCAAGGACTCTACTTGCCGCCTCACTTCGATGCGCTCGTCAGCATCGGTGGGAAGGAAGGCCATCCCGACCGCATATCGCCCAGACTGTGGCAACTCAAAATCAAGTACGGCCCGAAGGAAGGCATCCGGGATTTGGGTGATAATTCCTGCCCCGTCGCCGGTGCCAGCATCCGACCCGATCGCACCACGATGCTCGAGGTTCCGAAGCGCATCCAGCGCGACTTCAATAATGTCATGACCCGCGGTCCCCCGCAGCGTCGCGACCATAGCGAGCCCACAGGCGTCGTGTTCATTGCTCGGGTCGTAGAGGCCGGATGCGGTTGGAACCGCACTGAACCGTGAAAAAGGGGGCGTCAGAGCCATGGAAAGTCCGTCCTCACGAAAAGATGGATACGTGCGGGACTTCAGTGGCCCAAGGAAATGAACGGGCGGATCTGAGATTCGACCCTCTATGCCCCGAGATTTGTAGATGCTTAGGACGTGCTGCTTGCCTCGCTTGTGGCGGGCTGACTGCGTGTGCCTGACCCGAAGGTTTCCGTTGAACCGGCCGAAGCATCATTGACATCGGAATCCGAGTAGGTGTCTTCAGAGTGTAGCGCAGCGTCGGGTGGCCACTCGCGGCGATGGAGAGGAACGCTCGGCTCGATTCCCGGGCAACGCCGCGTTTTGATCACGATTATTGCAATCTCAACGACTATCGCGCCGAAAGACGCCCATATGTTGGTGCGTATACCGAAAAAGATTTCGCCACGGTCGACACGAAGAGATTCGAGGTAGCTGCGGCCGCTGAAACAACGGGGATCGGCCTCCCGGGACAACGCTGCGAGAAACTACTTCAGAACAGTGCCGGTCGCGAGCAGCGCGGCCGTGCGACCGACCGCCTCAACGCCACCATCGGCAAGCGCCTTCACGAGGGCCGAGCCCACGATCGCACCATCCGCGTACTCGAGTACCTCGCGAACCTGGTCCGCCGTGGAGATACCAAGTCCAACGCAGGCGCTCGTGGCACCGGCGGTGCGAAGACGCGTAATAAGGGTCCTAGCCGCGGTGTCGACGTCTGACCTAGCTCCCGTGATCCCCATTGTGGACACCGCATAGACAAAGCCACGACTGAGCGACACGGCGGTCACCAGGCGGGAATCCGTCGACGATGGCGCGGCAAGGAACACCCGATCGAGCCCTGTACGCTCCGAGGTTGCGAGCCACTGCCCGGCCTCATCTGGGATGAGGTCAGGCGTGATGAGCCCGGCTCCCCCTGCTGCCACCAGTTCGTCGGCGAAACGGTCAATCCCGAATTGGACGACAGGATTCCAATACGTCATCAACAGCACTGGTGCGTCGACTTGTGTCCGGATGGCCGCAACGGCCTCGAATGCATGATGAAGTCGGAACCCGCCGGCCAGTGATACCTGCGTCGCCTTTTGGATGACGGGACCATCCATCACGGGGTCGGAATATGGCAAGCCAAGCTCGAGAACATCGACGCCGTTCTCAACCAGGGCCACAGCCGCGTCGATACTTGTAGCAAGATCGGGAAAGCCGAGCGGAAGATAGCCGATGAGGGCTCCGCTACCCGCGCTCGTTCGTGCGGCTATCGCCGCTTCAACCTGGCTCACTTGTGCGTGTCAAGCAGATCGAAGTAGGCGCCAGCGGTTTCCATGTCCTTGTCGCCGCGCCCGCTGAGGTTCACCAGAATGATCGAGTCCTGACCAAGCTCTCGCCCAAGACGCAGAGCACCGGCCAGAGCGTGCGCCGATTCAATCGCGGGGATGATGCCCTCCGTCCGGCTGAGCAATCGCAGTGCTTCCATAGCCTCGCTGTCCGAAGCAGGCAGATATTGCGCCCTGCCGATGTCTGAGAGCCACGCATGCTCGGGGCCAACCCCGGGATAATCGAGTCCAGCAGAGATCGAGTGCGACTCGATGGTCTGCCCGTCCTCATCCTGGAGCACATAGGTGCGCGAACCATGCAGTATGCCCGGCCGACCGCGCTCAATAGAAGCTGCATGACGGTTCGTGTCGATACCGTCTCCTGCGGCTTCGAACCCGTACAGGCGCACACTCGGGTCATCGAGGAAGGCGTGGAAGATGCCAATTGCATTCGAACCACCACCGACGCACGCCGCTACAGCATCCGGGAGTCGCCCGGTGAGCGCAAGGACCTGCTCGCGTGCCTCTTCACCGATGATTTTCTGAAAATTGCGCACCATCTCCGGAAACGGGTGCGGACCGGCTGCAGTGCCGAAGATGTAGTTGGTGGTCTCTACCGACGTCACCCACTCGCGATACGCCTCGTTGATCGCATCTTTGAGCGTTCTCGACCCCGTCGTGACGGGCACCACCTCGGCACCGAGAAGACGCATGCGCGCCACGTTGAGGGCTTGTCGTTCAGTATCGACCTCGCCCATGAAGATGGTGCAGTCGAACCCGAAGAGCGCGGCAGCTGTCGCCGTAGCGACTCCGTGCTGACCCGCACCGGTTTCTGCGATGACCCTGGTCTTACCGAGCCGTTTGGTAAGAAGCGCCTGGCCGAGCACATTGTTGATTTTGTGAGAACCAGTATGGTTTAGGTCTTCACGCTTCAGTATGATCCGTGCACCACCGGCGTGTTCCGCGAACCTCGGCACTTCGGTGATGATCGACGGTCGCCCGGTGTAGCTGCGATGAAGTTCGGCCAGCTCAGCCTGAAAAACAGGATCGGTCTTCGACGACTCGTATGCTGCAGTGATCTCGTCAATGGCGGCTACCAAGGGCTCGGGCATGTGACGCCCGCCGTACTCACCGAAGTACGGACCCTTCTCATCTCGTAGCTCCATCAGGAGGCCAAAAACTGGTGGAGCGTGTTGACAGGGTCACCGTTGATGACCAGCGCCTCACCAACGAGGACGACGTCTGCGCCAGCCTGACGGTAGTGGGCGACATCTGCGGGAGAGGTGACGGCCGACTCCGCGACGCGAATGACTCCGGACGGGATGTGATCGGCCAGACTCCCGAACAGGTTCTGGTCAAGCTCGAAAGTGTTGAGGTTGCGGGCGTTCACTCCAACCAGGTTTGCCCCGATGTCGAGCGCCCTGGACACCTCATCAGCACTATGCGTTTCAACCAATGCGGCCATCCCGAGCCCCGAAACAAGCGCGTGGAGCTCGGCGAGGGCGACCTGTCCCAGAGCTGCGACGATGAGTAACACGATGTCGGCACCGGCCGCACGCGCCTCGAAGACCTGGTACGGCTCCGTAATGAAATCCTTCCGCAACACCGGGAGCTCGACTGCTGAACGCACCGCCTCAAGATCGGCGAGGGATCCACCGAATCTGCGGCCCTCAGTGAGCACGCTGATGGCGCTTGCTCCCCCGGTTTGGTAAGAAACGGCGAGGGCAGCTGGATCAGGGATTTCAGCGAGCTGGCCACGCGACGGGCTGGAACGTTTGACTTCGGCAATTATTCTGACCCGGTCGAGTGGTCTTAGTAACTGCACTGCGTCGAGTGCCGGAGCGCGTAGCAAGGCCTCGGCTTCGACAACTGTGAGGCTGCGCACCGAACGGCGGGCCGAAGCATCTTCACGAGCTCCGGCGATCAGATCGAGGAGCACCCTGCTAGTGCTCCTTGGGGACGTACCGTGCGCCGCCAACGCCGTACCCGACTCGCGCGAGCACCCAGCCCACGATAAGACCGACAATGGCAAGACCCGCAGACGCCCAGACAACGACGGGCAGATCCAGGAAGAACGCAGTCGTACCGACCGCGAATGCCACCAGCATGATGATCACAGCGGCCCACGCGGCCGGCGAATTGCCGTGGCCGGGATCTGATGTGTCGACGCTCACAATGCTCCTTCAGGATGTTGAATCCAAAGTCTAGCGTGACGTAGGGTCGCTTCCGCCGCTCAACTCGTCCCAGTCCGAAACCCGATTGCGAGAATCTCGGCGCTCTGTGGGGTTCATCGCTTGGTATCGACCCGTTGACCCAGGCCAGCGCCGAGTGGTCACCAGCACGATCAATCCGAGCAGAGCCGAAAGTACTCCGAGCGCGACTGCGACCCACGGCCACGCGGACTGCCCCACGGAGGTCACGAGATGCGCAACGGATGCCTCGCCAGACAGGCCGGTAGCCTTGGTCACGGCAGAGGCAGACGCGGCCACTGGTGAACCGATCGCGAGGAGGCTGGACACGGCGACCCCGGCACCGAGTGCCATTTCGAGAACACCGAAAAGCATCCGGAGCACTGGGCCCGAGATGGCCAGCGCAGCGACGAGTGCGAGTCCCGCAAGGCTCAGAGCTGAGAGTGCAGGAGCTGCGACGCTGCCTGCAACCGAAAGCGAGGGCGTAGCGGTATCGGTCCCGGACACGGTGACTGTGAACCAGATCTGCGTCCAGGCCAGCAGGGTGAGACCGCTGACAACCACTATGGCAAGCAGTGTGCTGGACTTCAGACGTCTGGCCGACACTGTCACGTCACCCGCTTCATTGCGTTAGCGACCGCGACCGCGCGCAGCGGCGCGGCGGCCTTGTTGTGCGCCTCAACATCTTCCGACTCCGGGTCCGAGTCGGCAACGAGGCCGGCTCCGGCCTGCACGCGCGCAATCCCGTGCGAAATCGTGGTTGTACGGATAGCAATCGCAAGATCGAGGTCGCCAGCGAAGCCGAAATATCCCACAACACCGCCGTAAAGCCCGCGCTGAGCCACCTCGAGCTCATCGATGATTTCGAGAGCACGCGGCTTCGGGGCCCCGGAAAGCGTCCCGGCCGGGAAGGTGGCCGTGAATACCTCCAAAGACCCGGCATCCGCCCGCAAGCGACCTTCAACCGATGACACAAGGTGCATGATGTGGCTAAAGCGCTCGACCTGCATGAACTCGCTCACGCCGACGGTGCCGGGAACGCAGACTTTCAACAGGTCAGTTCTGGCAAGGTCGACGAGCATGAGATGCTCTGCACGTTCCTTGGGATCTGACAGGAGATCTTCGGCGAACTGCTGGTCCTCTTCTGGGCCACTTCCCCTGGGCCGTGACCCCGCAATCGGGTGCATGTAGACCCGACCAGCTTCGACCTTGACGAGAGCTTCCGGTGAAGAGCCCACGATCCAATATGGCTCACCTGCCTCGTCAACCAGCGACAGAAGATACATATACGGGCTCGGGTTTAAAGTCCGGAGCACGCGGTAGACGTCGATCGGGTCGGCCGTGATCTCGTGGTCGAAACGCTGCGACAGCACGACCTGGAACACGTCGCCATCCCGGATGTGCTCTTTCGCCCGCTCGACCACCGCGTGGAACTCACCGGATGAAATTCGGGCGACCGGGGTCGGCACTGTTGACAGGTCCACCTGGGCGAGCCAGGCCTCGGATGGCTGTGCCAACCTGGCCTGCATGCGGTCGAGTCGCTGCTGTGCACCGGCCCAGAGTACGTCAGGGTTGTGGTCGCCATCGTTGAGTACCGCGGCGATGAGCAGGACACCACCTGTTGTGTGATCAACAACAACGAGTTCGGAGACGAAGCTCAACGCCTGCCCCGGGATTGAAAAATCCTCCGCTGGGATATTCGGAAGTCGTTCGATCTGGCGGATGGCCTCCCAGCCGATGAATCCGATCAGGCCGCCAGTAAGCGGCGGGTGGCCAGGAACTGGCGGGGTCTTCCAGCGTTCGTGTAGATGAGCTAGTGCTTCCAAAGGGGCGCTCGGATGCGTGGGACCGAAAGCGCGCTCCTCCGAGAGTCCGTAGTCGAGCCAGAGGGCTGCATCCCCCCGCTGAGTCAGCACACCGAAGGACGAGACACCGATAAACGAATATCGGGACCAAATACCACCCTGCTCAGCCGACTCAAGAAGAAATGTGCCAGGTGCACCGTTCGCGAGTTTGCGATAAATCCCGACGGGAGTTTCACCGTCGGCGAAGAGCGCCCTGATAACTGGCACTACCCGGTGGCCTGCCAAAAGCTCATCGAAGCCCTCTGCCGTCGTGGTCTCAGCCATCCATTTCACCCCCGGAGAGCGCGCTGTTTTGGCCAGTGCCGCTCGGGGACTCGAAGCCGATTTGGGGTGCGATGCCGAACACCGGAACTAACGGGTCGACGTCGAAACAGCGACGGGCACCCGTGTGACAGGCCGCACCAAGTTGCTCGACCGAGACCAACAGAGTGTCCGCATCACAGTCCAGTGCTGCGCCCCGCACATACTGCACGTGTCCTGACGTGTCGCCCTTGCGCCAATATTCCTGACGCGACCGGCTCCAGAAAGTCACCCTCCCCTCGCTGAGGGTGCGGCGCAGAGCCTCCCTGTCCATCCAACCGAGCATGAGCACCTCGAGGGTGTCGTGCTGCTGGATGATC
>JBDTIM010000089.1:0-24811 GCA_039936355.1 Lacisediminihabitans sp. | reverse complement strand
CTATGCTTTCGTTGCCCGCGCCCGATACCAAGCGAAGCGGCACGAAGTAGTTCACCGCCACTGACGGTCACACCGGGTAGCCGCACCGGCCGGGCAGGCGGAAATCCAGGCACCCACACGCCGGCAGCAGCCAAGCGCTCCCCCTCCTCGGAGAGAACCCGATCCGGTGGGCCATCGGCAAGAATGCCGCCGCTCGGGTCGAGCACGATGACCCGGTCGACCAGATTTGTCCAGACTGACACGCGGTGTTCGATTACTACGAGCGTTGTCGTCCGGTCCGCGAGTGCGCGGGCAACGGCATCGCGAACCTCACTGACGCCCTCGGGATCGAGATTCGCGGTCGGTTCATCGAGGAGAAGCAGGCCGGGACTCATAGCGAGCGCTCCGGCAAGCGCGAGACGCTGCTTCTGCCCACCGCTCAGCGTCGAGCTGGGGTGGTCAAGAGGGAGGTCCAATCCCACCGCTGCGAGGGCAAAGCCAACTCGGCGCCAGGTCTCATCACGCGGAACTCCCAGATTCTCGCATCCGAACGCCACGTCGTCGTCGACTCTGGCGAGGACAACCTGGGAATCGGGATCCTGCAGCACAAGCCCGATCCGGCCGCGGGATTCGATCGGCGGACGCCCATCCACGAGTAAATCGCCGGACTGTTCGCCTTCCTCGTCCCCGCCGAGCACACCAGCGAGACCGCTCAGCAGGGTTGACTTGCCAGCGCCTGAAGCCCCGAGCAGCAGCACCCTCTCCCCCGGTTCAATGTCGAAGCTGAGCGCGGAAACCGCGCGCCGCGACCGTCCGGCGTGCCGCCAACTCCAGTCGCGGGCACGCACGCGCGCACCCGTGACGGCTACCAGGGGATCCGAAACAGACACCGGTCAGACCGTGACGATGCTCTCTCGCCCAGCAGCGAACCGGTTGAGGGCGCCGGTTCTTGCGAGCCCTCGAACCGCCAGCCATGACAACAATCCGGCTAGCAGGATGCCGGAGACAACTGCGGCGAAGAAGTAGACGAGTTTGTACCCAAACTCTAGAGCCGCATAACTGGTAAAACTCGTGTCGAGCAATCCGACGGCAACCCCGGCACCCGCACCGGCGATCAGTGCCCCCCAGAGGCGCCAGTTGGCGTAGAGGAAGATCGCGAAGACCAGCTCAGCACCGAGCCCCTCGATAATGCCCCAAATCAAGACCGAGAAGCCCCACTGGGTGCCAATGAGCGCCGAGACGACGGCCGCCACCAATTCAGTGAAGATCGCAGCGCCCGGTTTGCGGATGACGAGACCGCCGAGAACTCCGGCGAACAACCAGCCGCCTGCGAGAAGACCTTCGAGCCCAGGAGTGAATGCGAGCAGTCCGCTCAGCGGAGTCCAGGCGAGACCCCATGCCCAAAAAATGATGCCGCTGGCAACCCCGAGCACGCTCGCCACGACAATATCCACCACCCGCCAGCGGTACTTGCTGTGCGAAGCGGTGGCGCCTAGCTTTTCGATTACTGTCTGCATTGTCGTGCCCTTTCGGTGAAAGAGGGCACGGGTGTGGGCTGCAACAGGATGTACGCAACCCGGAGAGAATGCCTCCCTGCGCTGGCATGATCCAGATCAGGTTCGACGGTCGAAGCTTGGAGTAGCTTCCTCTCAGCCCGGCTCACCGGACTCCCGTGTTGGAAACAGAGTCTAGCGCCGCATCCGCTATCCGGCCACCGTATCGAGGACGGGATCGAGGATGACGATGGGGATCACTCGCTCGGTTTTCTTCTGATAGTCGGCGTAGTCGCCGAAAATGCCGACCATCTTTTCCCACAGTGCAGGCTTCTCGTCTTCAGTCGCCGTGCGGGCAATGGCTTTCATTATCTTCTCGTTCACCTGAATTCGTACCTCGGGGTTGGCCTTCAGGTTCAGGTACCAGGACGGATGCTTCGGAGCGCCACCCATTGACGCAACGACGAGGTAGCTTCCGTTTTCTTCGCCGCAGATGAGCGCCGTGCGCTTCCACAGACCAGATTTGCGCCCCTTGACGGTGAGGAGAAGCAGCGGCGTTCCGTCTTGGAAGTCGGGCTCCCTGCCATCTGTGGCGACATAATCGCTGATCTGTTTAGCGACCCACGGGGTGGGGCTGTCGATGGGATCTTCTGCGCTTGTACCGGAATCTTGAGTCACCCCTCCACACTAACTTCGTCGCGGCAGATGAACGACCAGCCCCGTCCGGGTTACGGTTAAACCCCCCACTCGAGGAGAACCGATGGAAACCTGGCCAGGAACGGCTTATCCGCTCGGCGCAACGTTCGACGGAAGCGGCACGAACTTCGCCCTTTTCAGCGAAGCGGCCGAAAGAGTCGAACTGTGCCTGATCGACGACGAAGACGTCGAAACCAGGGTGGAAATTCTCGAAGTGGATGCCTACGTCTGGCACGCATATCTTCCCCAGGTGCAGCCTGGCCAACGCTACGGGTATCGGGTTCACGGCCAGTACGACCCGAAGCATGGTCTGCGCTGCAATCCGAACAAGCTCCTCCTTGACCCGTATGCCAAGGCCACCTGTGGCGATATCGATTGGGAACCGGCACTGTTCGGCTACGACTTCGGTGACCCGGACTCGCGCAACGACGACGATTCTGCTCCGCACATGATGCTTGGTGTCGTCATCAACCCTTTCTTCGACTGGGCAGGCGATCGGCATCCGCGCGTCCCATACAACGAGACGGTGATTTATGAAGCGCACGTCAAGGGGCTTACGGAGTTGCACCCGGATGTGCCTGAAGAGCAGCGAGGAAGCTACGCAGGGATCGCGCACCCGGCCGTCATCGACCACTTGCAGAAGCTCGGCGCAACGGCCATCGAGTTGATGCCCGTTCACCAGTTCGTGCAGGACTCGACCCTGTTGGAGAAAGGGTTGCGCAATTACTGGGGCTACAACACAATCGGCTTTTTTGCGCCGCAAAACAGTTACTCCTCCACGGGAGATCGCGGCCAACAGGTGCAAGAGTTCAAGAGCATGGTGCGCGCCATGCACAACGCCGGCATCGAGGTCATCCTCGACGTGGTCTATAACCACACCGCGGAGGGAAACCATCTCGGTCCGACCCTCTCGTTCAAGGGCATCGACAACGGCGCGTACTACCGGCTCGTGGACGACGAGCCCGAGTACTACATGGACTACACGGGCACGGGAAACTCGTTCAACGTGCGGCATCCGCACTCGCTGCAACTCATCATGGACAGCCTGCGCTACTGGGTCATCGAGATGCACGTCGACGGCTTCCGGTTCGACCTCGCATCCACGCTCGCCCGAGAGTTCTACGACGTCGACAAGCTGTCGACCTTCTTCGAACTCGTGCAACAGGATCCGGTCGTTTCGCAGGTGAAACTCATTGCGGAGCCGTGGGATGTCGGACCCGGTGGCTATCAGGTGGGCAATTTTCCCCCCCAGTGGACGGAGTGGAACGGCAAATACCGTGACACCGTGCGGGACTTTTGGCGAGGAGAGCCGTCGACGCTCGAAGAATTTGCCTCCCGGCTCACCGGATCGGCCGACCTGTACGAGCGGGACGGGCGGCGGCCGGTCGCATCCATCAACTTCGTCACCGCACACGACGGATTCACGCTCGCAGACCTCGTCTCGTACAACGAGAAGCACAACGAGGCTAACGGCGAAGACAATAACGACGGCGAATCCCACAACCGTTCCTGGAACTCCGGAGACGAAGGACCAACGGATGACCCTGCCGTCCTCTCACTGCGAGCGAGGCAGCAGAGGAACTTCCTGGCAACACTGCTGCTGTCTCAGGGCGTGCCGATGATCCTGCACGGGGACGAACTCGGACGCACCCAGCAGGGCAACAACAACACCTATGCGCAGGATTCCGAGCTCTCCTGGGTGCACTGGGACACGGCGGATCAACCCCTAGTGGAGTTCACTGCGGCTGTCGCTCGACTGCGCAACGAGCATCCAACCTTCCGGCGGAAACAATTCTTCGACGGCAGGCCTGTGCGACGCGCGGCGGGTGAACCGCTGCCAGACATCGCCTGGTTCACACCGTCGGCTGAGGAGATGGGGCCGGAGGACTGGGAGGCAGGCTTTGGCCGGTCGATCGGCGTCTTCCTCGACGGAGAGGGTATTCCGGGCAGGGACGGCCGCGGCGAACGCATTGTCGACGTTAACTTTTTGCTCCTCTTCAACGCGCACGACGAGGGCGTCGAGTTCACGCTCCCGGCGGAAGAGTATTCGCCGTCCTGGGAGGTCGTAATCGACACCGCCGGACTCGCAGCAGATTCATCGCCTCGCTCATCCGGTGAACGCATCATGGTCGAAGCTAAATCACTGCTCGTGTTGCGAGCCTGGGCCGAGGCTGAGATTGAGCCGGACCACTCGGTTGCAGCGTCCCTCACTGCGTTGGCCAACGGCGGAGCTGCAACGTCCGCAGTGCCGGAGGAGGGATGATGCGCTTACCGCTTTCTACCTACCGCTTGCAGATTCGCGAGGGCTTCGACCTGTTCAAAGCCGCAGACGCCGCGAGTTACGTGCATCTTCTTGGCGCGGACTGGCTTTACCTCTCGCCCATCCTCAAGGCCGAAGCCGGTTCTGATCATGGCTACGACGTAGTGGATCACAGTCAGATCGACCCAGTGCGCGGCGGTTCTGAAGGCCTAGACAAGACATCGGCTGCCGCGCGCGAGTTCGGCCTCGGAATCTTGGTCGACATCGTGCCAAACCACATGGGCGTCGCGACCCCGGCCGCGAATACCTGGTGGTGGGATCTGCTCAGCCATGGTCGCACATCGCGTTTTGCGGAGGCGTTCGACGTCGACTGGGATTTCGGCGGCGGAAAGGTGCGCATTCCGGTACTCGGCGACGATTCACTCGACGACTTGGCCATTGTTGACGGAGAACTCCGTTACTTCGATAACCGATTCCCGATCGCCGCGGGCACCTCAGATGATGGTGCCTCGCCGATCGAAGTGCACTCTCGCCAGCATTATGAGCTGATTAACTGGCGCAGGGCGGACGCCGAACTCAATTATCGCCGCTTTTTTGCCGTGAACAGCTTGGCCGCGATCCGCGTCGAAGAGCCTTGGGTTTTCGATGAGTCACACACTGAAATCATCCGCTGGATTAAGGAGGGCCTCGCCGACGGACTGCGAGTTGACCATCCTGACGGGCTCGCCGACCCCGGCGGATATCTTGACCGGCTTGCGGCGGCCACAGCGGACAGCTACGTTCTGGTCGAAAAGATTCTCGAGGGTGACGAGCAGCTGCCGACGTCGTGGGCCACCGCGGGAACAACTGGTTACGACGCGCTGGCAGACATCGATCGAATCCTCGTCGATTCCGCTGGACGCGCGGCCATCGATCAACTCGATTCCACTCTGCGCGGGAGCGCGGATCCGGTCTCCTGGAGTTGGCTCATCCACGAAACAAAGCGTGGCATCGCGGATGGCATTCTTCGCAGTGAAGTCCTGCGACTTGAACGCGAGAGCGGTCTCGGTGACAGTGCGGACGCCATCGCCGAGTTGCTGGCGTGCTTCCCCGTCTATCGCTCCTATCTGCCGCTCGGAATCGAACACCTGTACAGGGCTGCCGAGCTCGCGAAAGAACACCGGACCGATCTTGCGGATAAAGTCGACGCGCTTCTGCCGATCCTGAGCGACCCGTCGCATCCGGCCGCCATCCGTTTCCAGCAGACCTCTGGAATGGTCATGGCGAAGGGGGTCGAAGACACAGCTTTTTACCGCTATAGCAGGCTCGGCTCGCTCACCGAAGTCGGCGCAGATCCGGCAGAGTTCTCGATTGAAATCGATGAGTTTCACCGCCGCCAGCAAATACGGCAAGCGGCGTTCCCTGCCGCTCTGACGACGCTGTCGACACACGATACCAAGCGCGGAGAGGACGTTCGTGCCAGGATCACGGTTCTTGCCGAGATTCCGCTTGAGTGGGAAGCTGCACTGAACGCGCTCCGTGAGGCGGTTCCTCTGCACGACGGCCCGCTCGAGGCGCTGCTGTGGGAGGCGATCATCGGCGCATGGCCCGCCAGTCGCGAACGCCTGCATGCCTATGCAGAGAAGGCGGCGCGAGAAGCGGGCACCTCCACCAGGTGGGATGCGCCCCAGGAAGAGTTCGAACAGCGGATGCACGGCCTCATCGACGCCGCATTCGATAACCCGCATGTGGTCGAGCTTCTGAACGGACTACTCAACCGCGTGACCGAAGCGGGCTGGAGCAACTCACTTGCAGCCAAACTGATCCAGCTGACCGCACCAGGAATCCCCGACGTTTACCAGGGTAGTGAACTCTGGGAGACGTCGCTGGTCGACCCTGACAATCGCAGACCGGTCGACTTTACGCTAAGGCGGATGTATCTC
Organism: Lacisediminihabitans sp.; assembly: GCA_039936355.1. Lineage (GTDB taxonomy): Bacteria > Actinomycetota > Actinomycetes > Actinomycetales > Microbacteriaceae > Parafrigoribacterium_A. The sequence continues at coordinate 18,461 of JBDTIM010000089.1, read as the reverse complement.
GAACTGATCGACGCCGGTCAGCTCCCGCCGGTTGACGAGTCTGGTGCAGTGAAACTCCTCGTGACGTCGCGCGCGTTGCGCCTGCGCCGCGACCGTCCGGAACTGTTTTCGCGTTATGCAGCAGTGCATGCCGTCGGTGCTGCCGCTTCGCACGTCATCGCGTTCGATCGGGGCGACGCCGTGACTGTGGCCACCAGGCTGCCTCTCGGTCTCGCTGCGGAGGGCGGCTGGCAAGACACCGTCATCCTGCTCGCTGGTCGCCCGGTGACGGACGTGCTCACCGGCCGCGAGTTCGCAGGCGGCGAGCTTTCGGTTGCCGAGTTGCTCGAGCGCTATCCGGTCGCTCTACTGGTTCCTAACGCCGCGTTCGAGCCTGTGGAGGGCATCGCATGAGCACCTTTGAGGTGTGGGCACCGAACGCGCAGAAGTTGACGTTGCTGCTCGACGGCACACGGCATCCAATGTCCGTTGGCGAGGGTGGTTACTGGAGCGCCGAGGTCTCTGCGCGGGCCGACAGCGACTACGGCTTCCTGCTAGACGACGATGATTCCCCACTTCCCGATCCGCGTTCCCGGAGGCAGCCGGATTCTGTGCACGGGCTTACCCGCAGCTTCAACCCGAACGACTTCCTCTGGAGCGATCACGACTGGACCGGCCGCCAGCTCGCAGGCGGAATCGTCTACGAGCTGCACATCGGCACATTCACACCGGAAGGAACGCTCGATTCGGCCATTGACCGCCTCGACCACCTCGTGTCACTCGGTGTTGCATTCGTGGAGCTGTTGCCAGTCAATGCCTTCAACGGCATACACAACTGGGGTTACGACGGTGTGCTCTGGTTTGCCGTACAGGAGAGCTACGGCGGGCCAGTGGCGTACCAACGTTTTGTTGACGCCTGCCACGCGCGCGGCCTCGCTGTACTTCAGGACGTCGTATACAACCACCTCGGACCAAGTGGCAACTACCTCCCGCGCTTTGGTCCCTATCTGCGCGGCGACAGTGAGAACACGTGGGGGTCCTCGATCAACCTCGACTCGCCTGAGGTGCGTCGCTACGTCATCGACAACGCGCTCATGTGGCTGCGCGACTACCACGTCGATGGGCTCAGGCTCGATGCCGTGCATGCGCTTGTCGACACGAGCGAGACGCACATCCTGCAGGAGCTTGCGGAGGAGACGGATGCGTTGAGCGCCTTTCTGGGACGCCCCCTGACTCTCATCGCGGAGTCCGATCTCAATGACCCCAAGCTGGTGACCCCGAGGGAAGCTGGCGGTTACGGAATATCGGCCCAGTGGAGCGATGACTTCCATCACGCACTGCATGTGGCGCTCACCGGCGAGACAACCGGTTATTACGCCGACTTTTCGGCGCTCGGGTCTCTGGAGAAAGTACTCACCAGGGGCTTCTTCCATGACGGAACATACTCGTCCTTCCGCGAGCGAGACCACGGCTATCAGATTGACGTCACAACAATGCCCAGTTGGCGTTTGGTGGTGGCGAACCAGAACCACGATCAGATAGGAAACCGCGCCGAGGGCGATCGGCTCGCGGCATCGCTCGGCTACGGCGGACTCGCGATTGCGGCGGTACTCACCCTCGCCGGCCCTTTCACCCCCATGGTGTTTATGGGAGAGGAATGGGGCGCGTCGACACCGTGGCAATTTTTCACCTCCCACCCAGAGCAAGAACTCGGTACAGCGACGGCTAAGGGCCGCATCGCCGAGTTTGAGAAGATGGGATGGGACCCGGCTGTCGTTCCGGACCCACAGGAGCCCGCTACCTTCGAGCGGTCACGCCTTGATTGGTCCGAGCTGGAAACCGGAGACCACGCGAAGCTCCTCGTGCTATATAGGGCGCTGGCACAGTTGCGCCGCATCCGCCCGGAACTTACCGATCCACGCTTCACTCGCCTTGCAGTCGAGTGTGATGAAAGCGAGCGCTGGCTCGTACTGCACCGCGAAACCGTTTCACTCCTCGTGAACTTCTCTGACGATGCAAATACCGTGCGCTGGCCACAATCGCGGCCGCGCGAGATCCTACTGGCAACACATGCGGGGATCATCCTGGACGATGCCACCATTACCCTTTCGGCACACTCGGCCACCATCCTCGCCGTGAGTGACGCACGTGACCAGTAGCGCTCCGACATCGACTCTTACAGGCTGGACTCGCACGTCTTTTACCGGAGCGGGCCTGACTCACGACTGTTTCGAGAAGGGCTCAGGGCCCGGCGTCGTTCTGATTCCCGAGATCCCTGGCATCACTCCGGAGGTTCTTGGCCTCGCCGAGCATCTCGTGGCGGAGGGCTTCACTGTGGTCGTACCGTCGCCGTTTGGTACACCGGGTAAGGCACTCACTATCGGGTACGCCGCACGGGTGGTGACCCGGCTCTGCGTTTCGACTGAATTCCGCGCATTCGCCACGAACGCGCACAGGCCCATCACGGCCTTCCTCCGCGCGGTGGCGGCCGACCTGGCATCGCGCACCCCCGGGGTTGGCGTCGGAGTCATCGGAATGTGCTTCACGGGCGGGTTCGCCCTCGCCACAGCGGTAGACGAATCAGTGGTCGCTTCGATCCTCAGCCAGCCTGCCGTCCCGTTTCCGCTGGGGCGAGCACGGCAGCTGGACCCCGGCATGTCGGTAGAGGAGTTTGACCGGATTGCCCACCGTGCGAACGATGGCGCGGTGTGTGCTATCGGCCTGAGATTCAGCGAGGATGCGAGCTCGCCACGCGCACGGTTCGATACGCTGAAGTCACGTCTTGGCGATGCGTTCGAGATTATCCAACTCGACTCGACACCCGGGAATCCTGACGGATTCACCAAGTCCGCACACTCCGTGCTCACGACCGAGATACGCGAGATCCCAGGGCACTCTGCGCTCGTAGCCCGGGCGCGGGTCGTCGAGTTCCTTCGCGACCGGCTCGGCCAGTGAGACGCTGGCTCAGTAGTCGATGCGATGGGCATTCTGCGCATCGCCTCTGGGAGCCTTGGTCTTCAGCAGCGAGGCCGGACCAAGCGCACCGCGACCAAAGCGAGCGCTGACAGCATCCATGGTGCCTTCAGCCTCGCGCCAACCGTCATCCGTCTCCCATAACCCGAGCTGCTGGCCACCCGTGGGTGCCAGCTGCTCCATCCGCACGCCAATAAGCCGTATTGGCTCGCTCGTTCCGAGGCCTTCGTAGATCGTCCTGGCTTCCTCGTAGATGCGGCGGCCAAGATCTGTTGGCTCGGGCAGCGTGTGTGAGCGGGTGATGGTGCGGAAGTCGGAGAACCGCAGCTTGAGCATGACGGTACGGCCCACGAGACCTCCGGCACGAAGACGAACCGCGACCGCGTTTGCCTGGCGCAGCAGTTCTCTGCGCAACAACTCTGCGTCGGTCACGTCCGTCTCAAAGGTCATCTCGTGCCCGACGCTTTTTTCGATCACAGCGGTGGTCACCACCCGCGGATCGATGCCGTTGGAGAGCTCATGTAGTTTGCGCCCGGATGCCTCTCCAACTGCCCGTTGAAGCACGGAAAGCGGCGTCGCGGCAATATCGCCGATCGTGTGCAGGCCGCGCCTGGTGAGGGACTCCTCCATCGCAGCGCCGACGCCCCACAGCGCACTCGCCGGAAGCGGGTGCAGAAACGCGAGCGTCCCCTCCTTCGGCACCACGAGCATGCCGTCCGGCTTCGCCCGCCCGGAAGCGAGCTTTGCCACGAACTTGGTTGCGGCAGCTCCGACCGAGCAGTTGAGTCTGGTCTCCTCGCGCACGCGAGCGCGGAGTAGGGCGCCGACTTCTGCGGGCGAGCCAAGCAGACTCCGGGCACCTGCGACATCCAGAAACGCCTCATCAATACCGAGGCGCTCGACGATCGGGGTCACGTCGTCAAAGATCGACATCACCTGCTGCGAATAGTGTCGGTATTTTTCAAAGTGGGGTTCGAGGACGATCGCCTGCGGGCAGAGACGCATCGCTCGCGCGAGCGGAATCGCTGAGCGAACCCCAAACTTGCGCGCGGGGTAGTTGGCGGCGGTGACAACCGACCTGGCAGACTTGCCAGCCACGACGACGGGAACGTTCACCAATTCCGGTCGGTCGAGCAGCTCAACGGAGGCGAAAAAGGCGTCCAGGTCGACGTGCAGAATCGTGGCTGAACTGCTGTCGACGGATGCGGCGCTCACCTGCCGCTGGCTGCCGTCCTGTCTGCCCATGCATTGAGGCTAACCCGCGCCACCGAGAAGCACTCCACCCTCGCCGCTCATTGCATTCGACAGCCCAGGCACTCAATGGTCAGTTCGGTTCCGGTCGGCCCAGGCGTCGGTCAGCCCAGGCGTCGGTCAGCCCAGGCGCGCGTGCATCCAGCGCAGCGGGTTTACCGCAGTGTGTCCCGCTGGATGAATTTCGAAGTGAAGGTGCACTCCCGTGCTCGCTCCAGTGCTCCCGACGAGTCCGACGACTTGTCCGACGGCAACGATGTCACCGACCGTGAGTCGCATCGAGCCGGTCTGCATGTGCCCATAGACGCTCGTCACGGCCTGTCCGTCAATGAGATGCTGGATCACCACGTGAACTCCGAGTGCGCTGTGGCCAGGACTGGTGGTTTCCACGACCACACCAGCCGCAAGTGCATGCACCTGTGCGCCATATCCGGCGTCGAAGTCGACGCCTTCATGGAAGGTCGAACACCCGTCGCATGGCGCAATCCGAGGCCCAAACCCGTCGGCAATCTTGGTTCCACTGGGTACGGGCCACTGCAGGGGAGGCGGATCGGTGACGGTATAGCCGTCGCGGACGGCCGTCGCCGCCACAGCATCCGCTGGCACGGTGAGCGTTTGTACCGCGGGCGGCGTGGGTTCTGGGGTAACAGCGTTCGCATAGGCGGGGATGCCGTAGCCTGCCCCGAGCATCACCACGAATACCGCGGACGTGAGCGCGATGAACCGCTGTAGCGAACGAAGGGTGTTCAGCTGACGCAGGTTTCGCACAGAGCGTCGGCTCAACGCGGGAAGAGGCACACCAGCCATCGTGGGTCTTATGGATGCGGGCGCGGGCAGAGTTGGTTGAGGCAAGTGTCGAAAGTCTCCGAGTGTGTCGCGCACGGCAGGTTGCGTGGGAAAAGTTCTCCGCGCGTCATCGAGCGGCGGAAGTGGCGCTCCGGCTTTGGCGGGGCACTGAGCACGAACAGCAACCCAGTCGGCGGAATCAACTCACCGAGGGAAAGGCTGTCGCCTTGTTTCTCTTCGAGGATTAAAGCGGCTTAAGCTCCATTTTCCCTGTGCACGACGCAAGCAATCCTCTGTTATACCCACATACCCGGCTTGCCGATACTCACGGGGGATTGAGCAGCTCCGTGATCTTGACCACCGTGTTCCAGTTGCGCGCGGTCACCACCCCCGGAAACTGCTTCCAAAATGACCTGGGCACTTTGGTCCGCAGGCTGCCGTCGGGAATCCACTGGTATATCGCGTTCTCGCCGAGCCGCAAGACTTCCGGGTGCAGCACCGCGGCATCTGGTACCTCCACGGAGTCAGGCATTGGCGAGACGAACGTCACGAATGACTTTGAGCCGTCTGTCGCGATCGAGTGCAGTGGGTCGGTACCGTGCAGTGGGTCAGCGTCGGCGATGGCCAAGAACGCCGCCGCGTCAAGCACGAGAACGCTCGACTGCACTCCGGTGGCCACGAGCACGGCGGCCTCTATGGCGGTTGCGGCATCCGCCGACAACACGTCGTCAGTGTTGAACACCACGTTTCCACTCCGCAGCAGCGTCTTTACGTCGGTGAACCCCAGACCGCCAAACACGCTCGCGAGTTCAGCCATGGCCACGGCCTTCGCAGCGCCGACATTGATTCCGCGCAAGAGTGCGACGTATTTCATCGCACGAGAATACCGTGGTACGTCCATTCCGGTAGAGGCGGAATAATCGCAGTTTCCATGCGCTTGCATGAAGTATGAGAAACCTTATAGACATTCATCCTGACTACAGAGTCGGAACCTGGACCCTCGACCCCGCCCATTCCGAAGTCTCATTCACTGTGAAACACATGAAAATTAGCAAGGTACGCGGCAAGTTCGAGAAGTTCGAAACCACGATTGTCACGGCACAAGATCCCAAGGACTCAACTATCGAGGCCATTATCGATGTGGCATCCGTCAATACCGGGCAGGAAGCCCGTGACAACCACCTGCGCACGAGCGACTTCTTTCTCGTTGAACAACACCCCCAGCTCATCTTCCGTTCCACGTCGATTAACCTGAGCGGCAACGACGACTTCACCGTCGACGGTGACCTCACCCTGCGCGGGGTCACCCTGCCGGTAACTCTGAACGGCGAGTTCGGTGGAACGGTCACCGACGGCTACGGCCGGCTCAAGGCGGGTGCCACCGCATCCACCAAGATCAACCGTCACGACTTCGGCGTCAGCTGGAACGCGGCGCTTGAGGCGGGCGGCTTTACCCTGGGTGACGACGTGACCATTAACCTCGACCTGCAAGTCATCCTCGAGAAGTAGATCCGACCGAGAAATACGGGAGGGGCCGCGCTCGCGTGTGGCCCCTTTCCCGCCTACTGCTAGCCAACTTCGCCGTCAGCGGTGCTGTTCCGCCTCGTGATCGGCGTGCTCGGCGGGTTCCAGCTGGAACGTCGAGTGGGCGACATCGAAGTGTTCGGCAAGGCAGTCGCACAGCGAGTCCAGCAGCTGGTCGGTCCTGCCCTCCCTGAAGACATCAGGCTCCACCACGACATGCGCCGAAAAGACGTTCGCACCAGGCGTAATCGACCAGACGTGTACGTCGTGGATCGAGACCACGCCCTCCTTGCTGAGGACGTGTTCGCGGATGAGGGTGACATCCGTTCCTCTCGGTGCGCTCTGGCTGAGCACCCGCAACACATCCCGCAGCAGTGCAACCGCCCTCGGCAGGATGAGCGCAGCAATGGCAAGTGAGGCGATGGCATCCGCCCGTTCGAAGCCGGTGACAAGGATGACAATGGCCGCCACAATGACGGCAACGGATCCGACCAGGTCCCCGAGCACCTCGAGGTAGGCGCCGCGCATGTTGATGGAGTCGCGCGCGCCTCCCCGCAGCACAAGGAGCGCAGCCGTGTTCGCAACGGCGCCGATGATCGCGACGGCGAGCATGAGCCCACCCTGCACACCAGACGGTGGGCCAACCAGCCGCTGCACGGCTTCGATGACGATGACGATGACAACTACGAGCAGGATGAGTCCGTTGATCATCGCCCCAAATACTTCTGCACGGCGGCTGCCAAAAGTCTGGCGGTCGGTGGCGGGGCGAGCCGCGACGATCGTGGCGAAGAGAGCAACGAGAAGTCCGGTCAGGTCCGAGAGCATGTGGCCGGCGTCCGCGAATAGCGCAAGCGACCCAGACACGATGGCCCCGAGTACCTCGACTACGAGCACAACCGCGACAATCGCGATCGCCGTCCACAAGCGTGACCGGTTCTGAAGGTTTGTGGCGTAGTCGTGGCCGTGAGTGTGGTGGCGTGGCTCAGTCATGGTCACTACCCACTCTAGGAACGTCCCGCGCACGGTGCCAGCGATTCCCCTAGTCGGGAATGACCACCATTCTCATCACGCGGTCGACATTGGCGGACGTCACTCTCTGGCACCACTTCGTGACCAACACCGGGGATTGTGCCCCAGCTTCGCGTCACTTCTGGCAGCATGGCCCCACAGGCGGAGAATGGGAGAACTATGGTGAGCTCCGACGACGCGTATGACTGGCTGGTCCTTCAGAAGCAGGCACACCGCGAGTTCGCACGAGCGCTGCAGGCAGTCACCGACTGGGACGCGCCGACACCAGACACCGAGTGGAACGTGCGGATGCTCGTGACCCATGTGGTGCAGGAGCAGCAGTGGGTACCGCAGTTGCTCGCTGGTCGCACTGTCCAGCAGGCGAAGCGGCACCTCGGCCGCCTCAGCGACGACCTCCGCGCGGAGTGGCGCCTCTACTCTCTCGCGGCGACAGCAGCCTGGGATGAGGCGAAGCCAGGCACACGTGTGCGCCTCTCCTACGACACCGTTCCTGTTCTGGATTACCTGCGCGAGCAAACCAGCGACGTCACAATCCACGCCTGGGATCTGGCTAGGGCTACCGGCGCAGACGAGTCCATTGACCCCGCACTTATCGAAGCGGTCTGGACCGTGTTCGAGCCACAGAAGGAAACGCTTTCTGCGAGCGGACTCTACGCGCTGCCCGTGAGGCTCGCGGATGACGCCCCTCTGCAGTCGAGACTGCTCGCGGTCACCGGGCGCGACGATCGCCGCGCCTAGGGCCGCGCCACGAGGCTGACACCGAGCACAATCATGGTGGCGGCGATGACCGCGTCGAGGACTCGCCAGGCGAGCGGCTTGGCGAAGACACCGGCAAGCAAACGAGCCCCGAACCCGAGGGCCGTGAACCACATGATGCTCGCGACCCCCGCACCGGCACCAAACCACCAGCGTCCTACATCCCCGTGAGTGTTCGCGACCGCGCCCAGCAGCAACACGGTGTCGAGATAGACGTGTGGGTTGAGCCAGGTGAGAGCAAGCACGGTCAGCACGACGCTGCGCCGGGATGGGCCGTCGCCATCGCCCTCGACCACGAGCCGGCTGCCAAGAAAGGCCCGCCTCGCCGCGAGAAGTCCGTAGCTGACAAGAAATGCAGCTCCGAGCCAGCGAATGACCACGAGCACGACGGGAAAGCGCCCGATCACGAATCCGACACCGCTGATTCCCAAGAATATCAACATTAGGTCCGAGAGGGCACACAACGCCACGACGACGAGAACATGCTGCGCTCTGATCCCCTGCCGCAGCACAAACGCGTTTTGGGCGCCGATCGCGACAATGAGGGACAAGCCGAGACCGAGTCCTGCCACGAGCGGGACGAAAATGGCCGAGGTGCTGAACACACTCCGACACTACGGTGAAGACAGTGCTCAGACTCGGCTAGAAACCCTCTGGAGCATGGGGAACGTAGTGTGCGCTCAGACGCGCGAGCTCGGCATCCGTCAACCGCAGCTCGACCGCGGCAACCGCATCGTCGAGGTGCTCGAGCCTCGTTGCGCCGACGATCGGTGAGGTGACGGCTGGCTGTTGCAAGACCCAGGCGAGCGCGACCTGTGCGCGGGAGACGCCGCGGTCACGAGCGACGGATGCCACGGCTGCTACCACCTGCCGGTCCGATTCCTCTGCCTGCCGATACAGGGTCTGACCGAACATGTCGGACTCCGACCGTGCCGTGCCCGCATCCCAATCCCGCGTCAGCTTTCCCCTGGCAAGAGGGCTCCATGGCAGCACCCCAATGCCCTGGTCGAGGCAGTACGGGTGCATCTCCCGCTCTTCCTCCCTACTGAGCAGACTGTATTGGTCTTGCATGGAGACGAAGCGGGTCCACCCATTCAGGTCGGCCGCGTGCTGAGCTGTGGCGAACTGCCAGGCGAACATTGACGACGCCCCGATATACCTCGCCTTACCCGCCTTCACGATGTCGTGAAGCGCTTCCATGGTCTCTTCGATCGGTACCTCCGGATCCCAACGATGGATCTGGTACACGTCGACGTAGTCGGTTCCGAGGCGCCGCAGGCTCGCATCAATCTGATTCATGATGTGCCCCCGGCTAAGGCCTCCACCGTTCGGTCCCGGCCGCATGACACCGTGCACCTTGGTCGCGATGACGATTTCGTCACGCTTGGCGTACTCGCCGAGCGCCCGACCTACGATCTCCTCGCTCGATCCGTTCGAGTACACGTTGGCGGTATCAAACGTCGAAATGCCGAGTTCGAGCGCGCGGCGGATAAACGGTCGACTCTGCTCTTCCGGCAGGCTCCACGGATGGTTACCCCTGGCCGGGTCGCCATAACTCATGCAGCCGAGGGTGACAGCAGAAATCTCTAGGCCGCTGGTGCCCAGTCGCGTGTATTCCATCACACCAGTGTGCTCTCCTCGTGCCTGAATGCCTGCTTCAAAAACGCTGAAAGAGCCGTTACTACCCCCGTTCGGGGGGTCACTACGCCGTAGGCTGACAAGACTAAGCCGCGAGGTTTACACGACAATTCCAAGGAGAATCGCATGAAGGCAGACAAGAAGTTATCCGACAATCTGCAGGCCGTACTCGTCGATTTAATTGAACTGGGCATTCAGGGCAAACAAGCGCACTGGAACGTCGTGGGCAAGAACTTCCGCGACATGCACCTGCAGCTTGACGAGATCATCGCCGCGTCCCGCGCGTTGTCCGACGAAGTCGCCGAGCGGATGCGGGCTCTTGAGGTAATGCCAGATGGTCGCTCAGAAATAGTGAGCAAGACCACCACGCTGCCGAAGCTGCCACCGGACCAGCTAGAAACCTCGGATGTCGTCGGTCTGATCACCAAGCGTCTTGAGGCAGCGGCGTCCACCTGTCGTCGCGTGCACGACGAGGTCGATGAAGCCGATCCGACCAGTGCGGACATCCTGCACAAGGTGATTCAGATGCTCGAACAGTATGCGTGGATGGTCAGCGCTGAGCTCCAGAAACCGCGCAAGCGCGCCAGTTAAAGCTCCAGTCGGGGAGAAACGTAGAGTTGCCATGTGAGAATCTCTACTCCCCGCCCCTGGCTGGACAGCTACGCGCCCGGTGTTCCCGACGACATCGAGCCGCAGACCGGTTCACTGTACGACCTGCTGGAAACGGCCACAGCTGCATACCCAGACAACGCCGCGCTCGAATTCTTCGGAGCCACGACGAAATACCGTGAACTCGGCGAGCAAGTTTCACGTGTGGCTGAGAGCCTTCGTGCGCTGGGCGTTAAGCGCGGCGACACCGTGGCGATCGTGTTGCCGAATGTCCCGCAACACATCGTCGCGTTTTACGCGGTTCTGCGGCTCGGGGCGATTGTGGTCGAGCACAATCCGCTCTACACGCCGCGGGAGCTCCGACACCAGTTCGAAGACCACCGCGCCACAGTGGTTATCGCGTGGAACAAGGTGGTGGAGACCATTCAGGCGTTTCCGCCAGACGTCAACGTCACAACGATTCTGTCAGTGGACATCACGCGCGCAATGCCGCTTATCACCCGCATCGCCCTGCGCCTTCCGTTGGCAAAGACCCGAAAAGCGCGCGCAACTCTCACGGCGCGTGTGAGAGGAACTGTCCGCTGGAATACTCTGCTCAGGAGCCAAGCTATTGCCGCGGATGTCGAACGGCCTGGTTCGGACGATGTGGCCGTCATCCAGTACACGAGCGGCACAACCGGCCACCCGAAGGGTGCAACCCTGACCCACCTGAACCTGTGCGCGAACGCTGCACAGGCGCGGGCCTGGGTACCGGAAATCGAACGTGGGACCTCTGTGGTCTACGCGGTGCTTCCCATGTTCCACGCCTACGGCCTCACGCTCTGCCTCGCGTTCGCGACCAGTATGGGGTCACGCCTCGTGCTCTTTCCCAAGTTTGATCCGCAACTCGTACTCAAGGTGCTCCGCAAGCGCCCGCCAACCTTCTTCCCCGCTGTGCCACCAATTTACGAACGGCTGATGGAGGCTGCCGCGGCCAGCGGTGTTTCGCTCGCTGGCATCCAGATCGCCATTTCCGGTGCAATGCCGCTCGCCCAGTCGCTCGTCGAGCCTTGGGAAAAGTTGACCGGTGGATACCTCGTGGAGGGATACGGGCTCTCCGAAACGTCCCCCGTGCTCATAGCCAACCCGGTCGCAACCACGCGCCGCGCCGGCACAGTCGGACTGCCATTGCCGAGCACGGAGGTACGGGTCGTCGACCCAGAGAATCCCACCGTCGATCGGGAACCCGGCGACGAGGGTGAACTCATTGTGCGCGGCCCCCAGGTCTTTGGTGGCTACTGGAAGAAGCCGGAAGAAACCGCTGCTGTCTTCGTGGCCGATCCTGCTGGTGGCATGCCGTGGTTTCGCACGGGTGACATCGTCACAATCGACCGTGACGGTTTCGTCCGGGTCGTGGACCGCATCAAGGAACTCATCATCACCGGTGGGTTCAATGTGTCACCGTCCGAGGTTGAAGAGGCGCTTAAGGCCTACCCGGAGGTGATGGATGCCGCGGTCGTCGGCCTTCCCAGTAGCCACAGCGGGGAGGATGTTGTCGCCGCCGTCGTGCTGAAAACTGGAACTGCGCTCGACGAATCCGCCATCCGCGCTTTCGCTCGCGAAAACCTCACGGCATACAAGGTGCCCCGTCGCGTGGTAGCAATAAACGAGATGCCAAAGTCACTGATCGGCAAGACGCTTCGACGTGTTGTGCGGGACAGGCTCCTGGCTGAAGCCGCGCAGGAGACAGACCAGGTCCGGCAATAGTCAGCGGCGCGCCGAAGGATCCGCACGGTGTGGCAGTGTTTCAATCAGACCGTGCCCAAGAAAACTATTGCTGAAAAGCCAGACGAAGAGTCAGCACCCCGGCGACGCAATGCGAGCACGCGACTAGTCGTCATGCTCATCGTCGGCATGATCGCCGCAATTATCACCGGGCTCACCTGGGAGTGGCAGTTTGCGGCGGCGATCGGCTGGATAGCGGCATCGCTCGTGTATTCGGGGTGGATGTGGATCATCATTGCCCCGTTGAATGCCGCCAAGACGAAGAGACTGGCCAGCAGGGAAGACCCCACTCGCGGAATCGCAGATCTGCTCATCGTGCTTCTCAGCATTGCGAGCCTGTCAACGGTGGTGCTGACGCTCGTGCAGGCCAGCATCGCCCACGGCGTGATGAAGGGAATTCTCGCGGGCATTGCGCTCGGAAACGTGGCGTTCTCCTGGATTCTCCTGCACACACTGTTCACGCTGCACTACGCCCGCGTCTACTACACAGACGGTGGCAAGGGTGTGAATTTCAATCAAGAGGAGGCGCCGCGTTACATCGACTTCGCCTACCTGTCGTTCACGCTGGGCATGACTTACCAGGTGTCTGACACGAACCTCACGACGTTCCGTGTGCGTTCCCTCGCGCTGCGGCACGCCCTCCTGTCGTTCCTTTTCGGCTCGATAATTCTCGCAACCACAATCAACCTCATCGTTGGTCTCACTAGCGGCGGTTGACAACGAAGCCTCTCGCGCCTCCCTGCCGTCCCAAATGCAGGAGACGTCGACGCTGCCTTCCGGGTTTGTCTGGACATCCCAATCCTGGGAGCGCTCCACTCCTGCATTTGGGACGCAAACCTCTGCGGCCGCGAGGGTGTCGCCTACTGCGTAACGAAGTCGATGAGCTGCTCTACACGGCCAAGTAAGGCTGGTTCGAGGTCGGCGAACGTGTGCACCTGGCCGAGGATTCGCTTCCAGGCTCGTGCGATATCCGCCTGGTCTTCGTGCGGCCACCCGAGCGCATCGCACATGCCATGCTTCCACTCGATACTGCGCGGGATGACCGGCCACTCGGTCAGTCCGAGCCTCGCTGGCTTCACGGACTGCCAGACATCGACGAACGGATGCCCGACCACGAGCACGTGCGCTCGATACGGGCCGCTCGCCACGGCATCCGCAATTCGACTCTCCTTTGAGCCATGAACCAGATGATCGACCAGGACACCGACCCTGCGGCCTTTCCCTGGAGCGAAGTCACGAAGCACATCGCCCAGGTGATCGACGCCCTCCAGGTATTCAACGACGACGCCCTCGTGACGCAGGTCGGAGCCCCACACCTTCTCGACGAGCTCTGCGTCGTGCCTGCCCTCGACGAAGATGCGGCTGGGTAGCGCGACCCGCGCCTTGTGAGCAGCTACAGAGAACGAACCGGATGCGGTGCGCAAGACCCCGGTTGGCCGCTGCGTTCGGGCCACGAGAATCACCGGTTCGCCCTCAAGCAGGAATCCGGCACCGAGCGGGAACACCCGCACCTTCCCCGCGTAGTCTTCCAACTGCACAAGCTTGTTTTCGATGCGAAGCACCGCTCCACAGAATCCCGTCTCGACCTCTTCGACCACAAGGTCGCGCACGGCCTCCACCGTCGGCACTGCCTTGCGGCCCGCGCTGCGCCAATCACCGGCGAGCACGTCGTCACCATAGCGGTCTGGACCTTGCAGCTCGGAATTCATCGCTTGCGGTAGTGGACGATCCGATAGCCGATGCCCACCCTCGACCGCGCCCAGCCCTCGGCAGGCTCCACAGACTCGCGCACCCAGTCGCTCCCGAACTGTGGAGCAAACGCATCGCCATCCACGTGAATATCAAGCTCGGTCACGAGCGCAACGGTCGCGACATCGAGGGCGTCGACGAAGACCTTCTCGCCACCAATGATCCAGACCTCGTCTGCTCCGGCACCGAGGCCGAGCTCATCGACCGCTGTGAGCGCAGCACCCAACGAGTGCGCCACGAGGGCGCCATCTCTCCGCCACGACAGGTCACGGGTGAGCACTATGTTGCTGCGCCCCGGCAGCGGCCGCCAGCTCTCCGGAAGCGCATCCCAGCTCTTCCTGCCCATGATCACCGGGTGCCCCATGGTAACCCGCTTGAAGTGCGCGAGATCCTCGGGCAGGTGCCACGGCAGATCGTTATCTTTGCCGATCACACCGTCCTGCGTCTGAGCCCAGATGAGACCTATCGTGCGTGCGTGCGCAGGCACAGTCATACCGCCACTGGCGCCTTAATCGCCGGATGGTGTTGGTAGTTCACGACAGAGAAGTCGTCGAACTCATAGCCGAAGATCGATTCTGGCCGCCGAGTGATTTCTAGCGTCGGGTATGGGTACGGGTCACGGGATAGCTGCAGCTTCACCTGATCGAGATGGTTGTCGTAGATGTGGCAGTCCCCGCCGGTCCACACAAAGTCCCCCGGCTCAAGCCCAAGTTGCTGCGCCACCATCATTGTCAGCAGCGCATAGCTGGCGATGTTGAACGGAACTCCGAGGAAGAGGTCGGCACTGCGCTGGTAGAGCTGGCACGACAACCTGCCGTCCGCGACGTAAAACTGAAAGAAGGCGTGGCATGGAGCGAGCGCCATCTTTGGAATATCGGCGACATTCCACGCTGAGATGATGTGGCGGCGGGAGTCAGGGTTTGAGCGCAGATTCTGCATGAGTTCCGTGATCTGGTCGATGTGGCCGCCATCCGGGGTCGGCCAAGACCGCCATTGCACACCGTAAACCGGCCCGAGCTCACCCTCGGGAGTGGCCCACTCATCCCAGATGGTTACGCCGTTCTCGTGGAGCCAGCCGACGTTGGAGTCACCCCGCAGAAACCAGAGCAGTTCATAGGCAATTGACCTGAAGTGGACGCGCTTGGTCGTGATGAGCGGAAACCCCAAGGAGAGGTCGAAACGAAGCTGGCGACCGAAAACACTGCGCGTTCCCGTGCCCGTACGGTCAGATTTCGGGGTTCCATTCGCGAGTACATCGCGGAGCAGGTCTTCATAGGGCGTGTCCACGTGACCACCCTATGCCGAGGGAGGCTTAAATGGACGCGTCGCCGGGCTCGTACGGCGGTGCGAGTTCGAGATACCGTTCAGTGATCTGGGCGCCGGAGTGCCCGCCCGTGCCATCCGCGTCGGTCTGCTCCTCGTCGAAGTTGACCCACCACATCTGCTCGCTCGCTGTTACGCTCCAGACTCCGCCGATCGCCGAACCGCTGGAACGCACGATTACACCGCTCGGCTCACCAGGCCATCCCGAGGGGTCACTGGGCGAGGCGTCGTGGACGTACACCTGGGCGCCGATACCAAATTGCCCGGCCATACTTTAGATCCGCGCCTTGCTGAGGCTCAGCGTTCGATTCGCTTCATGACGTGCGCAGGAATGGCGACCGCAACCGAAATCGCGAGGATTCCGCCCAAGAACATAAAGCCGGGACCTGCGACACCGACGCCGAAGGAGTAGCCCATGAGGAGAAGGCCTCCGACAAAGAAGGCGAAGGCGACCACGAAAGCGACAATGTTCATAGTCGAACTTTAGCAAGCCCAGCGGCCGATTGTCGGCGGGGGCAGAATCCGGTTATTCCAATTTTTCGTCGAGGGTGCTCGTTCGCACCGAGCGGGCCCGCTGCAACAGGCACCCTCGGCGCTAACGGGCACCGTCAGCGGAGCGTGTGATAGTCCGCTCGCCGATCAGGAGCCGTTCAGCACCGAGAGGACGTTACCCGCTGGATCGCGAAACCAAGCGATGTCTGGTCCGTGGCCACGTACGATGCCTTTCGCATCGCTCGGCAGTTCCAAGTCGTCGTAGATCTTGGTTATCACGCCTCGGGCGTTGAGGTCGTCTACGGCGCTTTCCACATCATCCACATCAAAATTTAGGATGGTGAAACTGGCAGGTTCGTGATTCCGCTTGCCGTAAACGATCACTCTTGCCCCACTTCCGAGGTGGAGTTCAAGAATCCCCATGTCGTTTTCACTCACCTTCAGGCCGAGCGTCTCTCCGTAAAACTTCTTTGCCTTGGGGATGTCGTCGACGGAAAACCCGCTGAACGCCCCGCTGGGTGTGAACATGGTTTGCTCCTCAAACTCGAGTTGTTCCGGCGTCTTGCCTCTCGATCGTGGCGGGATGTTTACACCGCCCACAATCGCACGCGACGCACGCGGTGTCTACAGTTCTCTGACGGCGCGCCGATCACTCCGCGGTAGACGCCGCCAGCTTTTCACGCACGATCGGCGCAACCTCGCGCCCGTAGAGCCCGATCGAACTCAAGAGCTGTTCGTGCGGCATCGTGCCGGTAGCGTACTTGAGGTCGAAGCGTGAGAGACCGAGTCCCTGCACGGTGCGCACGATCTTGGCTGCAACAGTTTCAGGCGAGCCGGCAAAGATGGCGCCATCCGCCACCTCACGGTCGAACTCCTCGCGGCCCATGGTGGGCCAGCCGCGCTCCTTGCCGATTCGCTCGTGGCTTGCGCGGAAGTGCGGCCACAGCTCCTCGGCGGCCTGCTCATCTGTCGCGGCAATGTGCCCGGGTGAGTGCGCAGCTATCGGCAGCTCGGCTCGTTCCCCTTGAGCGAGTGCCCGCTTGTAGAGGTCAACATACGGAAGGAAGCGCAGCGGATCTCCACCAATGATTGCGAGCATGAGCGGCAACCCGTAATGAGCGGCCCGAACCACGGACTCAGGACTCCCGCCGACACCCACCCAGGTGGGGATTGTTCCGGATTCGCTCGGGGGAAACACCCGCTGCTTACTCAGCGCAGCTCTTGTTTGGCCAGACCAGGTCACCGGTTCTTCTTTCAGTAATTCGGCAAAGAGCTCGATCTTCTCCTCGAATAGCTGGTTGTAATCGGCGAGGTCATAGCCGAACAGTGGGAACGACTCGGTGAAGGAGCCGCGCCCGAGGATCACTTCCGCTCGGCCGTTGGAGAGTGCATCGAGAATTGAAAAACGCTCGAACACTCGCACCGGGTCATCCGAGCTCAGTACCGTGACAGCGGAGCCGAGGCGGATCCTTGAGGTGCGAGCCGCGATGGCCGCGAGAACCATCTCCGGTGATGAAACCGCGAAGTCATCCCTGTGGTGCTCGCCGATCCCCATGAAGTCCAGACCGACCTCATCCGCTAGCACCGCCTGGTCGACAATGTTCCGGATGCTCTGCGCGTGGGTGAGCATCGCCCCGCTCGCATCGACAGTGATGTCGCCGAAAGTGTCGAGTCCAAGCTGTAGCGCTGCCATGGGCAACCTTCCCGATAGGTGATATTCATGCGTTCGCATGTTCAATGAAACACGATCCGGATCAACGCTATTCCGCAGTGACGCGGTAGAGCCGCACTATCAACACGCTGGCCAGCGCTGGCTCCCCGCGTGAGAGACATCCGAATGACCACACAAACGGGATGCGCAACAGGAGATTCTGGCGTAGTGTCAGCGGTACCGAAGCCGTCCGTGCTTCCGAGGGAGGGATGCCCTATGGCAGACAAATCACCGAAGAAGAGCAGCGCCAAGACCGTGGCGGCCAAGTCTCTGAAGGAAAAGCGCGCCGACAAAAAGGCGAAAGCTAGCTCGAAGAGCACGAGCGCCTAAGCTGTTAAAGAGCAATGCTGTAGAGCGATGCTGTAAGCACCGCGGACTATGACGCACCTTCAGGAGCCGGACCCACGTGGTCCGGCTCCTTTCGTTTGATCGCGTGCTGAGAACACGATCCCCCATTTCCAGTGCGGCACGAATGTCAGCGGAATAAACCAGACTCTTCACACGCTCGCTTATTCGGTGGGTATTCCAACCCCTCACCACTTCGATACTCTTGCCTGTCAGCAACTTCACCGACCGGAATATTCATGACCGAACCTGCCCCCATCACCGTCCCAACGACGGGCGAAGACTCCGTGCTGGCGACCGCAGACCTGAGTGCTCGCAACCGCCTTGTCATCTCGCTGCTGTTGGTTTCGACCTTCGTCGTCATCCTGAACGAGACGATTATGGGGGTCGCAATCCCCCACCTCCTGCACGACCTGCACATTTCGGCATCAGCCGCGCAGTGGTTGACGACCGCTGTCATGCTCACCATGGCAGTCGTGATCCCGGTCACTGGATTCCTACTTCAGCGCTTCCACACGCGGCCGATCTTCGT
>JBDTIM010000088.1:0-16990 GCA_039936355.1 Lacisediminihabitans sp. | reverse complement strand
AGTCACCGAGCCATCGGATGGCGTTGTCGAAGCCGTCGTCATCGTGCACAGCCGCGCACGCTCCCGGGCCGTCGCCATCCGCCTCGAGGGAATGGACAGCCGCTGGAGGGCTACCGCAATCAACGTGCTGTGAGTGATTGCGCTGTTGTGACTGCGCTGTTGTGACTGCTCTATTGTTTCTGCTGCTACTGACCCGTTGTTACTGCTCTGCCGTGACCGTACAAACGGCTGAGCCTCCCATCGTGACTACACAGACGACAAACCCTCGCCGTAAATGCACAGACGGCGGGGTCTCGTGTCGACTCTCCCAACGGCGGCGCATGCCTCGAGCTAGCGGGTGCGCTTCTCCTGTGCGCGACGCTCCGCCCGGTTCTGAGGCACCTGTCCGTTGCCAGCTGCCTGACCAAACGCTCCGCGCTGCTGCGGAGCGGGAGCCTGCTGCCCCTGCTGCGCCTTTGCCGTCGAAGCTCGATCGAGTTGGCCGCGCTGGTTGCGCACCTCCACCTCGCCGTCGGCATTTGGCGACGAGTAGCTGAGGCGCTCCTGCGGTGCCCCTGAGCCATCGAGCCCCTTGGCCGCGACGGTCGGCACGGCTGCTGTCGCTCCCCCGCCGGTCACCTCAACCTCGAGGTTGAAGAGGAAGCCGACAGACTCCTCGCGGATCTGTCCCATCATTGACTGGTACAGGGCAAAGCCCTCGCGCTGATATTCGACCAACGGGTCGCGCTGGGCCATTGCACGCAGGCCAATGCCATCCTTCAGGTAGTCCATCTCGTAGAGATGGTCGCGCCAGCGGCGGTCGATGACAGAGAGCACGACGCGACGTTCAAGCTCCCGCATCGCGGCCTCACCGAGTTGCTCGGTGCGGCGCAGGTACTGCACCTTGGCATCCGACATGATCTCCTCGCCGAGGAACTCGCGGGTGACCTTGCTGCGGGATCCCGCCTCGGTGAGCAACTCGTCAATGGTGATCGACACCGGGTAGAGAGTCTTGAGCTCCGTCCACAAGGCCTCCAGATCCCAATCGTCTGCCTGACCTTCCGTGGAGTGCAGGTCGACGACCTCGGTGATGACATCTTCAAGGAACTTATTTGTACGCTCCTGCAGATCGTCTCCCTCAAGGATGTGACGGCGATCGCCATAGATCGCCTCGCGCTGACGGTTCAACACATCGTCGTACTTCAGCACGTTCTTGCGGATCTCGGCGTTGCGCGCCTCGACCTGCGACTGCGCACTGCGGATGGCGCGGCTCACGACCTTCGACTCGATTGCGAGGTCCTCCGGCACGTTGCCGCGGCCCATGAGCGACTCGGCAGCTGAAGAATTGAACAGGCGCATGAGATCGTCGGCAAGGGAGAGGTAGAAGCGGCTCTCACCCGGGTCACCCTGACGGCCGGAACGACCGCGAAGTTGGTTGTCAATGCGACGCGACTCGTGCCGCTCCGTGCCCAGCACGTAGAGACCGCCGACATTGACGACCTTGGCCGCCTCCTCGGCGACGGTAGCCTTCACCTGTGCGAACACCGGGTCCCACTCGGCCTCATACTCCTCTGGAGTCTCGACCGGGCTGAGCCCGCGGTTGTTCATTTCGGCGACGGCGAGGAACTCCGCGTTGCCGCCAAGCATGACGTCAGTGCCACGACCTGCCATATTGGTGGCAACGGTGACTGAACCAAACCGACCGGCCTGGGCAACGATTGCAGCCTCACGCGCGTGGTTCTTCGCGTTCAGCACCTCGTGCTTGACGCCGCGCTTGGCGAGCAGCTTGGACAGGTACTCACTTTTTTCCACGCTCGTGGTACCAACCAAAACTGGCTGGCCCTTGTCGTGACGCTTGACAATATCTTCGACCACCTGATTGAACTTGGCTTCCTCGTTCTTGTACACGAGGTCTGGCTTGTCCATCCGCACCAGCGGCATGTTCGTCGGAATGGGGACAACACCGAGCTTGTAGGTGCTCATGAACTCCGAGGCCTCTGTCTCGGCCGTACCGGTCATGCCGGAGAGCTTCTTGTAGAGGCGGAAGTAGTTCTGCAGGGTGACCGTGGCGAGCGTTTGGTTCTCCGCCTTGACCGCAACACCCTCCTTGGCCTCGATCGCCTGGTGAATGCCCTCGTTGTAGCGACGGCCCATCAGGATGCGGCCGGTGTGCTCGTCGACGATGAGTACCTCGCCGTTCATTACCACGTAGTCCTTGTCCTTCTTGAACAACGCCGTTGCCTTGATGGCGTTGTTGAGGAAGGAGATCAGCGGGGTGTTCGCGGACTCGTAGAGGTTGTCGATGCCGAGGTAGTCCTCGACCTTCTCGATGCCCGGTTCCAACACTCCGACGGTGCGCTTCTTCTCGTCGACCTCGAAGTCGACCTCCGGCACGAGTCGCTTAGCGAGCGAAGCGAACTCGTTGAACCAACGATTCGCCTCGCCTGACGACGGCCCAGAAATGATGAGCGGGGTACGGGCCTCGTCAATGAGAATCGAGTCCACCTCGTCGACTATCGCGTAGTTGTGACCGCGTTGCACCATGTCGCTTGCCTGCCACGCCATGTTGTCGCGCAGGTAGTCAAAACCGAACTCGTTATTTGTGCCGTACGTGATGTCAGCCTCGTACTGCGCGCGACGCTCCTGCGGGTCCTGGCCGGAAAGAATACAGCCGACCGACATCCCGAGCGCACGGAAGATACGACCCATCAGCTCTGACTGGTAGCTGGCCAGATAATCGTTGACCGTGATCACGTGCACGCCGCGGGACGGGATGGCGTTGAGATAGGACGCAAGAGTAGCCACGAGAGTCTTACCCTCGCCGGTCTTCATCTCCGCAATGTTGCCAAGGTGCAGCGCAGCGCCGCCCATGAGCTGAACGTTGAAGTGCCGAAGCCCGAGAGTACGCACGGATGCCTCGCGCACGGCGGCAAACGCCTCCGGCAGTAGATCGTCCAAAGATTCGCCGTTGGAGTAGCGCTCGCGCAGCTCTTTGGTCTCGTCTTTCAGCTGCTCGTCGGAGAGTTCCTTGAAGTCTTCCTCCAGGTGATTCACTGCTTCTGCGTAGCGCTGCAGTCTGCGAAGGGTTCGCCCTTCGCCGACGCGAAGCACTCGTTCAAGAACGTTGGCCACCGATAACTCCAATTTGCTGTGGGACAGAGCACGAGAGGCCCTGCGCTTTCTGCCTGATCCGCACGCAAAAATGGCGCGACCGTTAGCAGTCCGTAATGTTAGCAAGCCTAGCCCGCATCATGCTGGACACGACCGCATCCGAATGCGAAGAAACGACGAAGAAGCGGCGCCGGGATCATTCTCCCGGCGCCGCTCCATCCGTCAGCCTGTGTCGTCAGCCTGTGTCGTCAGCCTGTGTCATCAGCGCGGTTCGACAGTTCGATTCGACAATTCGGTTCGACTGTTAAATTTGTCTGCGCGGTTTGTCTGCGCGGTTTGACAGGTCAATTTGTCAGCGCGGTTTGTCTACGCAGTTTGTCTGCGCTGCCTAACCTTTGCGCCTGACGGGTGCCGACCGCTGCTCTGCCTCGACATTCAGGCCGATAACGCCGTAATCCCAACCCTTGCGCCGGTACACCACACTCGGCCGATCCGTCTCGGCGTCGATGAAGAGGTAGAAATCGTGGCCGACCAACTCCATGTAATAGAGGGCATCGTCAACTGTCATGGGCACGGCGGCAAACACCTTCTTGCGAATGACGACGGGGCTCCACTCCTCCTCTTCCCCCTGCTGCGCCGATCCGTCGATGATGTCGATTGCGCCAGTGCGCACCTTCTCCAACGTTTCCGGTGTGGCCGGCTGGATGTCGACAACGCTGAATCCGTCGGCACTGGCCTCCCGAAGCGAGGTCGGGCGGCGCTTGCCGCGGTGCACTTTCTGCCGATCCTTCGCCCGGCGGATACGCTCAACCAGTTTGTCGAGCGCGAGGTCGAAAGCGACGTACTTGTCAGATCCGGTGGACTCCGCGCGTACGAGAGGTCCTGGACCAATCAGAGTCAGCTCGACTCGATCGTCGCCGTTTGAGCCGTTCTTCTCTGCGTGACGACTCACCTTAACTTCGAAGGCCAGAGCCTTGTCTGCGAGGTGGGCTATTTTGTCCGCTTTTTCCGTTGCATAATCTCGGAATCGATCAGTGATCCCTAGGTTGCGACCGTTGATGGAAATGTCCATGGCGTCCTCCTAGTTACCGTGGCGCGTCACCCCCCAGTGAAACCAGGAGATAGACCCTGCGCCTCTTTCGCTCACCGTAGCCCCGTCTTCTGGGTAAGTCACGAGTTTGCGCCGAGAACTCCCAAACTCGTCCGCGCGGCGAACCGTGTTGGCCAGCGCAACCGCGAAAAGCACCTCACCGCCGCCCGCGCGGATCGCCCGTGCCGCCTCCACAAGAGTCGCTCCCGTCGTGACCACATCGTCGATGAGTACGAAGAGCCGGCCAGCGAGCGAATGCCGCGTCGCGAGCGTTCCGACCAGATTCCGTTGCCGCTCCCCGCGATCCAGCACCTTTTGCTGCGCGTGCCGGCGCACAGACACGAGCACACCGCGGGTGGCGGGCAGCCCTGCCTTTCGGAGCATGAGCGCGACGGGATCGTAGCCTCTTCGCCGAAACGAAGCGCGACCGGGCGGGATCGTGCACAGCTCTATGCCATTGCCCGCCTGCCTGGTGAGCACTTCCGCCAGAACGAGCGCGAGCGGGGCTCCAAGAGCACCGGCGAGATCAGTTCGTCCGTGCTCCTTGAAGGAGAGGATGATGCGGCGCACGACTCCCTCGTAGCGAAGAGCCGTGAAGACTTCCGTTCCATTGGCGAGCAGTCGCCGCTCGTGTTGCGGGGTCAGCGTGGCCGTGCAGGACGGGCAGAGTGCGCGATCGCTTGCTCCGCATCCCGCACAGTCGATCGGGAACAGCACGGCGAGCGCGTCCAGTGCCGCACCTGACAGCGTGCCGGGTAGCGAGTCGACCACGGCCCTGACGGAGGAGTGCATGGCCCAAGGGTGCCCGCTCGTGTCCTCGGTACGCGCCGGTTGCGCGCCTGGTGGGGAGTTTTTCGCCTGACCATCTGGTGTGGTGGAGTGGAACGCTAACGCTGCGTGGCGATGAAACTGACTTGCATACCAGAGGCAATCCAGCCGCTGCCGCGCAACGCCTGAACGGCGCCGTTAGATCCCAGCACGCGCAGTCCGGAGGTGCCACCGTTGCCTCCAACGATCTGCTCTGCCCCCACCGGATGCCCGAGAGACAGCCGCGGACCGCCGAGTTTGTACAGCGTGACGGTCGGTTGTCCGTCGGCGATGCTGAGGGTCGCCACAGAGAGCCCATCGGCCCAGCTCGCGTCTATGGCTGTTCCGGAGTCTGCGGTGACGTCGAGGATCGGCTCACCGACAAGCGACAGAGGCAGCTGATCCTGATCTGCACTGCGCACGATCCCCGACACGATGAGCCGCGGGCCGGCATCCGTCGACAGATACATCGCGACTCTGGCGCCGTCCCGGGACACGCGGAGCGAAACGATGCGCGCCCCCGCAGGAAGAGACGGTCCGAGATCGTGCTCTTTGCCCGCGGAGTCAAAAACGTGAATCTGATTGGGGCTGTCGGCAGGCACAGTCCACAGGTAGCCGTCCTCATCGAGTGACGGTGCGATGAGTCCAGGCCGTGCGTCCACGGTCACCGCGGCGGACGTGGTGCTGACAACGGAGACGCCGACCGCCGACAGCACCGCGGCACTTGTACCGTTTGAGGCGAGAGTCGCGGCGGTTGGCGTGAGTGCGGTGATCTTTTGACTGAGCGACGAGATCAGCGCAACCTTGCCGTTCTCATAGAAGCCAAACTCGTCCTTGTGCAGAACGAGCGGCCGGGAGTCGACCTGCGGGTCTGCCTGCGTCGTGTCTGGATTTGAGGTTGGCAGAGGCAGCGGTGAGTCTCCTACCGAGATTGCCACCCCGGTGATGTTAGGCACATCGCCGAGGCTGGAGAGCAGCTGCAATTTCATGAGCTGCTGGTCATTCGGCTTGGCGTTCAGCGCCTCGACGCTCAGGTCGATGCGGGCGATGCCGCTCTGGACGGGAATGAGTGGTGAAGACAGTTTCGTGCCGTCAGGGAACGCCGAGTACACGGCACCGCGCAGGGATGCTGGCGGACCGGCGAGCAAAGCGGAAACGATCCGCACCTGCTGCGGCCCGGTCGGGAACCACCGGCGGTCCGGAACCAGCCGCTTTCCGGTCGGATCAAGAAAGTACAGCGTTTGCTCGGTAAAGACCGAACCGAAGGTGCTCTCCGGGAGCACTATCCCCTGCGGGCCTTCCGTGATCCGCCACTGGCCCTTCACCTTGGCGAACTGGAAGCTCAGAATCTGTGACTCCGGTTCCGCCGAGCGGGTATATGAGCCGGCGGAGTCGACGTCCGCGACGGTGTTGATGGTGTACGTCATGGAGTCGTCGGCGATAGTGTCCGTGCGGGTGCTCCCCGCACGCACGAGCACACTCTTGCGCGGATCCCACGTGGACTTGAATTCGCCGCCGAGGAACTCGCGCGCCACGCCATAGTTGTTCTGGGATCCGGCGAATGCAGCGATGAAACCCTGCAGGATCTTCGCGGGCTTGGCTCCGCGAACCGGACCCTCCGGAATGAGGATCGCGCCATCGTCGACGCCGGAGGCCTTGATGCTGATTCCGGCATCCACCGGGCCCGAGGCTGGGATGCCAGCGCAGGCTGAGAGGGCGAGCGCCAGCCCCAGGAGGAGGCCCAGTCCGGCCAGTCTGCGCGGAACGGCCCCGCCCGCGGCTCTCGTGACCCCGTGACCAAAATCCTTCGCGCTAAACACTGTCGCCCCGTTCATCCTGTTCCTCGGCGTCGAAAGCACCGACGCCCGAAGCACCGACGCCCGAAGCACCGGGGTTCGAGATACCAAACCCGGAAGCACCCGCACCCGCACCACCGACGCCCGAAGCACCGGAATCCGAGATACGAGGCCTCGAAGCACCGGATTCCGCGGCCTCAATGCCGGGTGCGGAATCATCTGGCGGGAGGTCGATCGGCGAGCTCTCTATCTGCATCCCCCGCTCGCGAGGGAGCGTCAACCGAAAGCAGCTGCCGACACCGAACTCAGACCACACCTCGAGGTTGCCGTCATGCAGTGTCGCGTCTTCGAGGGCGATCGACAGGCCCAGCCCTGTGCCGCCGATCGTTCGCTTTCTGGACGGATCAGCGCGCCAAAACCGGTCAAAAACACGCTCCAAGTCTCCAGGATGCATGCCAACGCCGTAGTCGCGCACAGCGAGCGCGATCGCGTTGGCATTGCTGTCGACGGTGACGATGATCGGATGACCCTCACCGTGCTCGATCGCGTTTCCGAGAAGGTTGCGCAGGATGCGGCGGATGCGGCGAGCGTCCAGCTCCGCGTCAAAATACCCGCCGGGTGCGACCACGCGGAGTTCAGACCCGCGCCTGACCGCCACCGGCATCATCGATTCGACGGAATCCTCGACCAAGCGCACCAGATTGGTGGGCTCCAGCTCCAGTTCAACCGCGCCCGCGTCGTAGCGACTGATCTCCAGGAGGTCGGCCAGCAACTCCTCGAAGCGGATCACCTGGGTGTGCAACAGTTCGGCCGTCCTCGCTGTCGCGGGAGGGAAGTCCTCACGCTGGTCGTACAGCACGTCGCCGGCCAAGCGAATGGTCGTGAGTGGTGTGCGCAGTTCGTGCGACACGTCAGAAACAAACCTCTGCTGCACACGGGAGAGTTCGGCGAGCTTACCGATTTGCCGCTGCAGACTGTCTGCCATCCCGTTGAATGACCTCGCGAGAGTCGCGATCACGTCCTGTCCGTGCTCGGGAATCCGCTGTTCGAGCTGACCGGCCGCGAGTTTCTCGCTCGTCTCTGCCGCGAGCCGGATCGGGCCGACCACGAGCCGCACGACAATGTAGGTGACGGCCCCGATCAGGAGCACCAGGGCAATGCTGCCAATGGCGAGAGTGGTCTGCACGAAGTTGAGGGTGGTCTGAGCATCGGCCAGGTCGTAGACCAGGAAAAGCTCGTACAGTCCCGCTGGCTGGATGTCGATGAGTGAGCCGGCAACGAGCCCCGGAGCGCCGTCCTTGAGCGTGACCGATTGCGTGTAAACGCGTTTTCCGGCGCTCTTGGCCACGGCATCACGGATATCCTGGCTGACCAGCTCGGTCGGGAAGGTGGAGCTCGTAATCGTGGTCATGATGCGGTCAGTCTGCTGGCCCGGAATGCGCAATAGCCCCATCGAGGTACTGCCGGGGCTGCGCACAGAGCTCAGCACGCTCGACTTCACGGAGATGCCCACCGCATCCAGTTCGACTGCCTGGTCTCCGGTCGACTGGGCGTTGTCGAAGGTCTGCTGGGCGATCGCGGTCGCGTTATTCGCTTCGGTCTGCACCTGTGCCAAGCGGGTTTTGTAGAGGTTGTCGCCGATGCTGATCGACATATACGAACCAATGACGATAACCGCCACGCTCGAGAGGACGACGGTGATTGCCACGGTGCGAAACTGCAGCGACGAACGCCATACGCGCATCAAACGACGGAGGTACAGCCTCCAGTCCAGGCCGGGCAGTGCGGCCTGACGACTACCCGCTGGAACCTGCACGGTAGCCGACGCCTCGCACGGTCATGACGATGCGCGGGTTGTCTGGATCCTGCTCGACCTTCGCCCGCAGCCGCTGCACGTGCACGTTGACGAGGCGCGTATCGGCCTTGTAGTGGTAACCCCAGACCTGCTCGAGGAGCATTTCGCGCGTGAACACCTGCTGCGGCTTGAGCGCGAGGGCGAGCAGCAGCTCAAACTCCAGCGGGGTGAGGTTAATCTGTGTGTTGCCGCGTTTGACCTCGTGACCCGCGACGTCGAGGACGAGGTCACCCACCTGCAGCTCCTCCGCGGTGCCTGCCGGTGTCGGGCGCAATCGGGTGCGGATGCGGGCAACCAGTTCCTTGGGATTGAACGGCTTGACGACGTAGTCGTCTGCTCCGCTCTCGAGGCCGCGCACCACATCCGTCGTGTCGGACTTCGCCGTGAGCATGATGATCGGGATACCGGACTCGGCTCGAATGTCGTTGCACACCTCGATGCCGTCCCTGCCTGGCAGCATGAGATCGAGCAGCACCAGCTCTGGCGTTGTTTCTCGGAACACTCGGAGCGCCTCGGCTCCATCCGCGCAAAATACCGGCTCGAACCCTTCAGTTCGCAGCACAATGCCAATCATTTCTGCGAGGGCGGTGTCATCGTCGACTACCAGGATGCGCTCGGTCATCGTCCCGTCTTTGTTCATGACCCGGCGGCAACCGGGTTGGTGATGCGTTTGGCACAAGAGTAGTCGAGTGTGAAACGATTATGCCGTGCGCGCAGTCGCGCGATGCTCGTCTTCGAGGGGAAACAGCCGTGAACGACAGTCCGCAGTGGCAACCTCCCGGCGCATCTGGGGCACGGCAACCGGTCGTGCAGCCGGCCGCGCAGCCAGCCGTGCAACCTGCTTCGCAGCCGGCTTCGCAGCCTGCGCCACAGGGCAGCATGCAGGCGCAACCGCCTTTCACTTCAGGGATGTCCGGCAGTCCCAGTGCACCCGGCGCACCGCAACACCCCTCCGGCTGGACGCCGCCGCCGAAGCCGGGCCTCATCCCGCTGCGGCCTCTGGACCTCGGCACCATCCTCGGTGCAGCGTTCAAGACCATGCGGTACAACCCGAAGCCAACCTTTGGAACCGCGCTGCTCGTGCAGGGCATCGTCTACGTCGTCGCGATGCTCGTCGTCGGACTGGTTGCCTTCGCGTCGTTCTCGAGGATTGGTTCCGCGAACTCGCAGGACCTGACACAGATCACGGTGGGGAGTTACGGGGCCATCGCTCTCTCGGCGATCGTTCCCGTGCTGCTGTCGATTGCGGCATCCGCTCTGCTTCAGGGCGTCATCGTGCTCGCTGTCATGCGCGCGACACTCGGCGAGAAGCCGAAGCTGCGCCAGCTGTTCACCATGGCTAAGGGACGGATCTGGGCTCTTATCGGCTGGACCGGTCTCGTAGCCCTCGTGGTTATCGTCGCCGTCGCGGTGATCGTGGGCCTGATCGTGCTGCTCGTTCTGACCGGCAACATTGCGGGCGTCATCGGCTCCGTCCTGGTCGGGATATTCGGTGGCCTCGGCCTCGCGGCCTGTTGGGTCTGGCTCAGCACGAAGTTGTCCCTCGTCCCGAGCGTGCTGATGGCCGAGCGCACGAGCATTCGTGATGCGATGAGACGCTCCTGGGCTCTCACCAATCGGTCGTTCTGGAAGACCTTTGGCATCCAACTGCTCGTGGCCATGATCGTGGGCATCGCCGCCCAGGTGATCACCACGCCAATTTCGTTCATCGCCGGAATGCTCATCGGTCTGGCCGACCCCAACGGTCAAAATCCCGGAACCGCCATCGGCGCGGGAATTGCGGTGTATGTGGTGCTCGTCATCGTCACCGTCGTGTTCGCGGCGATTACCGCCGTCATTCAGTCGGCCACCGTCGCGCTCATTTACGTCGACCTGCGGATGCGCAAGGAGGGACTCGACCTTGACCTTGCCCGATTCGTCGAGGCTCGCCAGTCCGGTTCGAGCGGTCTGGCGGATCCATTCTCGACGGTGTCAACGAGCGTGTCCGCCGCGCCGCAGTATGGTTCGCCCACTCCCCCGGCACCCACCCCAGCGCCACCCACCGCAGCGCCACCCACTCCGCCAGCACCTGCCGCGCCGATGCCGCCAGCGGGCGACTCTCCCTGGACATGATCGCCGCAAGCACCCTGGCAGCGCTGGCTCCCGCTGCCATCTTCTCTGGCGACGTGCCTGTCGATCCGAACGCGGAACAGGCCAGGCAGTGGATCGTCGCTGAGCTCTCCAAACCGGCGTACCAGGCGGCCCAGCCGAGTTGGTTTGATCGACTGTCTTCCGCGTTTTGGACCTGGTTGACCTCACTGAAATTCGGAGACTCCGGCGCGAACGGCGTCGTCCTGCTCATCGTCATCGTCATCGTCGCCGCGGCCATTGTCACCGCTTTCCTGATCTTTGGCGCCCCACGCCTCAACAGGCGCAGTGCCGTGGCAGGAGCGATGTTTGGCGAGGCGGACGACCGAAGCGCTGGCGCCATCCGAGCGGCCGCGGATGCCGCAGCACGTCAGGGGGACTGGACGCTCGCGATCGAGGAGGTGTTCCGGTCGATCGCACGAGGGCTCGCAGAGCGCACCATAGTCACGACGAACCCAGGAACCACGGCCCGTGACTTCGCCGCGAAAGCAGGCGTGCCTTTCCCGCCACTGGCCGAGAGGCTCGCTTCCGCGGCCCGCGCCTTCGATGATGTGCGCTACCTGGGGCGCGAAGGCACCGAAGCTGCGTACCGGGATGCCGCCAAGCTGGAGAGCGAGCTGCGTACGGCGCGTCCAGTTCTCGAAACCCTCGCGGGCGCGACCAGGTGAGCCAGCCCATCACCCCGACCATCCGGTCTGCCACTCGACGCTCCCTGTTCTGGATCCTTGCCGTTGTGTTTGTCGGTGTGATCGCGGTCGTCACGATGATCGTGCGAGGAGCAGCGGCACCGACCGGCGATCCGCTCTCCGCCACCAACGCCGCCCCACCAGGGAGCATGGCGGTCGCCCGGGTATTGGCGGACCATGGGGTGAAGGTCGTGCCGAGTGACACGCTGAAAGCCACCGAAGCCGCGCTCCGGCGTAACAGCGATTCGACCCTGCTGGTCTTCGATCCGAAGAGTCGCCTCGACGCCACACAACTGCGGCGGTTGGCCGAACTCAGCAGCACTGTCGTGCTCGTCACGCCGTCGTTCTCCCAGCTGCGCGCGCTCACTCCGCAACTCGGTCAGGCCGGTGCCGCGAAGAGTTCGCCCCTCAGCGCCGGGTGCGCCCTACCCGCAGCACGAAACGCGAAGACGATCTCCGGTGGTGGTAACGGCTACCGTGTCATCGACAAAGGCGCGGACGCGACCGCGTGCTTCTCGAGCGGCAAGGGAATTTCCTCGGTCGTTCAGCTGCGATCGGACTCGGGACAGGTCACGATTCTCGGTGCCCCCCAGGTTCTTGCAAACGAGACCGTCGCGGAGCGCGGCAACGCGGCACTCGCGCTGAACCTCCTCGGCTCCACCTCGACGCTGGTCTGGTATTTGCCCTCGATCGATGATGTCGCAGTGACGGGCCTGCCCACGATTGCCCAGCTCACGCCGCCCTGGGTCAGCTCGGTGGCGCTGCTGTCCTTGTGCATCGCCATCGCCGCCGCGTTCTGGAAGGGCAGGCGGATGGGACCCCTCGTCATCGAAAACCTTCCGGTGGTCGTACGCGCGAGCGAAACCATGGAGGGCAGAGCGCGGCTCTACCAAAAGAACTCGTCCAGGCTGCACGCCCTCGATGCCCTGCGGATCGGATCGATCGCGCGGCTCGCCCGGCTATGCGGGCTGTCGCGAACCGCATCCACTACCGACGTGGTGGCCACTGTCGGCGCGGTCACCGGGATAGACAGGGCGCAGCTGTCCGGCATCCTGGTCGATGCCGTCCCGACGAACGACAGCGAGCTCATCCGTCTCTCTGACGAACTGCTTGAACTCGAGAAAGCGGTCGCCCATGCCATCGCGAACTGATCCAGCAGGGACAACCACAACAACCGTCGCGCCCACAACAGGGAGAATGATCCAATGACAGACCAGACAGCATCGGCCGCCATCCGCGAGTCGTTTACGAGCGTTCGCACCGAGGTTGGCAAGGCCGTCGTCGGGCAGGACAGCGCGGTCACCGGGCTCATCATCGCGCTCCTTGCCGGTGGGCACGTACTGCTCGAGGGTGTGCCAGGCGTCGCCAAGACTCTGCTGGTGCGAACGCTCAGCCGTGCCCTGCGTCTCGAGACGAAGCGGGTGCAGTTCACTCCAGATCTCATGCCAGGGGATGTGACCGGTTCGCTCGTCTACGACGCCAGGTCGGGCGAATTCGACTTCCGTGCCGGCCCGGTGTTCACCAACCTGCTGCTCGCTGACGAGATCAACCGCACCCCACCAAAGACGCAGTCCGCGCTGCTCGAGGCCATGGAAGAACGCCAGGTTAGCGTCGACGGCGAGAGCAGACTACTCCCCGTGCCGTTCATGGTCGCGGCAACCCAGAACCCGATCGAGTATGAGGGCACCTACCAGCTGCCCGAGGCCCAACTCGATCGCTTCCTGCTGAAACTTGTGCTCGATATTCCGGAGCGGGGCGACGAGATCGAGGTACTCACCCGCAGTGCAGCCGGCTTCAATCCCCGAGACCTCGGCGCTGCGGGTGTCACCCCCGTGCTCGACGCCGCGGGGATAGCGGCCGCTCAGGCGGAGGTCGCCCGCGTTGTTGCCAGCCCGGATGTCCTGGCCTACGTTGTCGACCTGGCTCGTGCCACGAGACAGAGCCCGTCAGTGGGGCTCGGAGTGAGCCCGCGCGGATCCACCGCCCTGCTCTCGGCAACCAAGGCGTGGGCCTGGCTCACCGGCTTCGATGCGATTACACCAGACCACGTGCAGGAGATGGTGCTGCCGGTGTGGCGACACCGCATCCAGTTGCGCCCGGAGGCGGAGCTCGAGGGGGTTTCTGCGGACACCATTCTGCGTTCCATCCTGCAGCAGGTGCAGGTTCCGATCTAAGGTGGCTGGGATTTACTGATGGCACTGTCCGGCAGGTTCGTGGTCCTGGTCGCGCTCGGCATTGTGCCGATCGTGCTGATCGGCGACCCATCCGTGCTCGGTATTTGGCTGCTTGTGGCGATAATGGCGGGCACTGTCGACGTGCTCCTCGCCGGATCGCCGCGCGCCGTTACGCACGAGCGCGAACTGCCGGAGCGGGTGCGGCTCGGTGAGAGCGTGCCCGCGACGCTGTATCTGGCTAATACCGGACGTCGCAGAGTGGTCGGTGTCGTGCGCGACGGGTGGCAGCCGTCGGCGGGAGCGCAGCCGACCAGGACCAGACTCGCGCTTCCCGTGGGAGAGCGTCGTGCCATCCGTACGACGCTCACCCCCTTCCGTCGCGGCGAACGACGCGTGGCGCAGATCACCATCCGGTCATACGGGCCCTTGGGACTCGCGGCCAGGCAGGCCACAGTCCAGGCGCCAGGCGCCATCCGCGTGCTTCCGCCGTTCAACTCCCGTAAGCATCTGCCGTCCAGACTCGCCCGGCTGCGCGAACTCGACGGTCGCGCGAGTGTGCAAATTCGCGGACAGGGCACCGAGTTTGACTCGCTGCGCGAGTACGTGCGCGGGGATGACGTGCGTTCGATCGATTGGAGGGCGACGGCCAGGCGCAGCGGCCTCGTCGTGCGCACCTGGCGACCGGAGCGAGATCGCAGGGTCGTGATCGTGATCGACAGCGGGCGCACCTCCGCTGCACGGATATCCGACGAACCGCGCCTCGATACCGCCTTCGAGGCCTCGCTTCTGCTCGCCGCTCTCGCCTCCCGCGCCGGTGACCGGGTCGACCTGGTGGTCTACGACCGGCGGATGCGCGGCCGGGTGCAAGGCGCGAGTGGCGCGGAGCTGCTCTCCCGCATGGTCAACACCATGGCACCGATCGACCCAGAGTTGATCGAGATGGACTGGTCGATTGTGCCTGAGCTTGTGCGTTCGATCACCAGCCAGCGCGCACTCGTCGTTCTGATGACGTCGATCGATACTCCTGGCGCCTCGCACGGCCTCCTCGCCGTGCTCCCACAGCTGACTCGGCGTCACACGGTGGTCGTGTCATCCGTCACCGATCCGACCGTTCTGGAGGCCACCCGCGACCGGGTCGATCGCGACAGCGTCTACCGGGCCGCGTCGGCCGAGCGCGCCATGCTGGACACCGCTCGAGTGTCGGCAGCCATCCACCAGCTGGGTGCGGATGTCGTGACCGGCGCGCCTGAAGCCCTGCCACCCGCACTCGCCGACCGCTACATCGCCCTCAAGGCCGCCGGGCGCCTCTAGAGACACCGGTCTATAACACCGCACGACCAGCTACCCCGCGATGATCCGCCGCGACCCGCGCTCGAATTCGTCCACATCACCGGTCTCCCCCGCCCGCACGGCCCAGCGACCCACCACCCACTGGTACACCAGGAAAGATCCGACCGCCGCAGTTCCGATGCCGATCTTCACGGGCCACGGCCACGGCGCTCCGGTGACGAAGCCCTCGATGATGCCGGAGACCAGCAGCGACAGGATGAGCCCAATTGCTACGGTGAACAGCGCCCTAGCCTCCTCGGCGAGCGCCTGCCCCCGCGTTCGAGCGCCCGGAGCGATCCAGGACCAGAAGATTGCGAGCCCGGCGGCTCCGGCCACAAACACTGAGTACAGTTCGAGCTGGCCGTGTGGGGAAATGTAGAGGAAGAATGTGTCCAGCCGGTCGTTGTGAGCCATGAGTGCTGCAGATAGTCCGAGGCTCTGCGCGTTCTGGAACAGCACATACGGGGCGTATGCTCCGCTGATGCCGAAGGCGACGCATCCTGCCGCAAGCCAGGCGTTGTTGGTCCACACCCGGCTGAAGAACGAGGCCGACGGATGCTCTGAGTAGTAGTTCACGAAGTCGTGATCCGCGTACTGCTGCTGCTGTGCAGCCGTCCCCAGGTGGGCCAGAACCCCCGGGGTCTGGAATGCCCAGACGAAGTACAGGGCGGCGATCACGAGGGAGAGTGCGGTGATCGCAAGAGACAGCCAGCGGATGCGGAACAGGGCCGCGGGAAGCTGCGCACCGAAGAACCGTGGGAGTTGGCGCATCACATTGGTGCTTGCGCCGGTGAATCTCAGCCGCGCTCGGGAGAGGCTGAGCGAGAGTCGGTCACCCTGGACGCTGTGGCCCGCGGTGGTCGTGATCGCGGAAAGTTGGCTCGCGCCGGACTGGTAATGCTCGATCAGAGAGTCGGCTTCGCGGCCACTGAACCGGCGCTTGGACCCGAGCCGGGCAAGCTCGTCCCATTCATCGCGGTGGGCGGCGGAGTAGGCGTCGAGATCCATCTGCTTAAATACTAGACATGGCCAGCGTCGTAGTGCCCGAAACCATCAGCCCGTCGCCGTTTGACGACGACGCGCTGATGACCGGTGAAGCGGTTGCGCTCGCGCTGCGTCCAACGAATTTCGTGTTGCGAGCGGCCGGTGCGATTATCGACTGGATCGCGTACGTGGTGTTGTTCGGGCTCATCCTCATCGGCGCTTTCACGGCCCTGGCTGATGTGATGGATGACGCCGTTGCCGCCGCAGTCGCCATCGCCGCGCTGGCGTTCTGCACGGTGATCGTCCCCACAGCGGTGGAGACGCTGACCCAGGGAAAGTCGCTCGGCAAGCTCGCTGTTGGTGCGAGGATTGTGCGTGACGACGGAGGGTCAATCGGTTTTCGGCACGCCTTTATCCGCTCACTTCTCGGCGTCCTCGAAATCTTCATGACCGTGGGTGGCATTGCGGCGATCGTATCGCTGCTCAACGACAAGTCGAAACGCCTCGGCGACCTGCTGGCGGGAACCTACAGCCAACACGAGCGAGTGTCGAAGGTAACACCTCCGGTGTACGGGGTGCCGCTCGTGTTGTCTGAATGGGCACGCACGGCAGACGTGGCGCGGATGCCTGACGGCCTCGCGCGCAGAATCGCCCAGTTCCTGAGGCAGTCGGCCGGGCTCACCCCGGTGACCCGTGCACGCCTCAGCGAGCAGCTCGCCGCGGAGGCCTCCCGCTTCGTGTCACCGGTACCGAGCGCGAACGCTGAGCTATTCCTCGCCGCTGTCTCGGCCGTGCGCCGCGACCGGGAGTTCCGCGCCCTGCAGCTACAGCAACAGCACCTCCAGCAACTCGAACCCGTGCTCGGCGGCCTGCCGCACCGCTTCCCGGAACACTAGCGCGTCATCCTCGCCCCGGAGCACTAGCGCGTCATCCTCGCCCCCGGTGCACTAGCGCGTCATCCTCGCCCCCGGTCCGCACATCACACATCACGCGCACTCTGCCGCACTCCCAAGCCTGAACACTCCCAGAATAATTCCGTCGAGGGTGCCCGT
>JBDTIM010000087.1:0-16654 GCA_039936355.1 Lacisediminihabitans sp. | reverse complement strand
CGTTCAGGTCGTGACCAAATACCGGCTGACCCCACTCGTAGTCGCCCTCGATCGCGCGAGCGTATGGGTCGAGCAAAAGCTTGTTCGGATTGTGGCGCAACCCTCTGGCGGGGTCCCAAGCTCCGCTCACGCGGAGTCCGTAGCGAGACCCGATCTCGGCACCCTCGACCAGGTCGTGAAAAACGTGACCGGTACGGTGGGTCAGCGGCACGCGCTTCTCCTCCCCCGACGCGTCAAACAGGCACACTTCGATAACGTCTGCCGTCTCCGAGTAGACAGCGACGTTGGTTCCAGCTTCGGTGAGCGTGACGCCAAGAGGATAAGGAAATGAGTGTTGGGTGGGCATGATTCGACTTTAGGAGTCTGTACCGGCGGTGCCGCAATTGACCAAGGGGGCTTGACAACGGCGGCCCCATCAGGCATCAGTTCTTGACGTCACCTCGCCACGCTCCCGTTTCGGTGTGGCGCTTCTCGATCAGGTCTTTGAAGTTGTTCAGATCCTTCTTCACCGCATGTTGCGCAGCGCCAACTAGCGAACCGATCTTTTCAAGCAGTCCCTCGGGCTCCCAGTCGATTTGCACAGTCACGCGAGTCTGGTCATCGCTGAGCTTATGAAACGTCACGACGCCCGCGTGATCCGTCTCGCCACCGGTGCTGTTCCAGGCCACCCGCTCATCCTGATGCTGCTCTGTAATCACCGCATCGAACTCGCGAGTTGCGCCACCGACGTTCACCTTCCAGTGAGTATGAGTGTCGTCGCTCTGCGTGATCGACTCGACTTCATCAAGGAAGTCGGGGAAGCTCTCAAACTGAGTCCACTGGTTATAGGCCGTCGAAACGGGAACAGCGACATCGATGGTCTCGATAATCTGCGTCATGCGAGTGCTCCTTGCTCTAGTTTTTGCGCCTCTTCGCTGCGCGCTAGACGATTCTCGGTCCGTGCAAGCCCCGCAGTTAGGGGTTGTATTCACAGGCACAATCACTTATGAGCTACCGTTGCCCACGTGCAATTCACGTTAGTGAAGAGGGATCCTGCATCAGCGCGGCCTACGCTCGTGACCCGGAGCGCATTCAAGAGGCAGCCCCACCCGTTGACCTGCCCTAACCAGCGGTATATGCTGCCGCGACAGTTTCAGGATCCAGCAGCATGCGCCGACCACAATTCCCGTGTTTCCGGGTAATTTCAGCGCCGCCTAACGTGCTTCAAGACGACCGACGCGAGTATACGACTCAACTGGCCGACTGGGGCTCCGTTGCATAAACCAACCGCAGCCCAGAAAATAAGTCGATGACTGCAGGCGTCGAAAACAAGCTGGTATTGCGATGATCCCTGAGCGGAATCAGCTGGCGTCAGACCTCCACGGCGCGGTGATGCGTGGCGAGATCGTGGCCCATTACCAGCCCCAGGTCGCCGTCAACAGCCGCCGAATCGTCTCCGCGGAAGCGCTCAGTCGTTGGGCGCATCCTCAGTTCGGCATCGTCGGCCCGCTCACCTTTATTCCGCTCGCAGAAGAGCACAACCTTATCGGCGAGATCGGGGAGTACATGCTCAAGCTCGGATGCGAAGCCGCCGCAGCCTGGCAAAAACGAGCCATGCCTATCGAGGTCGCGGTAAACGTATCCGCTATCCAGCTCAGGGATCCGGCCTTCGCGGAGCTTCTCATTCGAGAAGTGCAGGCGGCGGAACTCGACCCGCGACTACTGATAATTGAGGTCACCGAAACTAGGGAAATCATGGATGTTTCGACCGTTGCCGAGCGCCTGGATTGGCTTCGCGCCGTTGGCGTCACAATTTCCGTTGACGACTTCGGGGTAGGACACTCCTCAGTAGAGCAAATACTCGACCTTCGCGCAACGGAGTTGAAGATCGACCAAAGCCTTGTGCAGGACGAGAGCGTCGCAGCACACACGCTTCTCGCGGCCGTTGTCACCTTCGCGCGGGACAAAGGGCTGCGGATTGTCGCGGAGGGCGTCGAAACCGAAGCCCAGTTCGCGCGCGTGCGCGAGCTTCGTTGCGATCGCGCTCAGGGCTACCTACTCGGCAGCCCCATGCCGCGTGCTGATTTCGACAGCATGCTCGCGTCGACGTTCCCCTAATTCGATGGTCGCAGCCCACGCCACATTTAGACTGTTGGCGTGAGCGTGCCCAAATGAATCGGTCGAACAAGCTCATCGACGCGCCACTGCTGCTCGGGCGCTACCGGCCGTTGCGGCTCCTCGCGCGCGGCGGGTCATCAAGCGTCTTCCAGGGTCGCGACGAGGTGCTGGGCCGCGACATCGCGATCAAGCTCTTCAACGCCGGAAATGATGCGGATCGTGAAAAGCACCGAGATGAGTTGCGGGTGCTTGCAAGCCTCAGCCATCATGGGGTCGTTGCCGTCATTGATGCGGGCATCGATGAATCGGCGCCCTCGGATGCGCGGCCGTTCCTGATCATGGAACTGGTTCGTGGAATGACCCTCAGGGAGACTCTCGACCAGCGGGAACTTTCTGCGCGCGAGATTGGGGAGATCGGCTACGAGATTGCGGAAGTGCTCGAATACGTGCATTCCCGGGGCGTCATTCATCGCGACATCACGCCATCCAACATCATGTTGGTCGACTACGGCACGAAGGCGTCGCGACCGCGAGCCCGCCTTA
This sequence comes from Lacisediminihabitans sp., assembly GCA_039936355.1. GTDB lineage: Bacteria > Actinomycetota > Actinomycetes > Actinomycetales > Microbacteriaceae > Parafrigoribacterium_A. Next base: position 14,014 of record JBDTIM010000087.1, on the reverse strand, counting down.
CCGATTTCGGTATCGCGCTCGATGCGACGTCCGCCGCACCAGAAGACGACCGGATCACCGCGACTATCGCCTTCGCCAGCCCTGAACAGGTGTCGAACGCAAAATTGACTCCGGCCTCAGACGTCTACTCTCTCGGCTTAGTGCTTCTGTGGTCGTTCACTCACGAGCTACCATTCCCGGGAACGTTGGTACACTCCGCGGTGACGCGCGTATCTCGGGATCTTGTAATTTCGGACCTGGTCGCGCCAGTACTGCGAGATTTGCTTGCGCACATGACGGCACGAAATCCGGTCGAGCGCCCCGACCCTGCGACAGTACTGGAACGCCTTCGGGTCGCGCTTCGGTTACTGCGCGACTAAAGCCGGTCGGCTCCGGTTAGCTCAGATCCTCGTCGAAAACAGATTCTGATACCTGCGCCACCTGCGGTGCGTCATTGACTTCGATCTGAGCCCACACGACGGGCATGCCAGGAGAAAACAGGATATCGATACCGGGTCCATCACGCAGCGGAGGGATGTTGACGTATCCTCCGCCGGCCTGGATGGCGGTCAAGATTTTGCCTTTGAGCTCGTCAACCGGGCTGGGCAGAAAGTAGTCCTTGCCATCAACGGTGAGCCTGTGGACAACGGTCACTATTTTCACCTGTCCCTTATCGAATCGGTTCGGAGTGTGCGCACCACGCTACCTGTTCCTGCGTTTTTCCGTGACCAACGACCACTTTCGGTTGATAAGGTGCGTAGCACAGGTAGTTTCGTTTTCGCCTCAATCAGTCGAAGGGTCCCTGTGGGCGCGCTCTACTATGACGGTGACGAGTTCGAAGTCGACGATCGACTCCTTACTCATCTTCAAATTGTGATCTCGACCAAACTCCGTCGGGGGGAGAACTTCTTCCTGTCTTGGCACGTGCCTGCGGAGCGCGGGAGCGGACGAAACGCGATCTGGATCGACAACGGTGTGCCCATCCGCTTTTTCTATAGCGGATCGCGCAACGTATCAATCAACCGTGAATGGATCGAATCCATGGTCATGAGTTCGAGTCGGGCATCCGGTCTCATCCTTGGGGATGAGCCCACTCAAACTAGCTGACTGAGAGCCGGTTGCCGCCGGCCTCTTTAGCCCGATACATAGCCGAGTCTGCTCTCGTCAGCGTCTGAGAGGCCGTCAACTCCGAATCGACGGTCGCAACTCCGATGGAAGCAGTCAGCTGCCAGCGCACACCATCCTCGCCACCCTCGCGGATGGCCGCGAGCATCCGCTCGGCGATGTCCTGCGCTTCACCGAGGTCAGCATGCTCGCACAGCACAACAAACTCGTCTCCCCCGAGCCGGGCCACGGTGTCACCTGATCGAGCCGCGCGCGATAAGAATGCGGCCACGCGGACAAGGACGTCGTCACCCGCGGCGTGGCCCCGAGTGTCATTGATCACCTTGAAGCCGTCGAGATCAATGAACAGCACCGCGAAATTCTCTCCGCGCGCGCGTCTAGCCAAGCCGTGTTCGAGCCGGTCCATAAACAGCCGTCGGTTGGGCAGCCCGGTCAGCGGATCGCGCAGAGCCAGGTCGGCGAGAAGCGATTCTGCCCGCCGCAGCAGGGCAGAGTCGAGATCTCGGCATAGTTCGCTTGCCTCTGCGGCCAAATCTCCCCACGGCAACGACGTGCCAGTGACATCCTCGCTCCACAGAGAAAAGGAGTTGCGTGGGGACAAAGGCGTGAGCCGGTTTACCAAGGCAGGGTCGCCCAACCAGTTGACGCTCTGCGTCACCTCCCCGCGACTCCACGCAATAAAATCCCGCTCCCCTCCGAGCCGACGAACGAGCAATCCCGCGACCCCCGGCAATTCGGATGCCAAATCGGGATAATCCAGCGGGATCGCGTTGCTCACAAAATCGAGCGAACCCGTCGCAGCCTCGATCTTCTCGACGACCGCGTTAAGCTGCGCGATCGACGGAGCCGTTCCCAAACTCGCAGTCGTGTCTCCCAAGCTAACGATCGCGCCATCCGCTGGCACGATGTCCAGCAAAGTTACGTCTCCGGTGATCAGCGCCTCTGCAAAGACATCGCGAGCGGCAACCTGGCTCAGCAACTGCGCGGAGAGTTGGCGGAGCTGGTCCCGACGCTCTAATCGCGTGATATCAACCATGGCGCCCAGCTGAAGTCCGACTTGGTTTGCCAGGAGCTCCAATCCTTCACGAGTACCAAACGGTATTCGGCGCTCGCTTCGATGTGCGCATGTGATCATGCTGACGAGTCGGCCGTTGCGCACGATCGAAAGCGAGAAGGTCGAAACCTGCCCCATGTTCCGCATGAACTCGAGATGGTGCGGGGAAACGGCGCGCAGTTCAGCGCCCTGCATGTCCAGCATGTCAGTGCGATCGACGGTGGCGTCAAACAGCATGGTGGCGGCTTCACTCCCACTGTTCACGATCTGTCGCGAGAGCTTCGACAGGTAGAGTTGGCGCGCCTGCGCTGGAATGTCAGAGGCCGGGAAATGCAGGCCCAAATACGGTTCCATCCCCTCTGCGAGGTCTTCGGCCACGATTTCGCCATGATCATCGGGGTGGAAGTGATACACCATCACGCGATCGAACCCCGTTACTCGACGCACCTCGATCGCTGTTTGCGCCCAGAGCTCGCTGTCCGTTTGGGCGGCTGCCAACCGCCTGAAAGACACGCGCAACGCTGCGATCTGATGCGCCTCGCTGTCGCTCAGAGGCTCTAGTTCGACAATGAAACACGTGTCAAGCGCGTGCACTATAACGTCGAAGTCACGGCCCTCGATGCTGGTTCGCGCCGGATTCGACGCGACCGTGACCGGATCAAGTATGTCTCGAAGCTGCAGCACTGCGTCGGCCCCGACAAGGTCCGCCACATCGCGGCCGAGCAACGCGACCGGCTCTGCGCCGACAAGCTCGTGCGAGTTATTGCTGACCCCGGTGATCGCGAAGCTGTTACCTGCAACAACGAGCATGAGTCCGTGTGATTGCACCGCTCCGGGAAACCGGATCGGCTCCAGCACGCATTCCGCAAGTCGCCGCAGCTCACCTGGCGGAAGGCGTATTTCCGACGTCTCCATTAGGTGACCTGCTCGCCAATGATCGACACCTCAGTAAACCTGTGGAGCACCATCGTCAACCGCCGATCTTCATACCCATCTTCCACAATTAATGACCTCGGAGTCTGGTAAGTAGTCGAAGGGTATCCCATGTGCGACTCGGCTGCTTCGGCCCAGTGATCGAAGCCTCCCACTTTCCTAGAGGTTCCCTCGGCATCTGGGGAGTCGTTTCCATAAGCCCTCTCCATGTGAAGTTCAATCAACAACAGCTACTTGCAACCTGCCGATAGCCTCGCTGCCGAAAAATTCGAGTTCTTGACAACGCCAGAAACGATGGGTACATAAACCACTTCTGAGCGACTTCGTCAAGGGGTTGGGTAGCCGACTGCGGCGACATACAGTTCCATCAGGAAACCCTGCCCAACCGAAAAACCGGGCCACGAGCAACCTTGAGAGGATCGTCGTGAATCTTCACTGCGTGCACGCTGTTCCGATCACGATGAATGACGTGGAAACGGGCCCGACCGAAGAGCTCGATACCCGCACCGTAGACGGCGGGTGGTCGCACGCTCAGCGGGAGTTTCTCACGGCAGCACAGGCATGCGATGGTCGCGTCGGGCCGCTCTTGGAGGTGCTGGAAAGACTCGAACCAGCACACCTAGCATCGCAACCTGGCGCAGGAGGCACCTTGGGACGGTTCAAGTTCCTTGCAGCCACCGCTGCTGCGGACGTGACAGCGGCGCGCGTACTCGAGCCGCACCTCGACGCCGTTGCCATTCTCGCGGAGAATCGCGGGCCCGACGGCGATACTGGCGTGGGGCAGACCTGGGGTGTGTTCGCTGCCGAAGGTCCGAGTTCAACACTTGTCGCTCGCCAGACTGGTAACGCATGGACCCTGTCTGGGGTCAAGCCTTGGTGCTCCCTGGGAGGTCGGTTGAGCCACGCGCTCGTCACTGCCCGCACCGGTGGCAAGTCAGGTCTGTTCCGCGTCGATCTTCGGCAGGATGCGGTGCGCAGCGAAAGCGTGCCCTGGGTTGCGCGCGGGCTCGCCGACGTCGAGAGCGGGCCCTTGGTCATGGACGAAGCCGAGGCAACACCGGTCGGTGCTCCCGGCTGGTATCTCGAGCGTTCGGGCTTCCGCTGGGGAGGGATCGGCGTCGCTGCCTGTTGGTGGGGCGGATGCGCGCCGCTCTTTGCTGAGGTCGTGGCGAAGAGCACGCGTGCTGAACCGAACCCGCTCGTAGCCGCTCAGATCGGCCGAACGTATCGCGCGCTCGAATCGGCGCGCGCGCTTTTGGAGCAGTCTGCCGCGGACATAGACCGCTCGCAGACAAGGGCCATCGATGACTCGGATCACATGGCAGTGCTCGCCCACAGTGTGCGTGGCGCCGTGGCGGATGCTCTGGACCAGACGCTGGCGGCGACTCGCGACATCCTCGGGCCCGCTGCTCTGGCGCTCAACGAGTCGACCGCGAGGCGATTCGCCGACCTCGAAATCTACGCGTCCCAGTACCACCGTGGTCGAGATGACGCATCGCTCAGCGCTCACCTGAAATCGGTAGGTACGTGGTGGTGACCTTTGACGCGACGACCACCGTGACGAGTGCCCGCGAGTGGCTCTCTGATCCGCGCTGGTCCCGCATGGAACCGGCAAACCTGAGCGCTTTGCGCGAACTCAAGCGGTTGGTCGTTTTCGCCGCCCATCCCGATGACGAGACGCTTGGTGCCGGCGGCGTGCTGGCCATGGCCGGGGAGCTCTCACTCCCCGTTCGCGTCGTTGTCGCCACGGGAAACGACCGGCGGCGCCACGACGAACTGGAATCTGCGCTCAATGAACTGGGCGTGAGCGCGCACGTCGACCATCTTGGGTTTCCGGATGGTGCACTGAAACATCACACAGAAGAGCTCGCGTTGGCCGTGTCCGACATCGTCAGTCAGAGCGACGGACCGACTTGGGCGATCGCGCCGTGGCCTGGAGATCGGCACGGCGACCACCGCACTCTCGGCCGAGCAGTGGAAAATGCCAAGCGCTCCGCAGGCACCGAGGTCTTTTTCTATCCTGTCTGGCTGTGGCAGTGGGGAACTCCGGACGAGTGTCCTTGGGACCGGATGCTTATGGTGCCGCTGTCAGAATCCATCCGTCTCAGAAAGCAGGCCGCGCTAAAGCAATTCACGTCGCAGACACGATCGTCTGCTAACCGGGAGGGCGTGCTCACGCTTGAGTTTCTTGAACACTTCCGCGGCGACCGAGAGGTATTAATTGTTCCCACCCGATCGGAACGAAAACCGGCCATGACTGCACTTGACGGCCACTTCGAAGGCCTTCATTCAGAGTCGGGTGACCCCTGGGCAGTGCGCACTCGCTGGTATGAGCGCCGTAAACGTGCCATCACCATGGCCTCTCTCCCTCGCGAACGCTTCGCGCGCGCATTGGAAGTCGGATGCTCAATCGGTGAAGTTTCGGCCGAACTAGCCCACCGATGTGAGCACCTTCTTGCAATCGACGGATCAGAGTCTGCTGTCACCACTGCGAGGAACCGGCTGGCTGGCAGTTCAGCTGCGACGGTGCAGCGGATGCGTGTTCCTTACGAATGGCCGCAGGGCTGCTTTGATCTCATCGTCCTCTCTGAAGTGGCCTACTACTTGACCGAAGCCGAGTGGCGCACGACGATCCAGCTATGCCGAGAGTCGCTCGTCGCAGGTGGTGTGATTCTGCTGTGCCACTGGCTCGGTGTTTCGGAGGATTTTGCACAGACCGGTGAGCAGGCGCACCGAATCTTTCGCTATGAAACTGCGCTCACTGCACACGTCGTGCACCGCGACTCCGATTTCGTTCTCGAAGTCTTTGCGGAAGAGAGAGGGTAATCGAATGGCTGAGCAGCTTCGGCACGTTATCGTGGTGGTCCCAGCACGCGACGAAGCGGAGACGTTGCGGGCGTGCATGCAATCCATAGAGCGGGCACGGCGGGCGATCGACGGCGTGGTTCAGGTGCATACCGTGCTGGTTTTAGACACCTGCACGGACAACTCCGCCAGCGTTGCGGGCGAGTTTGGCGACACCACAGTTTTGTCGGTACGGTTCGCTAACGTCGGCAAAAGCCGGGCGCGCGGCGTGGCCTACGGGCTGCGACGCATCGGCGACGATCCGGCGGCGGTGTGGATTGCCACAACAGACGCGGACAGCGTCGTCGCCGACGGCTGGCTCCGCGAGCATGTGCGCGCTTTTCGCTCTGGGGCGGATGCCTTCGTTGGCAGCGTGGTTCCGCTGTTGGATGACCTGGACGAATCACGCCGACGGGCGTGGCTGGCGAGCCATTCTCCCGGATCCACTCTCGGCCACGTTCACGGTGCGAATCTTGGGATTCGAGCAGATGCCTACTTAGCGGCTGGCGGATTTACGGCGCGAAAGCGAGAAGAAGACGTCTCACTGGTTCACAAGCTCCGTCGAACGAACGCGCGAATCATGCATTCGGAGCGCGAGCCCGTCACCACCTCAAGCCGCCTCGTCGGGCGGGTAGAGGGCGGGTACGCGCAATACCTCACCGACCTAGTGCCGCGCGGGTGAGCGCCGCGAGGCCTCGCATACGTGATCGATGCAGGGCTGCTCCGGTCGCATCGCTCGGTGTTGGAACGCGCCTTCGACCTTTTCGCTGGCTCACCTCACGCTGTTTGAGTGGGATTGCGTACCGGCGAGGCAGCCGGAATGGCGCGGCATCTGGACCGCGAGTGCCAAGCTCGACGATGTTCATTCCGGGAAGCACATGTCGGGATTTCACTCCTTGCGCGATCAAAAATGCGTTGTGTGACGGTCGACTGCCCTACGGGACGATGACCACCTTCAGCGGATCGCCGTCCTTTTCCCGGATCACCCGGAAAGCTTCGCCAATCTCCTCGAGCGGGACGCGATGGGTCACGAGCTCCTTGCACTTAAGGCCGCCGTGCGCGGCGAGCGACACGGCGCGCTTCACATTGTTGCCCCCTTCGCCGCGCGAAGTGAAGAGGTTTATGTTCTTGCGGATTGCGGCGCCCAGGTCAAACTCGACCATGCCCGGGTAGAAGGCTAAGAACAAAACGTTGCCGCCGCGCTTGGTCCCGTCAAGGGCCAGTTGCGGGATCGGCAGGGCTCCAGCGGCCTCGATCGTAAGATCAGCACCCTCGCCCCCAGTCAACTCAAGGATTCGCTCGACCGGGTCCGTCTCGCGGGAGTTAATCACGTGGTCTACACCGAGCTCAAGCGCGCGGTCTAGACGTGACGCACGGGTGCCAACCAGGATGACCTTGTCCGCTCCGAGCAGTCGACACACCTGCGCGGCCATGATGCCCACCGCCCCAGGTCCGTAAATAACGACGCTCTCACCGGCGATGAAACCGCCAATCCGGTCAAGACCGTACAGACTCGTGCCAGCCGTCGTGATGAGTACTGCGTCTTCCGGTGTGAGCTGCGGCGGCATCTGATACAAAGCCGAGACGTGATGCAACACGTATTCGGCAAAGCCACCATTGGCGGTCATTCCGGTCGCGCGATGTCCCTTTGCCGCATTGTTGTAGTTGAGGCAAGCCGTGTAGTGGCCTGTGACGCAGTTGTCGCACCGGCCGCATCCGCGGTGCGCCTCGATGCAGACGTGGTCCCCGACCGCGAACTCGTCGACGGTCGACCCGACCTGCACGACGGTGCCGGTCCATTCGTGACCCGGCGTGAACTCACCGTATGGCGGGGTTTGCGGGAAGTGCCCGTCTAGGATCTTCAGGTCAGTACCGCACGCTCCGCATGCGGCTACCCGCACGAGCACTTCCTCCGGTCCAGGGGTCGGAACATCGCGGTCGACGACCCTCAGGTCACCCGGGCCGAACAGCACCGCCGCACGCATCGTGGTAGGGACCTCTTCTGGAACGGCGGGAAAGCTGAGAACAGGGGGCTGATTCACGATATTACCTCACTTTTCGTCTGCGTTTTCACATGGATAAGAGACAGCAGCTCATCGGCCGCCGTCTGGCCGAAGCCATCGTCATTGATCGCCATCGGAAGCTCGCGTACAGTGACGCGGTCGGTGACCAGGCGCTTCAACTCGCGCACGAATGCGGAATTCGTCTCCAGGTCGTGCAGGGGCCCGCCCGGCGAGCCGACGCCAGACCACCCCTGGTTCGGGATTAACACCGACACCGGGCCGTGCGAGGCGTTCAGCCGCTCGGCCATGGTCGCTGCCACTGCCTCGAGCTCGGCGGCTGACGAGCGCACATTCGTGTTGTTCGGGTTGTGGTAGTGAGTGGGGCGCTCGCGTAGCGCGGACGGGATGGTGTCAGCCGCCGCGAAACAGAAATACTCCAGGCCACCTGGCACTACGACCTGTGGCAGCCCGAGCGCTCCTGCCGCGGTTAACCGTCCCGGCCGCACCGGAGCGTAGATGTCGTCGGGGTAGAGCTCGGCCAATACCTCGTGCGTGGTCATGTCCAGAACGCCATCGAACCAGCCAGCGGCGATGAACCTCTCCATCGCAGAACCTGATGCTCCGGACGCGTGAAACGGGACGACATCGACCCCAGCGTCCTCGAGCCGTCCGATCGCCTCGTCCACCGCTACCTGGGTGTTGCCGAATGCGGTGATCGCTACCCGCGACCGCGTGGTCGCCGACACCGGGCGGGGGACCGTGGCCATCGCCGCAACCGCGGCAGCAGCCTGGCGCAGGATCGAGCCAGTCACGACGTTCGGCCCGCCTGCCAGATCGCCGACCGAGAAAGCGAAGACGATATCGCTGTCCCCGACGTATCCGCGGACGTTACCCGAGGCGACCGTCGAGACGATGTATTTCGGCACTCCAAACGCCAGCTCGCGCATGGCGGCCGACGCGATTGCGGTGCCCTGGTTGCCGCCGATTCCGAGGACGGCGTCCAGCTGTCCGTCCTTCAGCCAGCCGCGCAGGATCGCGCCGGCACCTGCGGCCATAGTCGCCATGGCGTGGTCGCGACGCGTATTGCGCCTGAGCTCACCAACCTCGCCGCCGCCAGCCGCGGCCACCTCGGCCGAGGCGACATCTTGGTCCTGGATGCCAGCCCGACCCGGGTGCAGGCCGACGTCGATGACACGCACCCGGCATCCGCGTGCGCTGAGTTCATCGCGCAGGAATGCTGTCTCAGCGGCTTTGGTATCGACGGTAGCTAGCACCGCAACGACGGGAGTCATCCGTCATTTCCCTCGGCCGTCGGGTCACTGTCGAACGCCAACTGCAGTCGATCTGGCGTGACGCCAGCGATCTGCGCCGCGAGATACGCCACCTTGGCGTTATCTTCGAGGTACTCGCTACGGAAGTACGCAGTGCGCAAGTCGGGACCGACCGTGACTGTGCCGTGCTCCCGCATGAGAACCCCACGCACCTCGGTGTTCTCGAACTCACGAACGATCGCGTTAGCCAGTTCTATCGAGCCGGCCGGCATCAGGCCGACACTGCGGAGCTCCCGCAGATGGCCGCGGGCCGCCGCGTTGACGAGCTTTGGGATCTGACCAGCCACCGAAAACGCGACCGAGTACGGCGGATGCAGGTGGGCTACGCCGCCAACATCCGGCCGCTCGCGGTAGATTCCCAGGTGGAACTGCCACTCCTTGGACGGCTTACGACCCTCATCGAGAATCTCACCGCCGACGGTCACCAGCACGGTGTCTTGGGCAGTCATATCGCCTTGGCAGCAGCTCGTCGCCTTGATCAGAACCAGGTCCGTGCCGGGCACGCGCAAGCTGTTGTTGCCGCTCACGCCCGGCACGAGCCCGCGCTCATAAGCCCGATGGGATACTGCGACGAGCTCCTCGCGGAGCAGTCGCAGCACACCAGGAGCCAGATCGAATACCATCGAATCTCCCTTTGTTCGGTCTACGTCTCGGGCCTCCCCTGACTGTGCGTCAGGCGCGTCCCGGGTAGTCCGTGTACGTGGTTTCGACGTCGAACTTGCGGACCTCTTTGACGTAGGCGGTCAGGTGCTCTGACATCCGGTCGAGCATCTTCAAGCCCTTCTCGCGTGTGGCACGGAACGGGTTACCGATTACGGCGGTGTCGCAGTATTCGTGGTGGTCCATCGGCACCCAGATGTTCTCGGAGCCGAGGAACTTGACCGTAGCCGTGCCGTCGGGCTTGGAGAACTTGTCTGTCATGTAAGCCGGGGCGTGGGCGCGATCTTCTACCGCCCGATCCATGTGCACCAGTTCTTCACCTGCGGCCATCAGAGCGGATGTCTCCAACTCGCTAGAGTGCCAGCCAGGAGTCTCCTCCGGCGGGTTCTCAAAGATGTCGGAGAGGAACGAGGCGTCGCGCTCGGTCGGCGTCTTGTAGTAGGAGATGAATGCGCCGGTCTCGTAGCGAAGCTGACGCATTACCTCGTCGATCGGCTTCACGTTCGAGCCGTGGTGGCTGACGAAGATTATGCGCTTGAAGCCGTGGTAGATCAGGCTGCGCCCGATGTCGTGCATGACCCGACGGCAGGTTTCCGCAGTCAGGGTGATCGTGCCAGCGCCCTCTAAGTGCCGGCCCATGTGGTGCGGGGAATAGCCGAACGGCATCAGCGGGGTGTACAGGACGTCTGCGGCCTCCGCAGTGCGCTTGATGACCTCCATTGTCACGTAGCTGTCTGTGCCAAGCGGAATGTGGGCGCCGTGCTTCTCAGTACTACCCAGCGAGACCAGAGCGACATCCTGATCCTTCTCTGCCAGACGCTCGTGGACTTCGGCGAACGATAGGGCCAAGATGTTGTGCTTGCGTGACGAGTTGTCCGCATCCTGACTAACGTAGTCGAGATCGCTCATTGCTGAACCTCCAAGTTATCGTTTTCTGTAAAGGGTTACATTTGGAACCTAGCATCCATCCTTTGACTGCACAAGGCCGATTCCATGTGGATCTTCTGACCGTTAGAATCGGAGCAGTTGACGGAGTGATAAACAGCCAGATTGCAATGCGAGCGCATCTGTTGCGTGGTTCGCAACGTGATGGTCATGATGATATGACACCGGTAGCTGCGAATTTAGAAACAGATTACAGAAAAGGTTGTCGTAATGTCGATCACAATCCGAGATGTCGCTGAGGCTGCGGGGGTGTCTGTCGCGACTGTCTCCCGGGTGGCGAACGCGTCCGCGAATAACTATCCGGTGCGTCCCCAGACCCGCGAGCGCGTGCTTGAGGTAATCTCCCGACTCGGGTACCGGCCGAACGACAACGCACGCGGGCTGCTGCTCAAACGGAGCGGGTTGATTGGCATCGTCGTACCCGACATCTCGAACCCTTACTACCCAGAGGTGGCCCGCGGTATTGAGGATGTCGCCCATGCGCACGGCTACAAGCTCATGTTCTGCAGCACTGACCGGCTTGCAGACCGGGCAAGCGCCTACATCGAGGCGCTGCTGCTCAAGCGGGTTGATGGCCTGGTAATTGTCGGTGGCGGCGATGAGATCCAGCTTTCTGAGGCCACTGTCGCAACGTACGACACCAAAGTCGTCTTCATCGGTCGGCCGTCTGCGTCGTTTTCGACGGTGCGGATCGACAACACGGGTGCGGCCCGCGACGCAACCAATCACCTGCTGGCGCTGGGCCACCAACGCGTCGGCTTCATCTCGGCCGGCGCGAGTTCGAACACGGTAAACGAGCGGAGGCGTGGTTACATCGCAGCGCTAAAGGCGAGCGGCCTGAGCATTGACGAGGATTTGATCGTGGATGGGGACTTCACCGAAGCCGTCGGATACTCGGCCGCAAAGAGGCTTCTCACGCTGCAGCATCCGCCGACCGCGATTTTCGCCTCCAATGATCGGATGGCACTCGGCGCCATGGCCGCGATCGTCGACCTCGGACTCACGGTGCCTGACGACGTGGCACTGGTGGGCTTCGACGACGTGCCGATGTCAGGATACCTGCGCCCTGCTTTGACCACAGTCTCGGTGGCGGCGGTGGAGCTCGGGGTGCGAGCAATGGAGATCCTGCTCAAAGACATCGAGAGCAACGTAGGTCGTCGGCGGGCCCGGGTCGCCACCCACCTCGTCGTGCGGGACAGTTGCGGCGCGTCAGCGGCGAGTGCTGAGAAGTCACCCACGGCATCCAACAGTCACGCCTAGTTGCATAAGTTGCGTGGTTGCCTGCCGCGAATTTCAGTTGTTCTGCTCGCCTGAGGGTGTGACGCATGTCAATCATTGCGGACACCCTCTGATGTGACTATTTGTCATTGAGCCCGGAAGTTTCCTTCGAATCAACGCGAACTCTTGACAAAGTTCGCTGGCTAGATACTGTTGTGTAAACGGTTACTGAAAGCCATTACCCTGCACCACTGAACACCGCTGTTCATCATCACGCGGGATTGCGAAGGAGAATGCCTTGGCGCAAGTAAGTCTGCTCGTCGAAAACTTGGAAGTTCATCTCGGTCAAGCGACCATTATGAAGGACATGTCACTTTCGATCTCCGAGGGCGAATTCGTGGCAATCATCGGGACGTCGGGGTGTGGCAAAACGACGCTCCTACGGACGATAGCCGGACTGTTGGATCGGACCGCAGGCGACATCGTTCTGCACGGCCGACCGATCACGGGGCCGGAGGCTCGCGTCGCCATGGTCTTTCAACACTTCGGGTTGTTCCCGTGGAAGACAGTGGAAAAGAACGTTGCATATGGACTAGACGTGCAACAGCTCCCGGATCCAGACGGCCGTGTTGACCGACTGCTCGAAATGATGCACTTGGCCACGAGTCGGCGGAAGTATCCGTTTCAGCTTTCTGGTGGCATGAAGCAGCGCGCCGGGATCGCGCGTGCCCTGTGCATGGAACCTGAACTTCTCCTGCTTGACGAGCCGCTCAGCGCGGTGGATGCGATTACTCGCGAAGTGCTCCAGGAAGAGATTCTGCAGATGTGGGATCGGCAGACTCGCATGAACGCACTACTCGTGACCCACGACCTGGACGAAGCGATTCTGATGGCCGACCGGATTGTCGTACTCGGTGGTCCACCGGCGGAAGTGCTGCTTGAGGTCGTCGTCCCCATCGCGCGACCCCGGGACACACGCACCATTCGAGCCGACCCAGAGTATGCGCCGCTGCGGGCAAAACTGTGGGAGACCCTGCAGCGGACCAATGATGCGGCAAACGCCGCTAAGCCCTCCGCATCCGAAACGGTGGATCCCACGGCGACATCTACGAAGAAGGCGAATACATGACTGGGCGCGGGCGCTTAGGCACTGACACCGAGACGATCTTGGCGATCAACAACGGGCACACTCCAAAACCACGCAAGAGGAACCGAGGACCGCGACGGCTCACTGGCAACCAGCGCAGGTTGGTCGAAGTAGTCTCGACGATTGTCATCCTCATCATTTGGGAGATCTACGGTAGATCTGTCAACCCCGTACTGTTCACCTTCCCAACGGCGATTGCCGGTGCCTTCGTCGATATGATCCGCGACGGTACTCTTCTCGCCGCGACCGGGCACACCATGAGCGTGGTCGCCATCGGCGCTGTGCTCGGATCGATGGCAGGGGTTGTATTGGGTCTATTCGCCGGCCGGAGCGAAACGTTCTCCGCCGTGATTGAGATCCCACTCAACGCTCTGTACGCCACCCCGGCCGTCGCGCTAATCCCGGTTATCGTGATTTGGTTCGGCTACGGTGACGTGGCAAAGATCGTCGTGGTGTTCTTCTTCACCATCTTCCCGGTGCTGATAAACACTATGCGCGGCGTACAGGAGGTCGACAACGACCTGCTCGAGGTCGCGCGCTCATTCTGCTCCAACGAACGCAAGCTCTGGCGTGACCTGCTGCTGCCGTCTGCGCTGCCGTACATCATCACTGGCCTACGGTTGGCCATCGGCCGAGCCTTGATCGGAGTGATCGTGGCTGAGTTCTTCACTGCGATCACCGGCCTCGGCAACCTGATTGTCACCAACGCCAACACCTTCCAGACGGCGCGGATGTTCGTACCAATTGTTCTGCTCTCGCTCATCGGCGTAGTCCT
>JBDTIM010000086.1:0-25858 GCA_039936355.1 Lacisediminihabitans sp. | reverse complement strand
TCACGCTTCTCAAGAAAAGAGATGCACTGGAAGATTGGCACGAGGTGGCAATGCCCATCGTGCCCGTCGCGGGAGCCGCCCTGGGGCTCGTCCTTCTGGGAGGTGACCTGGGCACGGTGATTATCCTGATCAGCATCGTCCTGGGTGCCGCGTATTTCGCCGGCGTCCGGTTGCGAATCCTCGCTGTTCCCGTCCTGATTCTGGCGGCTGGTGCGGCCATTCTTATGTCGTCTGGTTCCGGTTCCCGAGGGCTACGCATTCAGGCCTGGCTGACCGGTTGTGCCTCGGACAGCCTGTATTCCGGTACCTGTTGGCAAACGGTCCATGGGTGGTGGGCGCTCGCATCCGGCGGTATTTTTGGCGTCGGTCTCGGCAACTCGAAGGCCAAGTGGTCCTGGCTCCCGGAGGCAGATAACGATTTCATTTTCGCGATCATCGGTGAGGAGTTGGGGCTCCTCGGCGCCATTGTCGTCCTGCTCCTGTTCATTGTTCTCGCTATCGCTTTCGTGCGGATCATCCGTGCCAGCACGGATCCCTTCGCCCGGGTCGTCATCAGCTCGGTGATGGTCTGGATAATCGGGCAGGCATTCGTGAACATCGCGGTGGTGCTCGGCATTTTGCCGGTCCTTGGTGTACCGCTTCCGCTGATTTCTGCGGGTGGCTCTGCCCTCGTGACCACCCTGTTCGCCATTGGGATCGTGCTCTCGTTCGCTCGGCACCCGGCACGACCTGGCTTACGGCAGTGACTCGTTACCTGCTCGCGGGTGGCGGAACGGCCGGGCACGTCAATCCATTGCTCGCGGTCGCGGACCGAATCCGGGATCGGGAACCAGACGCCGAGATCAGCGTCCTGGGTACCAGCGAGGGGCTTGAGGCGCGATTGGTTCCTCTTCGCGGGTACGAGCTTGTCACCGTTCCGAAACTACCGTTCCCTCGCAAGCCCAGTGTGGGCGCGCTGAAGTTTCCCACAGCTTTCTTCGGACTCGTGTCCCAGATTAGAGAGATCATCCGGGAACGGCAGATCGATGTCGTTGTGGGGTTCGGCGGCTATGTCTCGGCACCGACGTATGTTGCCGCGCGTCGGCTGAAGACACCGATCGCTATCCACGAGGCGAATGCGAAGCCCGGCATCGCTAACCGGTTGGGCAGTCGACTGAGCAGGCATGTCGGTGTTGCCTTCCGCGGGACCAGACTTTCACACGCTCGTTTCGTTGGGATGCCGTTACGGCGCGAGATCGAGCAGCTTGATCGTCGAGCGCGACGGTCAGAGGCGCTGGCATTTTTTGGTCTCGATGACCGACGGCCCACGCTACTGGTCACAGGCGGATCTCAAGGGGCGAAACACCTCAACGAGGTCGTCAGAGCCAGTGCCGCCCTCATCATCGGCGCGGGTTGGCAGATCCTGCACATCGTCGGCGATCGTTTTGCTTCGGATGACTCGGAGCTTGCCGATTACCACGTGCTGGTCTACTGCGATCGGATGGATCTTGCCTTCGCCGCCACAGATTGCGCGGTGACTCGTGCCGGTGCAGCGACAGTGAGCGAACTCACAGCACTTTCGGTGCCAGCGGTATATGTTCCCTTCCCGTTCGGGAACGGTGAACAGCGGCTCAATGCGAGGGATGCGGTGCTGGCGGGCGCCGCGGTGCTGGTAGACGACTCTGGCTTCACGGCAGAGTGGGTTCTCCAAGAGCTGGTCCCACTCCTCGAAGATCGCGCACTGCTTGCCGAGATGAGCGCCAGAGCGGTGCCAATAGGTGTCCTCGACGGAGCAGACCGCATGGTCGAGCTCGTCACGGATGCCCTCCACGGCCGGGTAGGTTAGCAGCGATGATCAAGTCAGACTTCGCAGAATCCATGCCAGACAAGCCAGGAACAGTCCACTTTGTCGGGATCGGTGGTGCTGGCATGAGCGGCATCGCGCGGCTCTTCGTGGCCGCTGGATTCACGGTGACCGGCTCCGATATCCGATTAACCGGCACAGTCGCGGCGCTGCGAGACGAGGGCGTTGTCATCTTTATCGGCCACGACGCTGCGCACATCCAAGGAGCGGGAACCCTGGTGGTGACGGGAGCAATCGCCGAAGACAATCCGGAATTCCTCGCCGCGAAGTCCGAAGGGATTCCCGTCATACACAGGGCACGCGCACTGGCTTGGCTCACGCGGGGACACCGCTTGGTCTCCGTGGCTGGCGCGCATGGAAAGACGACGTCTACCGCGATGGTCGTCACCGCATTGCTGGCACTGGGGGAGGACCCCAGTTTCGTCAACGGCGGGGTGATCAGCAGCTTGGGCGTCAGTGCCGCGTCCGGCGATGGTGAGCTATTTATCGTGGAGGCCGATGAGTCGGACGGATCGTTCCTGCTTTATGACTCCGCGATCGCTTTGATTACCAATGTCGATCCCGATCATCTCGACCATTACGGCTCTGAGGACGCCTTTGAGGACGCCTTCGTCGCTTTCGCACGCAAAGCGAGTGAGCGGGTGGTTATTTCCAGCGATGACCCCCGCTCGGTGGATCTTTTGTCGCGGCTTGGTGATCAAGATGTGACCACATTCGGCCTCAGCGAGACAGCGAATATTAGGCTCCATTCACTCGTGAGCGAGGCAACTATCGCCTTTGCGCTGCGTTACCGCGGTGTGGACTATCGCACGACGCTGAGGGTGGCAGGGGTGCACAATGCCATCAACGCTGCAGGGGCGTTTGGAGTTTTGGTGGCGCTCGGTATCGATCCCCAACGGGCACTAGACGCGATTGCCACCTTCGAAGGAACCGAGCGACGGTTTGAATTGCGCGGGGAGGTGTCCGGCGTGAAGGTCTACGACGATTTTGCACATCATCCAACCGAGATTAGAGCGGCACTCTCGGGTGCTCGCGATGTCGTCGGAGCCGGGAGGTTGATCGTCGTCTTTCAGCCACACCTCTTCAGCCGCACGCGGATGCTGTCCGCAGAATTCGCCGCTGCGTTCGAACTACTCGCGGATCACACCATCGTCGTTCCCATTTACGGTGCGCGACAGGAGCCTGAGCCGGGCGTTACCGGTGAACTCATTACCGAACATTTTCGTGACAAGACCATGGCTCGGTACTGCGAGGACTGGGGACAGGCCGCAAAGTATGCCGCAGCTACCGCGCGACCTGGCGATTTCATAGTGACCATGGGCGGGGGAGACATCTATAAGATCGTCCCGCAGGTGATAGGCGCGCTTGAGCGCTCGCCCCGGCACCCCGAGGCATGACGGGGCTGTTATGAAGAGACCGGAGGGTTTCGACCCGCGAAAGCCCGGGCCAGATGCAAGACCAAACGCGGATGCACGTAAAACGCGACAAACCGCAGCACCCTCTGAGCGGGGCGGGTCGGTGCACAAAGGTGCCGGCCAGAGGGACGCACGGCAGAAGGAGCGCAAGGGGAGGAAGCCCGAGCCAAAGAAGTCGGTGTCCGGCTCCCCAGCTGCGAGTACCCCCGCCCCTCCGGCCGTGCGGAAGCAGGTCGCTACAGAGGCGAAATCCTCGAAGAAATCTCTCTCCAATGCCGGTGCCGTTGGCGAAGCGAAATCGCAGGTGAGGAAGGCTGCGAGGGAGCGGAAGCGTTACGAACGCGGCGAAGTGCGGCGATTCACCAGGCGCAGTCGTAACCGCAGAGCAGCGTGGCTTGCGGTGCTCGGGGTCTTTGTCGTGCTGTTCTGCCTGGTCGCCGTCGCTGTCTATTCACCAGCGCTAGCGTTAAAAACGGTGCGGATCGACGGCGCTTCCAGAGTGAGTGCAGCAGAAATCAAGGATGCAGTGAAAGACCAGGTGGGAACACCGCTCGCTTTGCTCGACTTCCAACGGATCAAGGTTGAGTTGGCCAAGTTCCCATTGATTCGCAGTTATGTGACGGAGGCAGTGCCGCCGAACACCCTGATCATTCACATTGTGGAGCGTGCTCCGATCGGGGCGATGGCCGATTCAACCGGGTTCGTCGTCGTCGATCCGGCTGGTGTGACGATCTCCCACACAGCTGAACGGCCCCCTGCTATACCGGTCATTGATACGGGTTCGAGCGATACCCGCTCTGCGGCATTCACATCGGCCGTGTCTGTCCTCCTGGCTTTACCGAGCAGTGTGTTGTCGAAGGTAGACACGGTGACGGCCACGACAAAAGACGATGTCACGCTGGTGCTTAGCGGCGTCGGACAGAAGGTTGTCTGGGGTAGTGCAGACAGGTCGGCTATGAAGGCGCGTGTGCTTGCTGACCTGATCTCTCATCAGGACCCCAACTCGGTAGTCGAGTTCGATGTTTCCGCGCCGAGCAATGCTGTGGTCAGGCCGGGCTGAGTCGGCACTGAGAAGCGCACGGGAGTTTCCGACACGCTGGGCGTCTTGCGGTCGCCTTTGGCATCCCCCGCATAACTTCGAACCAGTAAAGCTATACTGAGCATAACTTTTAGCCTCTAGTAGAGGTTTAAGGTTCCCGCGGAGGCCGGACGTGACATCAAACCAGAACTACCTAGCCGTGATCAAGGTCGTCGGTATAGGCGGCGGCGGCGTCAACGCCGTCAATCGCATGATCGAACTCGGGCTGCGAGGCGTTGAGTTTATCGCCATCAATACCGATGCCCAGGCGCTGCTCATGAGCGACGCCGACGTCAAGCTCGACGTGGGCAGGGAAATAACCCGCGGACTCGGAGCTGGAGCGGATCCCGAGGTCGGCAGACGGGCGGCCGAGGATCACGCGGAAGAAATCGAGGAAGCACTCGCCGGTGCCGACATGGTGTTCGTTACCGCGGGAGAGGGCGGTGGCACCGGTACGGGTGGAGCCCCTGTCGTCGCGCGCATTGCCAAGTCCATCGGAGCGTTGACGATCGGTGTTGTCACACGCCCGTTCGGCTTTGAAGGTAAGCGCCGTGCTGCCCAGGCAGACGTTGGTGTGATCGCCCTGAAGAGCGAGGTCGACACCCTCATTGTCGTCCCCAACGACAGGCTCCTCGAGATCAGCGACCGAGGGATCAGCTTCCTCGAAGCCTTTGCCACAGCAGACCAGGTCCTCCTCGCCGGTGTGCAGGGAATTACTGACCTGATCACAACCCCCGGGTTGATCAACCTCGATTTCGCCGACGTGAAGTCGGTCATGCAGGGTGCTGGGTCGGCACTGATGGGCATCGGATCCTCTCGGGGGGCCGATCGTGCCATCAAGGCGGCAGAGCTCGCGGTGGCGTCCCCTCTCCTCGAAGCCAGCATCGACGGGGCGCACGGTGTACTCCTGTCGATTCAGGGCGGCTCGAACCTCGGCATCTTTGAAATCAACGATGCCGCACGGCTCGTTCAGGAAGCTGTTCACCCAGAGGCGAACATCATCTTCGGTGCGGTTATCGACGACACCCTTGGCGACGAAGTGCGGGTGACGGTCATCGCGGCCGGATTCGACGGGGGAGAGCCGGTGACCAAAAAGCAGGGCCACCGTTCGAACTTCGTCGATGCATCCGACGCTCCCAATACAGATTCGACCGGCCAAGAAGCCTCGTCTCCGACGGAAGATGCAACGAGAGTCTCGCCCTCCTGGCAGGGAGAGCCAGAGTTGCCGGTGTCACAAAAAGACCCGGTATTCGACGACGAGGATGATGACCTCGACATTCCAGACTTCCTGAGATAGGACGGTGGCTTGGCCGCCATACGAGAGATGCTGGGCACGAGGTGTCGGGACGAGGAACCGTGAACGCGGCTGTGGGCAGTAGCGCGCAACACGACGACCTGAGCGGCTTGGCGAGCCGCCTCCAGTGTGTTCAGGATGCAATCGTCGACGCCACTCGTTCGGCGGGTCGCGACCCGTCGGAGATCACGACAATCGTCGTCACAAAGTTCCATTCCTTAGACCTCATCCGGGAGCTCCACGCCCTCGGAGTCCGCGACTTTGGTGAGAACCGGCACCAAGAAGCCAGGGACAAGGCCGCGGCCACGACGGGCCTCGAGCTCAACTGGCATTTCGTGGGCCAACTGCAAAGCAAGAAGGCGCGACAGGTCCGCGCGTACGCACATGTGATCCACTCGCTGGATCGCCCCTCTGTCATCGATGCACTGCACTCTGATGATGAGGTGGTCGATTGCTTCGTGCAGCTCAACCTCACTGACGATTCAACCCGGGGTGGCGTGGTCGATAGCGAGCTTGAGGTGGTCACCGAGCGAATCCTCGCCACGGCCGGTATCCATCTGCTCGGGGTCATGGCTGTGGCTCCGCTCGAGGCCGAGCCGCGCAGGGCTTTCGCAAGCGTACGGGCGGCTTCGAAGCGGGTGATTGCGCTGGCTCCTGAGGCTCGATTTATTTCAGCAGGGATGTCGGCAGACTTCGCCGATGCCATCGCAGAAGGCGCGACACACCTCCGAATAGGCACGGCAATCACCGGAAATCGGCCGGCAGCCGGTTAATCTCAAAGCAAGCGTTTCATCACAGGAGGCAAGAGATGGCTAATCCATTGCGCAAGACCATGGTCTATCTGGGCCTCGCGGATGAGGAGTTCGACTACGAGGACGGCACGCCTGCGTCCCCGGCGGCACCGGTGGCTCACGCGGTCCCGCAACCATCGGGCAATCGTGCGCCCGTCACACCTCTTCGCCGCCCCACCAACACAAGAAATGCTGCACCGGTCGAAATGAACGAGATACTGACTGTTCACCCGCGCCAATACAAGGATGCGCAGGTAATTGCTGAGAACTTCCGAGAGGGAATCCCGGTGATCATCAACCTTTCCCAGATGAGTGAGCCGGAAGCACGCCGCTTGGTCGACTTCGCCAGTGGGTTGTCGCAGGGACTCTACGGCAAGATCGAACGCGTCACGAGTAAGGTGTTTCTGCTTTCGCCAGCACACGTTGCCGTTAGTGGAGACCAGGCCGAGGCCGAGACAGACGTCGACGCATCCTTCTTTGCCCAAGCATAGAGTTGGCTCCTTCTGATCTGATCCTGTCGTGACCGCGGTGCCCGTCGTTCCTGTCCTCGCGACGATCGTCTATTTTCTGCTTCTGATCTACTTTCTCGCGCTCTGGGCGAGGTTCGTGCTCGACCTCGCACGAGGTTTCGCGCGGCAGTGGCGACCGAGGGGCCTGACCCTTGTGATCGCGGAGTTCGTCTTCACGATTACGGACCCGCCGATTCGACTGGTTAGGCGTGCATTGCCACCGCTCAGGCTCGGAGGAATCGCACTTGACTTCGCTTGGAGTGCGGTCATGCTTGCCGTGATTATCCTGATGGCTGTGGTGACGGTATTCCGCATTTAGATTCTGTTGGCAGTGAGCCTGTGTAGTCTTGATCATGACCCCACGGTGCAGAAATCTTCCAATGCCGCGAGGGTTGTAATTTTGCTAGCGTTAGCCGGACGTCACTCATGACGTCCCAACAAGTTTTTGAGGTGATTCCCATGGCCTTGACGCCTGAAGATGTTGTCAACAAGCGGTTCCAGCCGACAAAGTTCCGCGAGGGCTACGACCAGGATGAGGTCGACGACTTCCTTGATGAGGTCGTGGTTGAGCTTCGGCGTCTGAACCAGGAGAACGAAGAGCTCCGGCAGCGATTGATTGCAGGGGAGTCGCGTGTCAACGAACTGCAGCGCAGCGTTGCCCAATCACCAAGTCAGGCTCCGGCTTTCGGAGAGCAGGCGCAGGCCACGGCGCCCGTTGCTGCCCCCGCACCAGCTCCCGCTCCGTACCCGGTTGCGGGGATGGATCCGAGCCTCGACCCGAACAACACGAACAATCTCCTCCAGCTGGCGAGGCGACTGCATGAGGAGCACGTCCGTGAAGGCATCGAAAAGCGCGACGCGCTGATTGCGGAGGGCCATGCGACGGCAGCCAGACTGGTTGGTGAGGCCGAGACGACCCAGAGGACCCAGCTTGCGGCGCTCGATCAGGAGCGCACCCAGCTTGAGAAGAGCATCGATGAGTTGCGAACCTTCGAGCGGGAGTACCGACTGAAGCTGAAGAACTACATTGAAGGTCAATTGCGGGAGTTGGACACGTCGAATTCCCTGACCGGTGCGCAGGCGGCGTCCGCAAACTACGACGCCGTTGCGACACCACCAGCGAGCTTCCAGGGCTTTGGCGGCAACTGAGCCAGAGGCGAAGGCCCGCACCAAGGTAAGCGTCAGAGCGCTTGTCACGCTCGGCCTGGTTGCCCTGGTTGTCTATTCACTGGACCAAATCGCAAAGTATTTCATCGTCAACACGATGACCGAGGGCGATGAAGTAAAGGTCCTTGGAGAGTTTCTCCAGTTCCACTTCGTCAAGAACTCGGGGGCGGCCTTCTCCTTTGCGAGCGGGTCTACCTGGATATTTTCCATTGCGGCTTCCGCCGTGACTATTTTTATTCTGTTATTCGCCAAGCGGATCAGGTCATTTGGCTGGGCACTTCTCTTTGGGATGTTGCTTGGCGGAACAATGGGAAACCTGAGCGACAGGCTCTTTCGGGCTCCGGGCTTCGGTGTTGGGCATGTCGTTGATTTCATTCAGGTCTACGGGTTTCCAGCAATTTTCAATATCGCGGACTCGTTCATCGTCGTGAGCATGGGGCTATTCATCATCCTGACGCTTCGCGGAGTCGCTCTAGATGGGCGCACATCCGTTAAGAAGTCGGTTCATGGTGCGAGCGAACCTGATTCAGCAGAAGATCTGGCGGAGAACAGAACGCCAGAGTCCAGGTAATCGCGCATGGAAACCCGCGCGCTTCCGGTACCCGAAGGACTTGTCGGGGAACGCGTCGACATCGCACTGGCAAAGATGCTCGGCTTCTCCCGAACGTTTGCTGCGGAGATCATCGAAGGCGGTGGTGTGCTTGCCGATGGCGCCATTCTGGGAAAGTCGGATCGGCTGAACGCCGAAAGCTGGCTCGAAATCACCTGGAAGCCCAAACAGGCCCCCGTCGTTGTTCCGGTCGTTGTCCCTGACCTCACCGTGGTCTACGACGACGACGACATTATTGTGGTCGACAAGCCTGTTGGAGTGGCAGCGCATCCTTCGATCGGATGGACCGGGCCGACGGTACTTGGAGCATTGGTTGGTGCTGGATACCGGGTTTCGACATCCGGTGCGGCCGAACGGGCCGGGATCGTGCATCGACTGGACGCCGGTACCAGTGGTCTGATGGTGGTCGCGAAAAGTGAGCGCGCGTACACGGAGCTGAAGAGGGCGTTCCACGATCACGAGGTGAAGAAGATTTATCACTCGGTCGTCCAAGGACACCCAGACCCGCTCACCGGCACGATTGACGCGCCGGTGGGGCGCCACCCAGGCTCGAGCTGGAAGTTCGCGGTCGTCGCCGGTGGCAAACCATCCGTCACCCACTACGAAACGATCGAAGCCTTCCCGAGTGCGTCGTTGCTTGAGATTCATCTTGAGACGGGGCGCACCCACCAGATTCGCGTGCACATGTCTGCGCAGCGACACCCCTGCGTCGGCGATTCGATGTATGGCGCAGACCCGACGATTTCCGCACGCCTTGGACTAACCAGACAGTGGTTGCACGCGGTGCGGCTGGGCTTCAAACATCCGGGCAGCGGTGAATCGGTCGTTTTCGCCAGCGAGTATCCGGCCGACTTACAACACGCCCTTGGCGTGTTGAGGGCGGATTGATTGGCAGTAGCCGCTCAGGATTAAGCTCGTTTTCAAGCCCTATAGTCAGTCGGAGAAGTTGTGCCAACCAGCGATGATTCGTTCGTGCATTTGCACGTACACAGTGAATACTCGATGCTCGACGGGGCGGCCAGGGTGACCCCGCTCATCGCGGAAGCAGTCGAGCAGGGTATGCCAGCCATCGCCGTGACCGACCATGGAAACATGTTTGGTGCGTACGACTTCTGGAAGCAGGCGACGGCGAGCGGTATCAAACCAATCATCGGCACCGAGGCGTACATCACGCCCGGTACGGCCAGAGGCGACAAGACGCGGGTGCGTTGGGGTGGCGGATCCCACAACCAGGACGACGTCGGCGGCTCCGGTGCCTACACGCACATGACATTGCTTTCGGAAAACAACGAAGGAATGCACAACCTGTTCAGGCTGTCATCGTTGGCATCCATCGAGGGGTTCTATTTCAAGCCACGAATGGATCGTGAGCTGCTCAGTAAGTATTCACGGGGCATCATTGCCACGACCGGGTGTGTCGGTGGTGAGGTTCAGACCAGGCTTCGCCTCGGACAGTACAAGGAGGCGCGGCAAGCGGCGGCAGACTTCCAAGATATTTTTGGCAAGGGCAACTTCTTCGCCGAGATCATGGATCACGGAATCGATATCGAGCGCCGTACCATGGTCGAACTACTGGCGCTGGCGAAGGATCTCGGTTTGCCGCTGGTCGCAACCAACGATCTGCACTACACGCACGCTCATGACGCGACAGCACATGCGGCGCTACTCTGCGTCCAGTCGGCGTCAACGCTCGATGACCCTAATCGGTTCAAGTTCGATTCTGACGAGTTTTATCTCAAATCGGCAGCTCAGATGAGGCAGCTGTTCCCGGATCATCCGGAGGCGTTCGATAACACACTGTTGATAGCAGAACGCTGCAGTATCGACTTCCAACATCGCGACCTCATGCCTCGTTTCCCAGTGCCGGAGGGAGAGACCGAGACGACCATGTTTGAAAAGGAGGTCGCAGCAGGCATGTTGCGCCGCTTTAACAACGCTCCGTCCGAGGCTCACCTCGCGCAGGCGCAATACGAGGTCGATGTCATCAAGCAGATGGGATTTCCCGGATACTTCCTGGTGGTTGCTGATTTCATTACCTGGGCGAAGTCTCAGGGCATCCGCGTTGGTCCTGGCCGTGGTTCGGCCGCCGGGTCGATGGCTTCATATGCCATGGGGATCACCGAGCTCGACCCGCTCGCTCACGGGCTTATCTTCGAGCGCTTTCTGAATCCTGAGCGCGTGTCGATGCCCGACGTCGACGTCGACTTCGACGACCGTCGTAGGCCAGAGGTCATCCGCTATGTCACGGAGAAGTACGGGGACGACAGGGTTGCCCAGATCGTGACCTATGGCACGATTAAGGCGAAGCAGGCGCTTAAAGACTCAGCGCGCGTGCTCGGAATGCCGTACTCGGTGGGGGAGAAGCTCACCAAAGCCATGCCACCCGCGATCATGGGCAAGGACATCTCGCTCGGTGACATCCTGGATAAGGATGCGCCTCGCTACAAGGAGGCATCCGACTTCCGGACCGTGCTGGAAACAGACCAGGAGGCCGCCAAGGTCTTTGACACGGCGCTTGGGATCGAAAATCTTAAGCGTCAGTGGGGTGTCCACGCCGCAGGCGTGATCATGTCGGCCGAGCCACTACTCGATGTTCTCCCCATAATGAAGCGCGAGGACGACGGCGCGATCATCACCCAGTTCGACCAGCCGCCGCTGGAGTCGCTGGGGCTCATCAAGATGGACTTCCTCGGGCTACGCAACCTCACCATCATCGAGGATGCGCTCAAAATGATCGAGAAGAACACGGGCAGCAAGCTGGTTATTGAAGATCTTGATCTGGATGCAGACCAAACAACTTACGACCTGCTCGCCCGGGGTGACACTCTCGGAGTATTTCAGCTCGACGGCGGCCCAATGAGGGCTCTACTCAAACAACTCAAGCCCACCAACTTCGAAGATATCTCGGCCGTGATCGCGTTGTACCGCCCCGGGCCGATGGGCATGAATTCGCACACCAACTACGCTCTCCGCAAGAACGGTCTGCAAAAAATCGAGGCGATTCATCCGGAGCTCGAAGAGCCGCTTCGCGACAGCCTCGGCATCACCTACGGTCTGATCGTCTACCAGGAGCAGGTAATGTCGGTCGCCCAGAAGGTAGCTGGTTTCAGTCTCGGGCAGGCCGATGTGTTGCGTCGAGCGATGGGCAAAAAGAAGAAGTCCGAGCTGGACAAGCAGTACGCAGATTTTGAAGCAGGGATGAAGAGCAACGGTTACAGTGCAGACGCTGTCAAAGTGCTCTGGGACACCCTGATGCCGTTCGCCGGCTATGCCTTCAACAAGGCGCACAGTGCCGGCTATGGGGTGCTCAGCTATTGGACGGCATACCTGAAGGCCAACTATCCGGCCGAGTACATGGCGGCCTTGCTCACGAGCGTCGGCGACTCCAAAGACAAGCTCGCGATGTATCTCAGTGAGTGCAGGCGGATGGGCATTCATGTGCTCGCGCCCGATGTGAACGAGTCCAGCGGAAACTTCACGGCCGTCGCCGGCGACATCCGTTTCGGCCTCGGCGCAGTCAGGAACGTCGGTTCTCACGTGGTAGAGGCGATCTGCCACAGCCGGGAGGAGAAAGGCCGCTTCGCCTCGTTTCATGACTTCTTGCGGAAGGTGCCGATCCAGGTTGCCAACAAGCGCACTGTGGAGTCGCTGATCAAGTCAGGTGCATTCGATCAGATGGAGGGGACCCGGCGGGCACTGCTCGAGATCCATGAGGATGCGGTCGAGTCCGCCGTGGGCTTGAAGCGCAACGAGGCCAACGGGCAGGTCGACCTCTTCGGCGGCATTTTCGAGTTCGAGGAGGAGAGCGAGAAGATTCCGGATCGTCCGGAGTGGGCCAAACGAGACAAGTTGGCTTTCGAGCGCGAGATGCTCG
This sequence comes from Lacisediminihabitans sp., assembly GCA_039936355.1. Lineage (GTDB taxonomy): Bacteria > Actinomycetota > Actinomycetes > Actinomycetales > Microbacteriaceae > Parafrigoribacterium_A. The sequence goes on along the minus strand of JBDTIM010000086.1, from coordinate 13,277 downwards.
GACTCTACGTTTCTGACCACCCGCTTGCCGGCCTCGAAACCCAGCTAGCAAAGCATGCAAGCGCGACGATCGCGGACATCCTCGGTGGAGATGTCGCGAAGGATGGCGAGACCGTGACCGTGGCCGGTCTCATCACGAGCGTCCAGCATCGAATCGCCCGCAACTCAGGAAACCAGTACGGGTTGATCACCATAGAAGATTTCGGTGCGGAGATCACGGTGATGTTCCTCGGCAAGGCCTATCAGGAGTTTTCACCGGCGCTCACAAACGATGCGGTCGTTGTGGTGCGCGGGCGAGTCAGTGTGCGGGACGACGGCATGAACCTGCATGCGAACAGCATGTTCACTCCCGACCTCGGGCAGAGCCTTGGCTCCGGCCCCCTCGTTATTTCGATGCCTGAGTTTCGTGCGACCACCGATGTCGTGAGTTCGCTCAGTGATGTGCTGATACGCCATTGCGGCGAGACAGAAGTTCGACTGAAGCTTGTCAAGGGCGAACTGGCGCGCATGTTCGAGATCCCGTACCCGGTTCGGGTGAGCGCCGACCTCTACGGTGAACTTAAGTCGTTGCTTGGCCCTGCCTGTCTGGGCTGAATGCGTAGCATTTTTGCACAGGGCTAGACCGGGTCTCCCGGTCTGCGGTATGTGCGCTCATGATAGAGGAGCGCTTCGTCGGGCTCGCCGACTCCGCCCTGTTCGATCTGCACGACAATGACGGCGTTGTTGGCAACCGGATGCCGTTCGATGATTCGCCCGATCATCCAGGCGGTCACGCCGTTCAGCAGCGGCAAACCATGTGGCCCGACTGTCCAATGGTCGCCAACGAAACGCAGCGCGTGATCGCCCGAGAGTTTTTCAGCGAGATCTCGGTTCTTCGCACCCAACATCTGGATCGCGACGTACTCGGTGGATTCTATGGCTTCCCACGCGCTAGCGATCCTGGCCATGTTGAACGTAGCGAGTGGAGGGACCGCGGCGAGCGAAGCAAGGGAAGTAGCAGTGAAGCCAACGGGCTTGCCCTCTTTTGTCAGCGCAGTAATTGCTACGACGCCCGCCGCGTGGCGACGAAATGCGTGTTTAAAGGCGGATAGGTCGTCAGGTTCTGCGGCGGAACCCGTTGGGTGCAAGTTTTTCATTCGTAGATGTCAATCTCTCGACGATCGCAATAATTCGTGGGACCTGTGGGGACGCCCATGCTGCCCCAGCTGCTGTTGCGGATTGGACCATCTCAACAACTAAGGTTGAAACGCCATGATCCAGACCATTGATCTTCGAGGCTTCAAGCCTACCCGCGCCGAACTGCTCGCACTGGTGCCGCGGGCTAAAACCGATGTCTCGGCGGCGAGCAAAGTCGCCGCCGAACTTATCGCGGATGTCCGCGCCAGGGGCGCTGCGGCTCTCACCGAGCAGGCGGTGCGCCTCGATGGCGTGCGACCGGATCGCATCCGTCTGGATGCCTCGGAGGTTTCTGCGGCCGTGCGCACTCTGTTACCCGAGGTGCGCAGCGCCCTGGAAGAGTCCATCGATCGGGTCCGCCAGGCGACGAAGGCGCAACTTCCAACCCCGTCGGTTACGACGTTCGGGCCCGGTGCCGAAGTCATCCAGCGGTGGAGTCCCGTTGAACGAGTTGGCCTGTACGTACCAGGGGGTAAGGCACCGCTGTCCTCCAGTGTCGTGATGAACGTCGTGCCCGCGCAGGTGGCAGGGGTGCAGTCGATTGCGCTCGCCTCTCCCGCGCAGAAGCACTTCGGCGGCTCAATTCACCCCACAATCCTGGGCGCGGCCGGTCTCCTGGGGATCGATGAGGTGTACGCAATGGGTGGTGCTGGTGCTATCGGTGCCTTCGCCTATGGCGTTCCCGACCTCGGGCTCGATCCCGTCCAGGTGATCACCGGACCTGGCAATGTGTATGTCGCGGCCGCAAAGCGACTCGTGCGTGGGCAGGTAGGCATCGACGCCGAAGCCGGTCCAACCGAGATTTTGGTGATCGCGGATGCGACCGCCGATGCTTTCCTAGTCGCCAGCGATCTCATTAGTCAGGCCGAGCACGATGAGTTGGCCGCGGCTGTACTGGTGACGGACTCCGTTGAACTCGCAGACCGGGTTCAGACCGAGGTCGATCGACTGGCCCCAGAGGCGAAACATCAAGCGCGGGTTGCCGAGGCGCTCTCCGGGCCCCAGTCGGCGGTGGTGTTGGTCGACGATCTCGCCGCAGCCGCCGCATTCAGCAATGCCTATGGCGCAGAACACCTGGAGATCCAGACTGCCGACCCGGAGGCGGCGCTCGCGCTCATTGAGAATGCCGGTGCGATTTTCCTGGGCGCCAGCTCACCTGTGAGCCTCGGAGACTACCTCGCCGGCTCCAACCACGTGTTACCGACAGGCGGACAGGCCCGGTTTGCTCCGGGGCTTGGGGCACACACGTTCCTCCGCTCGCAACAGGTCATTCGTTATGACCGTCAGGCGCTTGCCGCTGTCAAGACAAAGATCGTGGCCCTCGCGACGGCCGAGGATCTCCCGGCCCATGCGGCGGCCGTCACGGCGAGGTTTTCTGACCGTTAGCGCCTCCCGCGAGCATTGCACGTCCTGACGTATCGTTGACCTACTATGTTCTGCCCATTCTGCCGGCATCCGGATTCCCGCGTCGTTGACTCTCGCACGAGCGATGATGGACTTTCTATCCGTCGGCGTAGGCAGTGTCCGGAGTGTGGCAGGCGATTCAGTACCACCGAAACCGCGAGCCTCAGCGTGGTCAAACGCAACGGGGTGCTCGAGCCCTTTAGCCGGGAAAAGATTGTTTCTGGAGTGCGTAAAGCCTGCCAGGGAAGACCGGTCACCGATGCCGACCTCGCGGTCCTGGCTCAGAGGGTCGAGGAGGCAATTCGCGCGACCGGGGCCTCACAGGTCGAAGCCAATGACATCGGGCTTGCGATTCTTGCACCGCTGAGGGAGCTAGACGAAGTCGCCTATCTACGCTTTGCCAGCGTGTATCAGGGGTTCAACTGCCTCGAGGACTTCGAAGCGGCGATCACTTTGCTCCGAGTAGAGCACGATTCAGCGGCACAGGCGAGTGAAAGCTAGACCTCGCTCCACTTCCCGCTAGCCTGACTACGGCATGTATCGCATTTTCTTCTCCCTCTTCCTGTCAAAACTCGACCCGGAAAACGCGCACCACCTGGCGTTCCTGGTCATCAAACTGTTGCCACGCCTCGGGATTGGGTACCTCCTGAGATTGCTGACTCGGCCGCACGCGTCACTCGGGGTTGACGCGCTCGGTGTTCACTTCGACTCGCCATTTGGGGTAGCCGCGGGCTTCGACAAAGACGGCGATGCCGTTCTCGGACTCTGGCAATTGGGCTTTGGGCACGTAGAAGTGGGCACCGTGACCGCGTTGGCGCAGCCGGGCAACGATCGCCCAAGGCTGTTCCGGCTCGTTGAAGACCGAGCGGTCATCAATCGAATGGGCTTCAACAATCGGGGCTCCGCGGATGCGGCTCCGCGGCTTCGTGCTCTCGCTGCCAAGCCGCGAAGACCCGTCATTGGTGTAAATATCGGCAAGAGCCGCGTCGTCGATGTGGCAGATGCGACGGGTGATTACCTGGAGAGCACGAAGCAGCTCGCTCCGGTGGCCGACTACCTCGTTGTTAACGTAAGTTCCCCGAACACGCCAGGGCTGCGCGGACTGCAAGAGCTTGACATGCTCGCACCGCTGCTGACCGCGGTAAGGGGTGCGGCCAATGGCACTCCGGTGTTAGTCAAAATCGCTCCAGACCTCGACGACGAACAGGTCGTGAAGATCGCCAACCTGGTGGTGGACCTGCGACTTGCCGGCATTATCGCAACTAACACGACAATCTCCCGCACCGGGCTGCATACCCCGCTTGAGGTTGTCGAGAGCCGTGGGCCGGGTGGCTTGTCCGGTGCTCCGCTGGCGCGAAGGTCGCTCGAAGTCTTGCGACTCATCCGCACCGTGGTTCCTCAGGAACTCTGCGTAATTTCGGTCGGCGGCGTCGAGACGGGTGCCGATGTCGTCGAGAGGCTGGACAACGGCGCGACCCTGGTCCAGGGCTACACCGCATTTCTCTATCGTGGCCCGTTCTGGGCGCACCAGATTAACACGAGCCTGCGTGCCTGGGCGACAGGAACCACGCGGGGGCACTGATTGCCGTTCGCCACGTGGAGTCGGCCGGATGTGCCGGGCGCTCTCAAGCGGCCCTCTATGAAGGGTAGTGGCCGCGCTTAACCTGCGGCTTGGGGAGCCGCATTACTCGCATCTGCATCCCGCGCATAGCCGCGTACCAGCGATTCCCGCGCTGCAGACGGTCCGCACCAAATTTCGCGGCGAGTTTGCGATTGACCTTGAGTCCAACCACGAGCGAATCGACAACAGCGATGAGGAAGAAGCCCCACAGCGCGAAGACGGAAGCGATTTGGAAGACGGCACTGTTGATAAAACTCAGGATGATAATAATGAAAAGAATCGGGATCATAATCTCGCCGACACTGAACCGGGCATCGATGTAGTCGCGAATGTACCGTCGTTGATGACCCTTGTCGCGCGCCTGCAAGTATCTCTCTTCGCCGTTGGCCATGCCGATCCTGGCGCGGTCGCGGGCTTCGGCCATCTTCGCCCTGGCCACCTTGTTGCCTGCGCGGCGATCTCCGGAGACCAACGGCCGTCGGTTCGCGGCCTCGCGTTCTTTCCTGGTCGGGGTGGGGTGTCCCTTTCCCGAGATGCTGTCGGTGTTCAGCTCGTAATGGACGTCATTGTCCGGCTCGCTTGGAGTTGGCTTGGCCACATTCGTTCCTTGCACTAGATGTCTGCTTAAGATTACCTCCATGACATCTACACAGCTGACGCCACCTGACCTCCTGAACGCGTTGCGTGAGGCGGTGCAGGCAGGATTCCCGGCTGCCGTGGCTGATTTGTCGCGACTGGTCCGCATCCCTTCCGTTTCGTGGGAGGCGTTTGACGCCAGCCATGTTGCCGAGAGCGCGGATGCGGTGGCCGGACTGGTACGGGAGTTGGAGGTCTTCGACGACGTCGCCGTTTCTCGAGCGGCCATCGGTGACACCGGACTTCTCGGACAACCGGCGGTGCTCGCCACCCGTGCAGCGAAGAACGGTAAGCCGACCATTCTGCTGTACGCCCACCACGACGTCCAACCGCCCGGGGCCGATGCAGACTGGCAATCACCGCCGTTCGAACCGACAGTGCGCGGTGACCGGATCTACGGTCGAGGTGCGGCTGACGACAAAGCCGGTGTCGTGGCGCATCTCGCGGCTATTCGCGCTTTTGTGCGGGCCGTTGGGCCAGACTTTGACCTCGGGCTCGCGCTGTTCATCGAAGGCGAAGAGGAGTTCGGTTCCCGCTCGTTCAAGAACTTTTTACTCGATCACCAGAAACAGCTCACCGCAGACGTCATCGTCGTTGCGGACTCCGATAACTGGGATGTTGATACCCCGGCACTCACTGTCGGATTGCGCGGAAACGTCACCTTCAAGCTCACTGTTCGCACCCTCGCCCATGCCTCGCACTCCGGGATGTTCGGTGGAGCGGTCCCGGATGCCATGCTGGCCATGGTCAGACTGCTGGCGACCCTGCACGCCGAGGATGGCTCGGTTGCCGTGGCGGGGCTGTCATCACGAGAGGCCGAAACGCCGGAGTATTCTGAGGCACGGCTCCGCGAGGAATCCGGGCTGCTTGACGGAGTAACGCCAATAGGCACAGGGAGCATCCTCGGGCGAGTCTGGTCCCAGCCAGCCATCACGGTCACCGGCATCGACGCGCCGAGCGTCGCTAACGCGTCCAATACGCTTTCACCCATGATCGCGGTGCGGGTCAGTGCGCGGATCGCGCCAGGGCAGGAGTCGTCTGATGCCTTCGCGGCGCTCGAACGTCACCTTCGCGAACATGCGCCTTTCGGGGCGGCGATCGAAATCACCGACGTCGATAAGGGTAACGGCTTCCTGGTCGACACGACCGGTTGGGCTGTTGCCGAGGCGGAGACCGCGATGGCCGATGCATGGGGCAGGTCGGCGATCGAAATGGGCATCGGTGGCTCTATCCCGTTCATCGCTGATCTCGTGGAACTTTTCCCGGCTGCTCAGATCCTGGTCACCGGTGTGGAAGATCCCGATTCGCGGGCTCACAGCCCGAACGAGTCTTTGCATTTGGGTGTTTTCCGCCGCGCCATTCTGACCGAAGCGGTGCTGCTCGCGCGGCTGACGGCACGCGGACCTGACATTTCTGGAGCCGTTGGGTAATCCAGTCTCTACGAGACAGACGGCATTTTCGGTGTTTCTCAGCAGAGCATGCATAGACTGAACCGAAGAATCTATTGCGAGCCTGTCGACGGCGGGTCTGGCGAAATGTAAAGGGGCGATCATGACCGACACCACAACGATTGATAGCACGAAAGCGGCCCACGGCGTTGGGCTGAGCGAGACTGCAGCGGCCAAGGTACGCGCTCTCTATGCGCAGGAGGCTCGGAATGATCTGCGTCTGCGAGTTGCCGTGCAGCCCGGCGGATGTTCTGGCTTGGTCTACCAGCTGTACTTTGACGAGCGACTGATGGACGGCGACGTGACGGTCGACTTTGGCGGGGTCGAAGTTGTCGTTGACAGGATGAGCGTCCCCTACCTGGATGGTGCGACCATCGATTTCGAAGACACGATCGAGAAGCAGGGGTTCACTATCGACAATCCAAACGCTGGCGGAAGTTGTGCGTGTGGTGACTCGTTCCACTAGGAGCGGTACCCGTGCCAACGGCGCGGCCTGGAGAGGAGAATCGCGCTTGCGACTCTCCTTTTTTGGTTAACCAGGCCGTTTTGCGGTTCACGGGTGCGCGTCCGGCAGCTAGGCTGGGATCAACAAAAAGACTGTCACTCGTAGCAGTCTGTGTCATCCGAGAGGTCACAGGTGCGTTCTAACCGCCGTCTTCGATGGGTTGCCATCCCGTTGGGCATTCTGCTGGTCGCGACCATGGCAGGCTGCACCCAGGAACAGCTCAGAGGCTATCTGCCCGGTACTCCCGGAATAACCAACCACACTGATGGCGTCACCGGATTGTGGGTGACGGCGTGGATCGTGCTGTTGATCGTGGGTGTTCTGGTGTGGGGCCTGATCATCTGGGCCGTTATCGTGTATCGCCGACGGAAGGGCCAGACCGGCCTCCCCGTGCAACTGCGCTATAACATGCCGATCGAGATCTTCTACACCGTAGTGCCGCTCATTCTCGTGCTTGGCTTCTTCGCCTTCACGGCCAAGGAGCAGGCAGCCATTGAGACTCCGACACAGAACCCTGACGTCCAGATCGAGGTATTCGCTAAGCGCTGGGCCTGGGACTTCAACTACGTCAACGTTGGGCCTTCCAAAGAAGGGGTGTACTCGGCTGGTGTCCAAGCTGTAGAGCTGGATAAAGAGAAGTCGATCGACTTCTCCAAGTTAAACACTCTGTATCTCCCCGTAAACAAGACAGTCGAGATCAAACTTGAGAGTCGCGATGTTGCGCACTCGTTCTGGGTAGTCGACTTCTTGTACAAGAAAGACAACATCCCGGGCAAAGACAACTACATGTACTTCACACCGACCAAGATCGGCACGTATGCAGGTAAGTGCGCGGAGCTGTGCGGGGACTATCACTCGCTCATGCTCTTTGAGGTCAAGGTGGTGTCGCAGCAGGATTACGACAGTTACATCCAGAGTCAGGCTGACAAGGGCTTCGTGGGTGCGCTCGACGAGAAATACAACACGAACTCGAACCAACCTGACAACAAAGCTCCTAAGAGCAACGAGTAGTAGGCGATCATGAGCACAGCAACACGCACCCGCCCGGCGATTGGCGGAACAGGTTCTGGTCAGAACTTTGGCGCTTCAAAGGTCGGGCGAAAAGGCAACATTCTGGTCAACTGGATCACGTCGACCGACCATAAGACCATTGGGTACTTGTATCTGATCACCTCGTTCATGTATTTCATGCTCGGCGGCGTCATGGCCCTGGTCATGCGTGCCCAACTGTTCGAACCCGGTTTGCACCTTTTGCAGACAAAAGAGCAGTACAACCAGCTTTTCACGATGCACGGCACCATCATGCTGCTGATGTTCGCAACACCGTTATTCGCAGGCTTCGTCAACGTGATGATGCCATTGCAAATCGGTGCTCCAGATGTCGCGTTCCCCCGATTGAATGCCTTCGCATACTGGCTCTACAGCTTCGGTAGCCTTATCGCGGTTGGTGGATTCCTCACCCCGCAGGGCGCGGCATCGTTCGGTTGGTTCGCCTACGTTCCCTTGTCGACGACGACATTCTCACCCTCTTTGGGCGGAAATCTTTGGGTATTCGGGCTCACGATCAGTGGGTTCGGTACGATCCTCGGTGCCGTCAACTTCATCACCACCATCATCACCATGCGAGCTCCCGGCATGACGATGTTCCGGATGCCGATCTTCACCTGGAATGCACTGGTCACCGGAATCTTGATCCTGATGGCATTTCCGGTGTTGGCTGCGGCGCTGTTCGCCCTCGGTTCGGATAGGGTTTTTGGCTCTCAGCTGTACAACGTGCAGGCGGGTGGTGCAATTCTCTGGCAACACCTGTTCTGGTTCTTTGGCCATCCAGAGGTGTACATCATCGCGATTCCATTCTTTGGAATTGTGTCAGAGGTGTTCCCTGTCTTCAGCAGAAAGCCCGTCTTTGGGTACAAGACTCTTGTCTACGCGACGATTGCCATCGCGGCCCTGTCAGTCACCGTGTGGGCACATCACATGTACGTTACAGGTGCGGTACTGTTGCCGTTCTTCTCGCTAATGACGATGCTCATCGCGATTCCAACGGGCGTCAAGATCTTCAACTGGCTCGGCACGATGTGGCGGGGGTCTGTGACCTTTGAAGCCGCCATGCTGTGGGCGATCGGGTTCTTGGTCACCTTCACCTTCGGTGGCCTCACCGGCGTCATCCTTGCGTCCCCGCCTCTTAACTTCCATGTCTCAGACACCTATTTCGTTGTCGCACACTTCCATTACGTTGTGTTTGGCACTGTTGTGTTCGCGATGTTCAGTGGCTTCTACTTCTGGTGGCCAAAATGGACCGGCAAGATGCTCAATGAGCGTCTGGGCAAGATCCACTTCTGGTTGCTGTTTATCGGTTTCCATACGACATTCCTGGTTCAGCACTGGCTCGGCGTCATAGGGATGCCTCGCCGTTACGCGACCTACCAGGCCGAAGATGGATACACGTGGCTCAACCAGCTCTCCACGGTGGGAGCGATGCTGTTGGGAATCTCGATGATTCCGTTCGTGCTCAACGTCTATCTCACGGCCAGGAACGCTCCCAAGGTGACCGTCGACGACCCATGGGGTTACGGGCGTTCGCTCGAATGGGCAACATCCTGTCCTCCGCCGCGTCACAACTTCACCTCGATCCCGCGCATTCGTTCGGAGTCTCCGGCGTTTGACCTAAACCACCCCGAAGCGGATATGCCAGTGGGTGTGGGGCCAGGCAAGGATGCACCGGACGCGCCGACGTTTGACCGCGCTGACGGAAAGGTCAAGTAGCCATGACTATCAACGTCCGAATGTTCTGGGTGCTCTGCGTGTTCTTCGCGGTAGCAGCGACCGAGTACACGGTGTGGGGCTTGTTGGATCCTTTTCACCACGCAGTTGAATGGGTCGGGACCATTGCTCTCGGGCTTTGTGCGGCGCTTTTCGCCCTCATAGCGTTCTATCTGTCGAAAGTGCGTTCCAGCTTGGGGACGACCACTCTGCCGGAGGACCGCCTTGACGCAGAAATTGATGACGGTGACCCGGAACAGGGCTTCTTCAGCCCGTGGAGTTGGTGGCCAGTCACGGCTGCCGGGGGTGCCGCGCTGGTATTTCTCGGTCTAGCCGCTGGATTCTGGATCGCGTTTATCGGTGCGGCCGTGGCTGTGCTCGGTGTGATCGGTTGGATTTATGAGTACTACCGCGGAAACTTCGCTCACTAATCGCGTCAGCATCCGTCACGCGACACTCGCGGATGCCGACGCTATTTACGGCTTGCTCGAGCAGCTGGGCATCAGTTCTCACCCCGATCGCGCGTCGTTCGATGAAGCATTCAAGGATGTAGCTAGGGAAGAGGACGATCGCATACTCTATGTGGCTGTCCGAGTAGGCGTCGTCGTCGGCTATGCCCTGACAACTATCGTGCGCCCTCTCTACACCAATGGGCTGTCGGCCGAGCTGCAGGAACTCGTCGTGGACGAAAGCGCTCGGGGCGCGGGCATAGGAAGTCAATTGGTCACCACGGTCGAGGCGGAGTGTCGCCTTCGTGGAGCACGCCAGCTGACTGTTGCCAGTAGCCGCGGTGCAGCGTTCTATGAGCGCCTCGACTACCGCTCGACGGCAGACTTTCTCAAGAAGGTTCTGAGCGACTGATAATCCGCGCGAGCGGAGCCCCATGGGTGCCGGCGAATTTGGGCAGCAGATCTCTCATTATGAGCCTTGGAAGGCAGTACTCGAGGCCACAAGGCTAGGACGCGTGATCAGGTGCGTGACCAGGACGTGTAATCAGGTGAGTGTGACGATCACAAACCAGGGGCCCCGATCGAAAGATGGGGGCCCCTGGTTTGATTCAGCTCACGTTCAGTGGTGATCCTTTGACCGCTCTAGCTCGCCCTTAGTGATGGGGGAGATCCGGTCCTCGAAGAACCAGCGGGAGAGGCTAGCCCTCATTCGTTGTCCAAAGGTGATCTGTCCCTTCGCGTTCGGGCGGATCATCAGCGGCTTGTAATCCAGGAAACTCACTAGCTTCCAGCGCTCGTAGTCGCTGAGGCGTTCGTGAACCTCCACGTACTCGCCACCGGGGAGGCGGACAATGCGGCCGGACTCAAAGCCGTGTAGTGCGATCTCCCTGTCCTTTTTCTGAAGGCCGAGCGCGATCCTCTTGGTGAGGTGGTAGGCCACAAACGGACCGATGAATAGGAGTGCCTGAAGCGTGTGCGTTACGCCTTCGATGGTGAGCTTGAAGTGGGTGGCAATCAGGTCAGAACCGGCCGCAGCCCAGAGGACGCAATAAAACGTGATGCCTGCAGCACCGATCGCCGTGCGCACTGGTGCATTACGGGGTCGCTCAGCGATGTGATGTTCGCGCTTATCGCCGGTGATCCACGCCTCAATGAACGGGTAGATCGCAACTGTCACAATGAATAACCCAAGGACCAACACGGGGATGATGATGTTGAACGACCAGGTGTGATTCAACCAGACAAACTCGAGTCCTGGCGGCATGAGGCGCAGCGCACCGTCGGCGAATCCGATGTACCAGTCAGGCTGCGTTCCTGCCGAGACAGGGGAGGGATCATACGGCCCGTAGTTCCAGATTGGGTTTATCGTGAAGAACGACGCGATCAACACGATGACACCGAAGACTACGAAGAAGAATCCAGCGGCCTTTGCCGCAAACACGGGAAGGATCGGGGCGCCAACGACATTGTCGTTTGTGCGGCCGGGACCCGCGAATTGGGTGTGTTTGTTGATCACCATGAGCAGGAGGTGAATCCCGAGAGCTGCGACCAGAATGGCCGGCAGCAGCAGGATGTGCAGACTGAATAGCCGACCTACGATGTCTGTTCCAGGGAACTCACCGCCGAACAGAAGGTAGGAGATCCAGGTGCCGACTACCGGGAGACCCTTCACCATTCCATCGATGATGCGAAGTCCGTTGCCGGAGAGCAAGTCATCGGGAAGCGAGTAACCGGTGAAGCCCTCTGCCAACGCCAGAATAAACAAGACGAAACCAATTACCCAGTTGATTTCGCGCGGCTTTCGGAACGAGCCTGTGAAGAAAATTCGCACCATGTGCAGCCCGATGGCCGCGATGAACAGTAATGCCGCCCAGTGGTGGATCTGGCGGAAAAGCAAGCCACCGCGGATGTCAAACGACAGATCGAGCGAGGACGCGTACGCGGCTGACATGTCCAGCCCCTTGAGAGGGACGTACGAGCCGTGATAGGCGACCTCGACCATCGACGGCTGGAAGAAGAACGTTAGGAACGTTCCGGAGAGCAGGATGACGACAAAGCTGTAGAGAGCGACCTCGCCAAGCATGAACGACCAGTGGTCCGGGAAGATCTTGCGGCCGAGTTCTTTGACGATCCCGGAGATGCTGGTGCGCTCGTCGATGTAGTTGGCCGCAGCGCCGGTGAAGCGTGAGCTCCGGTTGGGTGCTGTAGTGGTGCTCATGAACGCTCCCAGAAGCTTGGTCCGACTGGCTCGTGGAAGCCACTTTGTGCGATGAGATAGCCCTCGGAGTCGACGGCGATGGGCAATTGCGGAAGCGGTCGCTTCGCAGGTCCGAAAAGAACCTCACAGTGATTCGTCACGTCAAACGTCGACTGGTGACACGGGCACAGCAGATGATGGGTCTGCTGTTCGTACAGTGCTACCGGGCACCCGACATGCGTGCAGATCTTTGAATAGGCAACGATCCCGTTATAGGACCAATCCTTGCGATCTGCGGCTTCGTGCAAATCTTCGGGCTTCAAGCGCATCAGCAGAACGGCCGCTTTGGCCTTCTCTTCGAGTTTGTCCTCAACGTCGTTGAGTCCCTCGGGGATGACGTGGAAGACAGAACCGAGGGTTACTTCCGACGCCTTGATCGGTGTACCAGAAGGATCCTGAGTAAGGCGGGTCCCTTCCTTCCAGAGCGTTTCGTGCAGCAATTTGACCGGATCCTCAGCGGGCCCCAGGTCGCGGAAGAGAACAACCGCTGGCAGCGGGGTGGCGACCAACGCGCCGATCAGAGTGTTGCGAATGAGGGTGCGTCGACCGAAACCAGACTCTTCGTTAGCCTGCTGGAAAATCTCCACCGCACGCTCACGAGTCGCCTCGGTCCCACGCGTGGGATGGCGCAGCTCAGACTGCTCGTGGCCGCTCATCAGGTTCTTGGCCCAGTAGATGGCGCCGATTCCGATTCCCAGCATGCCGAAGGTAATACCAAGGCCGAGGAACATCGTGTTCAGACGAACAGACTCGATGTGGCCGGGGACGATGGGGAACACGATGTACGCCACGATTGCGAAGATGCTACCCAGAATCGACACGGTGAACAGCGTGTACACGCGTCGTTCAGCCTGCTTCTCTTTCTTCGGGTCGAGGTCGGTTACACGCAGCCTGTGCGGAGGCAAGCCGGGGTTGCTAAAGGCATCTGTTTCAACGATGGCGGTTCCAGGCGAGGCCTGGTTTGACTCGCTCTTCTCGATGGCCGAGCCAACAGCGGTGTTTCCGCCACCGTCGTCGTC
>JBDTIM010000085.1:0-7393 GCA_039936355.1 Lacisediminihabitans sp. | reverse complement strand
CGCCCAGTAGGGCATCACTTAGACCAGTTGTCGGGTGATACAAGCAACTTGCGCGGGACGACTGGCGGATGCGGGCTCAATGACTTTTGCAGACGTGTTTCGTCAACTGCGTACGTGCTGTGAATGGAAAAAACTAGACTTACATGCAAAAAACCCAGAATCGACTGCGGCGTGACAGGGACAGAATACTTGAGTAAAAATCAGTGCCCCTGGAGGGACTCGAACCCCCAACCGTTTCCTTAGGACGGAACTGCTCTTCCATTGAGCTACAGAGGCTGGCTCGACGAGTTTAGCGGAGGCAGCGGCGCTTGGCAGCCGTCGACGCTAACCACGTTATTTTCCGGAGAGACGGGCCGTCAGTTCGGTCTTATTGAGTCGCGAGTAGCCGGTGAGTCCTGATGCCTTGGCTTGCGCGCGAAGCTCGGCAAGGCTCGGCCCGGCAGCGCTCCCGGTCGCGCCCTTTGTTGGAGTCTTCCCCCGCGTGTTAGGCCGTGCCTTGGCTGGCGCCTTGGCTGAGGCAGTTGCCTGCACTTTCGCAGATGTGCCCGCTCCCGCAGCTCCCGCGGTTGAGGCCTTCGCGGCCCGCTTATTGCCGGTCGTGCCCGACTTCTTTGGCGCGCCTGGATGTGCGACAGGCTTGCTACCCGCCTTCTTTGCTGGCTTCGTAGCCTTCTTGGCAGCATCCGACGTTGCCGTCTTGGCCTTGTCGACGCGCTTCTCGAGCTTGCCCATCAAGGCCTCTGCATCTTTGCGGGCGCTCTTGTTCACCTTCTTCGCCTTGCGGACCGCGCGATCGATCGCTGCCCGCGCATCCTTCAACGCCTTCTTTGCTGCAATTTCTACTTTGCTCTGCTTGGCCATTGCCTGTCCTCACGGTATGGGCCGCAAGCGCGGCACCCTCATGTTCCTAGCTTCGCACTTGTGAGGCCGTATGTCGTTGGTTATCTGGCAAAGCCGAAGGGGCGCGGATGTCGCGTAAACAGGATGTCGTGCAACACGCCGCATTCGCGGCCACTCCGAGGCGGCGTGTTGCACGGCATCCTGTTGTAGCGCACAGCAGAAGGTGGCGGCAGGAGGCGGCGGCAGAGGAAGGCTCGATCGACGAGTGGTTAAGGCTCGATCGACGAGTGGTTACGGCTGGACCAGCGAGAACGGTTACCCCTGGACCAGCGAGAGCGATTACCCCTCGACCAAGGACAGGGTCACGCCGCGGGAGCCAGGAACTCTTCCCATTGCGGAACGTCGCGCTCGATGCCACGTACCATCCACGAGGTGCCGTGCGGGGCGCGGGGGCGGGTGCGCAACTTCCAGCCCATTTCGCTAAGAGTGCGGTCACTTTTTTTGTTGTTGCAGCGCAGGCAGCACGCCACCAGGTTTTCCCAGCTGTCAGCCCCGCCCCGCGAGCGCGGCTGCACGTGGTCAATCGTGTTTGCCACCGACCCGCAGTACGCGCAGTGCTGGTTATCCCGACGCAGAACACCTCGGCGCGAGACGGGAATGAGCCGGCTATTCGGGATGCGCACGTAGCGCGTGAGCAGGATCACCGAGGGGCGCTCCCAGGAGCCAGACGAGCCGTAAACGGGATGATCCACATCGGCCGAGACAATCGTTGCCTTCTGATTCATCACGAGAACGAGGGCTCGTTTGAACGACACGACGGCAAGGGGCTCAAAGCCTGCGTTGAGGACTAACGTGCGCATTCTCATCCAATCGACAGATCCCTGGACGGCTTCCAGGTATTTCGATGCACCGTGCGGCTCAGAGAGTCAAGAGAAAACGGTCAAACAAAAAGACACCGTCACACAGTGACAGTGTCTGATGTGCGCGCGCGGACAAACCCGCTCGCCTGACAGAAATGCCGTATATGAAAAAAGCCGCGGTCATCCAAGGCTTGGATGGTGCGGCAGTTCAACATCGGCTCTCCCGAAATCACTCTCAGAGTTGCAAGACAACCAGATTAACCCAAAAATGGCTGCACCTCATACCAGGGCGCGCCGCGTTAGCGTTCGGTGAGCCCTGCAGCGGGGCTCCCAAACGGCGCTGCGCGTTAATCTGACTTCGCAGGCTCGGTCAGCACTGGCGCCCCCAGACCGCTCCGCTCTCCTGTTTATTGCTCCCGCGCGTTAGACCGGCGAATGGTCAAATGCCTACGTAGACGTGGGCCGCAACCTCATTCGGCAACTCGAGTCCGTCATCCACGCCCTCCACCTGCACCAAAATATAGGAGCCGGATGCGGTAAAGCTGGCTTTCGCGCCGGGAACCGCCCCTGCGGCCCGCAACTGTTCCAGCAGATCGGCCTCGTACTGAACGGGCTCACCTAAGCGGCGGATCGTGCCCTTGATCGGCCCGACCGCTCCCAGGACGTAGTTGACGATATTGACCACGCCATCCGTGAACTTGCCCGGCGAAGTGTCGCCGAGGCCTTCGAGCCCGGGAATCGGGTTGCCGTACGGCGAATGGGTTGGATGTTCAAGCATCTCGAGAATGCGGCGCTCCACCTGCTCGCTCATCACGTGCTCCCAGCGGCATGCCTCCTCGTGCACCAGCGCCCAGTCCAGGCCGATCACATCGGCGAGAAGACGTTCGGCAAGTCGGTGCTTGCGCATCACATTGACCGCTTTGCTCCGCCCCGCGTCGGTGAGTACCAGATGGCGATCGCCCTCGACGATGACGAGTCCATCGCGCTCCATCCGGCCAACGGTCTGCGATACGGTCGGCCCGGAGTGGCCGAGGCGCTCAGAGATGCGAGCCCGAAGCGGAATGATGTTCTCTTCCTCAAGCTCGTAGATGGTACGCAGGTACATCTCAGTGGTGTCAATGAGATCGGTCATCGATACCTCCGGACGTCGTGGGGCGAGAATGCTTGCAAGGCAAGCCTAACCTGTACCCCTGCGGCATCGCTCCAGACGTGTCTGTGACCGGCCCTAGACTTGTAAGCATGCCTGAGCTGACAATTCCCACTAATCTTCTGCCCACTGACGGCCGTTTCGGCTGCGGCCCGTCCAAGGTGCGCCCAGAGCAGCTGGCGTACCTTGCCGGCGCCGGCGCGGCACTCATCGGAACCTCCCACCGCAAAGCACCGGTAAAGAACCTGGTCGCGAGCGTGCAATCCGGCCTCAGCGAACTGTTCCGCCTACCCGATGGCTACGAAGTTGTCCTCGGTAACGGCGGGTCCACCGCATTCTGGGATGCCGCCTCCTTCGGTCTCATCGAGAAGCGCAGCCAGAACCTCGTCTTCGGCGAGTTCAGCAGCAAGTTCGCCGCCGCAGCAGGTGCCCCCTGGCTGAAGGCCCCGTCCGTCATTAAGGCGGATGTCGGCTCCCGCAGCGAACCAGAGATTGTCGCCGGAGTCGACGTGTACGCCTGGCCCCATAACGAAACCTCCACCGGGGTAATGGCACCGGTCACCCGTGTCGACGGTGACCCCGGAGCGCTCACCGTCATCGACGCGACCAGTGCGGCGGGTGGAGTCGACTTCGACGCCTCGCAGTCCGACGTTTACTACTTCGCCCCGCAAAAGAACTTCGCCTCTGACGGCGGTCTCTGGCTAGCCCTCTTCTCACCAGCCGCCCTCGAGCGGGTTGAGCGCATCGCGGCAACCGACCGCTACATCCCCGAATTCCTGTCTCTGAAAAATGCGGTCACCAACTCGCGCCTCAACCAGACGCTGAACACTCCTGCCGTATCGACCCTGCTGCTCCTCGACAACCAGATCCAGTGGATCAACGCCAACGGCGGGCTGGCCTGGGCAGATGCGCGAACCAGGGAATCATCATCCGCCCTCTACGACTGGGCCGAGTCGGTTGACTACGCCACTCCGTTCGTCGCGAACCCTGACCACCGCTCGCAGGTTGTTGTCACGATCGACTTCGACGAGAAGGTCGATGCCGCGGCGATCGCCAAGGTGCTGCGCGCCAACGGCATCGTCGACACCGAGCCGTACCGCAAGCTCGGCCGCAACCAGCTGCGCATCGCCACCTTCACCGCCATCGAGCCGGATGACGTGCGCCAGTTGATCGCGTCAATCGCCTGGGTCGTCGAACACGGTGGGGTTGTCCAGCAGTAACCAAAACGACGTCGGCAGCCCCGAGCGATGAGTCTGCTCGATTGCTACTGGTGCATTTTCGCGTAGTTGTCCATGGCGTTGCTTGCGATACCGCCAAAGATGAGAATCGCGATGCCCGCCACGATCTGGATTGCCAGGATCGTCAGCGGGACTTTCAGTGCATCGAGCGTCTTCTCGCGGCGGTAAATGATCACGTACACGACAATGATCACGATGAGAAGGATCCCGAGAGAACCGAATCCCCACCCGAGCAGCTCACTCAGGTAGGCGAGACCCTGGGTCACATCGACCTTCGCCGGATTAGCCGACTTGAGGATTGCCTCGACGAACTTACTCACCAGGATGGGCAGCGGTATCACGAGCGAGCTGAGCACAATCGCCCAGTTCTGAAGTGCGCGCCCCTCGGATGCACGGGTGGCGGTCGTTGGATCGGTCATGGCATAACTCCTCGTGTGTCTGACTTCGGTGTCTGCGATGGGAATGAACCACTCAGGTGCCGATCCTAACGTGGCGGCCTGTCCAACCGCCGGAGGAGACACATTAGTCGGGTGTGCGTCGGTGGTTTAGCTTGGGACAATGCGCCTGTGGTTGAAAGACTCCGAACGGCGACCCGACCCGACACCGGTGAAGACGGATGACCGCAAGGCCATGCTCGTCGGCACCGCTCTCTGGCTGGTCGCCCTGGTCGTCCTGCTGCTCTTTCTCCGGCAAATAGTCGAGAACGACGGAGTCTGGCTGCTCTGGACCTGCGCAGCCGGGCTCGCGCTCGGACTCCTCGGACTGCTCTACACGAGCCTGCGCCAACGCTGAGCAACGCAAGACAAGCCAGCGCAAAAGCTTCCAGCGCAGAACTAGCTACGCGCGCGACTAACTAGTCGCGGGACTCGTCTTCACCATCATCCGAGTCGTCAGAGTCATCATCGTCAGAGTCATCATCGTCAGAGTCATCATCGTCAGAGTCATCATCGTCATAGTCATCATCGTCAGAGTCGTCATCCGAGTCGTCGTCGTCGTCATCCGAGTCGTCGTCGTCGTCATCCGAGTCGTCGTCGTCGATGTCATCGATATCGACCCCGTCGAGGTCGCCACCGTGTAGAAGGTGATTGTCGAGTTCGTCGTCATCGTCGTCGTCGTCAACGTCGATATCCGGCTCATCCTCGGCCTCGCCACCGTCGACACCAGCCGCATCCTGCGCGGCACGGTAGTCGGCAAGCCGATCCACCCACGGGACCCAGTCGGGAGCGACCAGTGCGCCGTCACCCGGCAATAGCTCGGTTTCGAGCACGGAAGGCTCGCCGCCCTCGACATGGGCGATGCTCACCGTCCAGTGCCAGCCCGGATAACCCTCCAGCGTCGTCTCAAAGTGAACGGAGACAACACCCTCGCCCTCGTTGACCGACCCGGCATTCTCGCCGACGGTCTCCTCGGTCGTGATCTCGAGCAGGGCAGCGCGGCCCAACTCGAAGTCAGCAGCAGTCGCCTCGGTCGTGATCGTTGCCTCTGAACTGCCCGACTCAGGCATCCAACTCATCCGCAACCTTACGCAGCATCGCGGCTATCGTCCTGCTGTGGCTGCCCTCTGGGTAGCGCCCGCGCTTGAGGTTCGAGCCGACGCCATCGAGGAGCTTCACCAGGTCCTCGATAATAATGGCCATGTCATCCGCCGGCTTGCGGCTCATTTTGACCAGGCTCGGCGGTGCCTCAAGGAGGCGCACAGACAGCGCCTGCGCCCCACGTTTGCCGTCGGCGATACCGAACTCGAGCTTGGTTCCCGCCTTCACCGAAGTGACCCCTGCGGGCAGGGCTGACGCGTGTAGGAAGACCTCCTGGCCGTCATCAGAACTGATGAAGCCGAAGCCCTTTTCGTCGTCGTAAAATTTGACCTTGCCGGTGGGCATGGCACGTTCCTCTCGGTTGCTCGTCAAGTGCGCGGGCCTAAACAATAAGGATACGGCCACCGCATGCCCGTATCCTTGAGACTGTGGCAAAAAATACCCCAGTAACCATCCATCGTAACGAACGCATCATGGCGTACATGATCGTCGCGATCGTCGGGCTGTCAATCGTGGCGTTTTTCGCCGTAATCATCGGCACTTTCGCGGGAATGACCGGTCCAGATTTCGCTGTGGGCATCTGGCCAGCTGTCGCCTATCTGCCACTCATTGGGCTGCCATTTGGCCTTCTGTTGATCATTGTGCTCCTCATCCTGAGCGTTCGCCGTCGCGGCAAGGAAGCCGCGAATGCGAACAATAAGAGGTAACAACCATTCAGCCACCGAGAAAATGGCGGGGCCAGTGACGAGAACCCATGAGTAACACCCTCGAGCTGGCCGGCCGACTACGAGCCATGAGCGACACCGAGCTTGCGGACGCGATGCGAGCTCGCGGACTGGCCAGCACCGCCATCAACGATTTCTTCGATCTCGCGGAAGCGTTCCTCGGCAGCGCTTCGATCCAGCAAATACTCACTCGGCTCGAACGAGAGACCCTTGCCGTGCTCGCGGTCGTTGGCGCTATGACCACAGACAATGAGCACCCCACCGCAGCGGATGTCGCGGCACGCCTGATCGCACTCGGTGCACCATCCTCGAGCCAGGGCGAGATCACAGCGCAGACTGTCGCCGTTCGCACGACAGAGGCCGCTGCACTGCTCCTCCTCCACGAAGAAGACGGCCGGTTCACCGTGTACGACGATGTGCGAACCGAACTGGCCGCCTGGCCGAGCGTTGGCCTTCCCGGATTCGACGAACTGGTGGTGACCCCGCGTCCGGCATCGCTCGGCTCGATTCCTGACATCGACCGTCGCTTCGTGGACCGCCTCGCCGCCGACCGTGCCTTCGCAGCCACCACCGCCATGACGGAACTACTCACCGAGCTTGAGCGGGAGTCCGCCCGCGAACTCTCCCGCGGTGGCATCGCACTGCCAGACACCAAACGGCTGGCCGGAGTCATGTCTGTCGACCTCGAGGCTGTCGCGGTCTACCTAGACGTGGCAGACCGCGCAGGGCTCATCGCCAGGGAACGCAGCAGATGGCTGGACACTGAGGCGGCCAGTTCGTGGCTCTTGCAACCGTCGAGCACTCGCTGGGTTCTGCTCGCCGGGGCTTGGCTTGATCGACTGCCTGGCGACATCCGTCACCTGCTCAGCGAACGCACCAGATCACTCTGGGGCAGCGGTCTACGCAGTTACATCGACTGGCTATACCCAGCGGGCGGCGACTGGATGGACGAACGGGTCACGGAAAACACCCAGCACGCCGAGCTGCTTGGCATCACCGCGAACAATGCTCCCAGCGGCCCGGGTTCGCTGCTTCTCGCGGGCAAGAA
>JBDTIM010000084.1:0-6526 GCA_039936355.1 Lacisediminihabitans sp. | reverse complement strand
CCTCGGCCAGTACCGGGGCAGACCTGAACGGCGGGGCGGTCAAGAACGCCTGCGACCAGATCCGCGATCGGCTGGCCGTGGTCGCCGGCGGGATTCTCGGCGTGAGCGCAGGTGACGTGCGATTCTCGAACGGGACTGTCACTGCACTTGGTGCGTTTGGCAAGGAGCTGTCATTCGCCGACGTTACGCACGCGGCTTACCAACAACGGGTGCAGCTGTCGGCAGCCGGCTATTACCGCACAGAAGGTCTGCAATGGGACCCAGAAACCTGGACTGGATCACCGTTTAAGTACTTCGCTTACGGTGCGGCGGCCACCGAGGTCGAGGTCGACGGTTTCACCGGAACCTA
The DNA here is from genome assembly GCA_039936355.1 of Lacisediminihabitans sp. GTDB lineage: Bacteria > Actinomycetota > Actinomycetes > Actinomycetales > Microbacteriaceae > Parafrigoribacterium_A. Next base: position 6,177 of record JBDTIM010000084.1, on the reverse strand, counting down.
CCGCACTCGCCGAGTCGACATCGTGCACGACGTTGGTGACTCGCTGTCGCCGATGATCGACGTTGGTCAGATCGAAGGCGGATATGTTCAGGGCGCGGGTTGGCTGACGCTTGAGGACCTGCGCTGGGACACGAGCGACGGTCCGAATCGCGGGCGTCTGCTGACCCAGTCGGCCAGCACCTACAAGCTACCGAGCTTCTCCGAAATGCCTGAGGAATTCAACGTCACCCTGTTTGATGAGGCCCGTGAAGAAGGCTCGATCTATGGATCTAAGGCAGTGGGTGAACCACCTTTGATGCTCGCGCTCAGTGTACGAGAAGCGCTCAGGCAGGCAGTCGGTAGCTTCGGCCCGGCCGGGCGTTCCGTCTCGCTCGCCTCTCCCGCAACCCCGGAAGCCGTCTACTGGGCGACCCAGCAAGCGCGCCAGTGGCTAGCCGAGGCGGAACCCGATGCCGACGCAGCGGTGCGAGCACCGGTTTTTGTGAAAGCGTGACAGATGGATTGGCTAGACGCGGTCGCGGGGCTCCGCGCGCGGCGTGAGCCCGGCGTCCTGGTGACGGTGGTGGCGGTGCGAGGCCATGCTCCGCGTGACAGCGGGGCGAAGATGGTCGTGTCGTCCGACGCCGTTTGGGATACTGTCGGCGGCGGGAATATGGAGGCGACAGCTGTGGCGCGAAGCCGAGAGATGCTCGGCACCGCTTGTCCGGCGCCGACTCTGGTCACACTGAACCTCAGTGACAAAGCTCCGTCAGAGTTCGGCGTGCAGTGCTGTGGAGGAGAGGTCACTATGCTTTTGGAACCCGTGGGCGTCACCCCTTCCGTGGCGATTTTCGGGATGGGACACGTCGGCTTGGAATTGGCGCGCATCCTCTCCCGTCATGACCTTGAGCTGACGGTCGTCGATTCGCGTGCTGAAATGCTCGACGACGAGCGACTAAGGCCATTGATGAACGGCTCAGCCCGCCTGCACGTGCACCACGCGCCCGTTCCGGAATCCGTACTTTCGGAACTGCCCACCAACACGCACGTGCTGATCATGACGCACGACCATGCGGAAGATGTCGCCCTGTGCGATGTCGCGCTGCGTCAACACCAGCTGGCATCGATTGGCCTGATCGGCTCTAGTGCAAAATGGGCACGGTTCCGCAAGATGCTGACTTCGGTAGGTCATACGCCCAAGGACCTGGACCGAATCACGACCCCGATCGGGCTTCCGGAGCTGACGTCGAAGCAACCCGCGACGATCGCTGTCGGCGTCGCCGCCACCCTGCTGATGAAGTTCGAGACGGTCCCTGCCTGACGCCCTGAGACCGCCGCAGGGACCTTCTCAGTACTCGACTTTTGATTCCAGAGCGGTCCACGCCTCGAACGGGGCCAGGTGCACGCCGCCGATGGCCAACTGCGCGACCGGCAGTGAGCGCTCTGCCACGGGCGCGTCGAAAAAGTCATAGAAGACCGCATCATCAAACCCGGCCGCCGCTGCATCGTGGCGGTCTGCAGCAAAGTACACGGTTGCCACCCGTGCCCACAACGCGGACGCCAAGCACATCGGACACGGCTCGCAACTCGTATACAGCGCTGCGCCCGTCAGGTCGAACGTTTGCAATCGCGCACACGCCGTACGAATTGCGGTGACCTCGGCATGCGCCGTCGGATCGTTGTTCGCCGTGACCCGATTAAGCCCCTCAAACGCCTGGCCGTCCCCGGTGACCACGATGGCACCGAACGGCCCTCCCCCATTTCGAACATTCTCTGTTGCCAACTCGATGGCTTGTCGCAAGTACGCCTCAGGAGTCATCAATGCACCCATTTCTACAGCCTTCTTGTCTTCGCGGCGGATGGCGACCTTTTCCAGACGCCCGTGGCCAGCCAGGCCATAGCCGCGAACTTCTAGCAGAAGCCGCCAATGCCTTCCCAGGCAGCCGGATCTGCCGGTGCACCGTCACGAAGCACGGTACCTTCGATGATGCCGTACGGACGGTCGGCGGCCCAGAACACCTCGTCTTTGTTCTCCACGCCGAACGGCGAAAGGTCCACAAGGAAGTGGTGGCTGTTCGGCATCGAGAACTTAATCTCGTCGATCTCGGGATGCTTCTCAAGCACCTTCTTGCCCATCTCAAACAGGCTGTTCTGAAGCGAGTACGAGTAGTGCGTCGCAAACACCTCGAGCATGGTCGCGCGCACGTCGGCGAACACCGCGTCGAAGTCCAGCTCGGCGGTGTTGTACCGCCACCTCGCGGTGACCGACGTCGCGAGGATCCGCTCGGTGGTCTCCTTCAAGGTGGTGTATTCGTCCTTGTTGTAACCGCTGAATTGTGAACCGGTGGATTTGAGGATCACCAGGCCCTTCAGTCCGGCCAAGACCGAAACCTGACCATCGTGGAACGTCACTGCCGCAGTGCGTGTTTCGGACCCGCTGCGCAGGAAGGAGTGGTCATGACCCTTCCCATCGACCTCGATGCGCGCCCACGAATACTGTTCCGCCTCCCAGCGGCCGCCGACAACCGGTTCGAAGTCGTCCACGAAATGCCGGCCGAGACGGATCAGGAACGCTTCCGGAGCCCCCACGCCGTCATTGGCGAAGGCATAGATCGTGTTTTTTTGCGTGTCCGTGGGGATCATGTGCGCGTTGTCACCGCTAACGTGGGCGGCGGTGAAGTCGCCGTGCAGCCGCGAGGTGATGTTCAGATCCTGGATTTCGTGGCGGGCTGTATCCCGGGTCACGTGGACCAAACGCACCTCCGCCTTTCCAAACTGGTTGGGGCCCATGATGATCCTGCTGGTGTCTGGCATTTCAGTTTCCTCTGTATGTTGAATAGGCGAACGGGCTGATAAGAAGCGGCACGTGGTAGTGCTCCGCCGAGTTTGCGACAGTGAAAGTCAGCGAAACTTCGGGAAAGAAAGTTGCGGTGGATCGTGCCTGAAAGTAGGCGCCGGTGGCGAACCTCAGGAGATAGACGCCCGGTGCCACCTCGGCTGGGCCGAGGTCGGTTACGCGGCCATTCTCATCGGTGATTCCGGATGCCATCGGCGCCCAAGTACCCTCTGTTTGCGCCTCAAGGACGACGGCGACTCCGGTTGCTGGATGTCCGGCAGCGGTGTCCAAAATGTGAGTACTGATCTGCGACCCGCTCATGCGCCGAGTTCTCCTTCGTTGTCGAATGTCGTGCGGAGGCGAATAGCGGCGATTTCCCGCAGTTGAGTCTCGATGATGGCGGCCTCTTCTTCCGGAGAGTTCTTCAGCCGCTCGTTCAGCGCTCCGAGGATGTCGGTGGCGCTGCGACCCGCGGCTCGGATAAGGAACACGCGGTCGAAGACCCGCTCGTACGCACGATTACCTTCGGCCAGCGCCTGGGCAGTGGCGTCCGCGCCACTGACGCCGGCTTGTTCAGCGCGGGAGTGCCGGGCCTCCGTGCCGGTGCCCTCGACCCGATCGCCGATTCGTGGATGGTGCGCCAGCGCCGCGTCCAGTTCGTGCACGGTGAACGGTGACGCAGCGATATTCGCGGTTCGCACAAGTGCATCAAGATCCGGATAGGGACGCGCATCGGCGATCTCGGTGGCCCAGCGCTCGATAGCCAGGCACGGGCGGAGGATTGTTAAGACTTGCGAGCGTTGCGCGTGGTTGAACTGCCTAAGTAACAACGGTGTTCCTCTAGCTGATGCTGGCATTCACGGTGTAGGCAAAACGAATAATATCGTATCGTGAAACTGTTATTTCAGCATTTGTAACATCAAAACGCATTACTGCGCGTTTGTCAAGAGCAGGTGAGACCCAGATTGTGGACTCCACCAAGCTTAAGGCAAGAACCAGCTCACGCCCGGCGGTCGGTGGCTCAGCGGCGTTATGACTGATCACTTCGTTGACCACCGGAGCCTGACCGACCGAGAGGCTTCCATGCAACGTGGCGGCCATGCTGGCCACGACGAGGCGGGCGCAAGGAGAGGTCATCAAACCAACAGTCTGCCCCACCTGGGAGCCAATCCTGGCAACCCAAGCATGGTCAAGCACTTCCACAGCGTCAACGCAACAGAATCGAGTACGGGAATCCCTGTCTCGCGCTCGACCTGCTCAACAATCGGCGCTCCGTAGAGGTTCGTGCAAAGGTAGATCAAGGTATCCGGGAGCACGCCATCGCGTCCGGCGGCGACCTCGAGTGAGGGCGCGAGCAGGTCGGCCGGAGAAACCCGCGCAAAAGACTCATTGACTGTGAGCCCGAGGTGCCGTTCCGCAACAACGTGAATGCCCTCAGTGGCGTAATTGTCGGAAACTGCGTCGTTGACATCTTGTGTATACGGGCTCACCAAGCCAACCCGCGACAGTCCGAATTGCTTAAACGCATCGAAATATGCAAGGGCAGAAGTCGTAGCGAGCAGACCAGTCGTCTCCGTGATGTGTTCGATCATTTCCCGGTCGTGCGCGACACCAAGCCAAGAGCCCGACGTACCGTTCCACACCACAACATCCACGTCGGCGGGCTTGAGAAGTTCGGCAGCAGCGGTCATCGTCGCCCCGTCGAACTGTTTGTCCGAGCCAGAGTCAAGAGCAATTCGAGTGACGCCGATACGAGCGAAATGCAGCGTGACATCCGTCCTACCCCCGAGTATGCGATATGACTGCGGCTCGAGGCAGGTATTCGAAGACGGAACAATCATCCCAACTCTCATGGGCCTCCCAGGCATCAGAGCACTCTATCGCTGAGTGCGTAGTCCAATTGCGAATCCGTGCTAGCGGTGACACACATAGGAGAATCTCCATTTCTTAGCCGATCGGCCATTTCTCGAACTCCGAGGCACTTGAGGAATCTTCCAATCGGCCCCGGGTCGATGAACTTGCCGTCCTCCAACACCACACGGCCTGCGGCAATCACTGTCGAGGGCCAGCCGGCCAGCTTAATCCCATCGAAAGGGCTGTAGTCAGTGCCCATATGTAGAGCGGTGCCATCCACGACGCGTGTTTCCGCTGGGTCGAAGATGACAAGGTCAGCGTCGAATCCGACGGCGATCACGCCTTTCGTAGGAAGCCCATTGATCCGCGCTGGACCGGCCGAGAAGACCTCTACGAACTGCTGTGTGGTCATTCTTCCTTCTGTTACCAGCGTCGTGTATGCCGCTGGCATCCGAGTCTCAACGCCTGGCATTCCGTACGGCACGAAATGCATATCCTCTTTTCGGGATTCCTTCTGGGCTACGTCATAGCAGGTGTGATCGGAGGCAATGGTATGAACCGCCCCACGGAGCGCGAGCTCGCGTAGCGAGTCGACTGCATCCCGGCCACGCATCGGTGGACAGCATGCGAATCGCTCCGGAGTGGGAGATCTATATACGCTTTCATCGAAGATGAGGTAGTGCGGGCAGGTTTCAGAGTAGGCAACCACCCCACGTGCCCTGGCGTCCTGCACCAATTGCACCGCCTCCGGGATGGATTGATGAACAAAATATACGGCCGCCCCGGCATATTCGGCCATCGCGAGCGTTTCATGCACCGACGCGGCCTCTGCCAGCGCGGGACGCGTATGGTGTAGGTGTTCAACGGAAACCTGGCCGCGCCTTGAACTTTCTTCGAGGCAATCAACAATGATCGAGTCGTGCTCGGCGTGAATATAGGTCAGCCCGTCGAGACGCACCATTTCTTTCATCACTTTCATAATGGTGTCGTCATCCGCCATCGTAGAGCCGCGGTTCGTGGTGTACAGCTTCACCGACCGGATACCATAATGCGCGAGCTTCTCGAGCTGGTCGGGGACAGAGTCATCCCACCGAATCACGCTTGCGTGAAGAGCAACGTCGCAGCGCGCGACCTTGGAAAGACGAATCTTGCGTTCCGCCGCCTCCAACGGCGACTCGCCACTATCTGCAGGTATCCCGAAGTCGAGGATAGTTGTCGTCCCGCCCCAAAGCGCGGCGGTTGAAGCTATCTCAAACGTGTCCAATGATTCGTAGCTACCTGTCACCTGCTCGACATGACAGTGCCCATCAACCCCGCCGGGTATGACCGTCCGTCCCGCTGCATCAATGACCGTGCGTGCCTGCGGCAAGGCATTGGGGTGTATGGCGCCGCTATAGATCGCCACTATCTGCCGACCGTGAACAGCGATGTGCCCGGTTTCAGTCTGCCCTGAGTTGACGATGACGGCATTAGTGATGAGGAGGTCTATTGGGATGTTCATGAATGCG
>JBDTIM010000083.1:0-8461 GCA_039936355.1 Lacisediminihabitans sp. | reverse complement strand
GCTGGGTTCGAACAACTCGGGGCGCGGCGTCGGTGGCTCGATGATCCACTATGCGGGGTATACGCCCCGGTTCCACCCGAGCGACTTCCGCATCCGCACCAACGACGGAGTCGGCGCAGACTGGCCGATCGCCTATTCAGATCTGAAGCCGTATTACGAAGCGATCGAAGGCGAGTTGCCGGTCTCGGGTGAGCAATGGCCGTGGGGAGATCCGCATTCCTACCCGTATAGCCCGCACCCAGTATCCGGCAACGGTGAGCTGTTCCAGCGTGGGGCACTCACGAGCGGCATCACCGCCAAGGTCGGCCCGGTCGCCATTCTCAGCGGACGGTTTGGAAATCGGCCGCACTGCATCTACCGCGGGTTTTGTCTGCAGGGCTGCAAAGTGAACGCGAAGGCGTCGCCGCTCATCACACACATCCCGGATGCTCTCGCGCACGGCGCTGAGGTTCGGCCGGATTCAATGGTCACGCGCGTCGAAATAGACGAGCGCACCGGCCGCGCGACGGGGGTTCACTACTGGCGGGACGGCGTAGAGCACTTCCAGCGTGCGAAGACGGTCGCCCTCGCCGGCTACTCAATCGAAACGCCTCGCCTCCTGCTCAATTCGACATCACAGCGTTTTCCCGATGGTCTGTGCAACGACTTCGACCAGGTTGGCCGTTACCTCATGGTGCAGGGCGCACCGCAGACGGCAGGCCGGTTCGATAGTGAGGTTCGGATGTGGAAGGGCCCACCGCCAGAGGTGAGTTCGGAGCAGTTCTACGAAACCGACTCGAGCAAGCCATACAAGCGCGGGTTCTCCATCCAGACCGTGTCACCCCTGCCAATCACGTGGGCGGAGCACGTCATGGCGCAGGGCCACTGGGGTGCGGACTTCCGAAACTACATGACCGACTATGTGCACTGGGCATGCCTCGGAGCGCTCTGCGAGTTTCTGCCGCAGCCAGACAATCGTGTGACGCTTGCCACCGAAAAAGACCGGCACGGTATGCCGATCGCGCGCTTCGACTACAGCCAGTGCGACAACGACCGCGCCCTCCTGAAAGCGGCTCGGGAGGTCATGGAGAGAATCCTCACATCGGCTGGTGCCGATGAGGTCATCACCATTGACCGCAATGCACATCTTGTGGGCGGCGCACGCATGGCGACCAACGAGAACGAGGGCGTAGTGGATGCCGACTGCCGGAGCTTTGCCGTGCCAAACCTGCTCATTGTCGATGGCAGTGTGCTGCCAACGCAGGGTAGCGCCAACCCGGCATTGACCATCATGGCCAACGCGGCACGTGCCGCCGACCGCCTGCTCGAAACAACGAAAGGGAGATGAACCGTGGGCAACGTGAGCGATTTTGTAATCCAGCGGATCAAGGACTGGGGCGTGAGCCGCGTCTTCGCCTTCCCCGGCGATGGCATCGGTGAATTCGATGGAGCCTTGGGACGCGCCGAACGCGAAGGACAAGGACTCGACTACATCCGGCCCACCCATGAAGAGATCTGTTCACTCATGGCCACCGCCCACGCAAAGTTCACAGGCGAGGTGGGCGTGTGCATCGCGACCTCCAGCCCCGGCGCTTTCCACATGATCAATGGGCTGTATGACGCGCAGATGGACAACCAGCCAGTTGTCGCGATCGTCGGCCAGCAGGGCCTCAATGCTCTCGGCACCTTCAATCAGCAAGAGAGCAACCTCGAACGCAGCCTCGCGGATGTTGCGGTGTACGTGCAGACCATCGTCTCCCCCGAGCAGGCTCAGGCCGTTGTCGATACCGCGTTCCGCACCGCGCGGATCCACCTCGGCCCCGCGGTGATTATCCTGCCGCACGACGTGCAGGGCATGGAAATGCCGGAACTCACGCCGATGAACTGGGTGTCTCGATCGAGTGCCGTGGCCCCATCGACGAGTGTGACGCCACCTGCCGATGCGATTCACGCGGCGGCTGACATCATCAACGCGGGCACGAAGGTCACATTCCTCGTCGGGCATGGATCGAACGGCGCAACGGATGAGGTACTCAAGGCGGCCGAGCTTGCGGGAGCCGGAATCATCACGACACTGCGCGCGAAGCAGGTCATCCCATCCACTGTCCCGTATCACTCGCAACAGGTCGGGCTCCTCGGCAGTCTGCCGAGCGTTCACCAGATGAGCGGATGCGACACACTCGTGATGCTGGGAACCAACTACCCGTACGGCCAGTTCCTGCCCAAGAACGGACAGGCCAGAGCGATTCAGGTGGATCTGAAGCCGGAACAAATGGGACTGAGATACCCGACCGAGCTGAACCTGTGGGGCGACGTGAAGCAGACTCTCATCGCGCTGATCCCGCTCCTCGAGAAGAAGACCGACCTGTCCTGGCAGGAAGCTGTCTCCCACGGAATGGTCGAGTGGGAGAGCGAGATGGAAGCCCAGGCGATGGAACACTATGACGATGGGGTGAACCCGCGCAGGGTCTATTTCGAACTCAACAAGCGCCTTCCGCCGCGTTCGATCGTCACCGCAGACGCCGGCTCCACTGCTGACTGGTACGGCCACCACATCCGGCTGCGCGAGGGCATGATGGGCGATCTGTCCGGACGCCTCGCCACCATGCTCGCCGCCATGCCCTACGCCACGGCAGCGAAGTTCGCGTACCCGGAGCGCACGGTTGTCTGCACGATCGGCGACGGTGCCTTCCAGATGCTGGGGATGAACGAGCTCATCACGATTAAAAAGTACATCGACAAGTGGGGCGACAACCCACAGTTCATCATCATGGTCCTGCACAATGACGACCTCACGCAGGTCTCCTGGGAGATGCGCACCGAGGATGCGAATCCGCTCTGGTCCACATCACAAAATGTCGAATCGATCGACTACGCGGGGTGGGCAGAACTGCTTGGCTTCACCGGCATCCGTGTCAAGACTGACGACGAGGTGGCGAAGGCGTGGGACGCCGCGTTCGCACACCGCGGCGTGACTCTTATCGACGCGTATACAAGCAAAAACGTGCCACCTTTGCCGCCACACATCACCCTCGAGTACGCGAAGAACACCGGTGAGGCTCTCCTGAAAGGCGACCCAAACGAGTTGACAGTGATCAGAGACTCGGCGAAGGCGCTCTTCGTGGAGGGCGTCGAACGCGTCAAGGGCAAGCTGGGCATCAACCAGGGGGGCGACGAGCCGAAGTAATACAGCAACGCACAGAAGAAAGAAGCGGGTCATGAGTAACTTCATCACCGGGATACGAGCCAGCGGCAACGGCATGCTCGTGCGTATCTCGATCATCGCCGCCATCGGCGGTTTGCTGTTCGGTTTCGACACCGGTGTCATCTCGGGTGCACTTTTGTATTTGAAGAAGGACTTGCACGCGAACAGTGTCGCGCAGGAGTGGATCGTTTCCGTCCTGCTCCTCGGAGCGATTCTCGGCGCGATCATCTCCGGGTATCTCGCAGACAAGCTGAGCCGGAAATGGACGAAGGTGATCTCTGGCTGTATTTACGTCATCGGCGCCTTCGGCTGCGCGTTCGCGGTGTCGATCCCGATGCTCATCGCGTTCCGCTTCATCCTCGGTCTTTCCGTGGGGACCGCCTCGTTCGTTGCCCCGCTGTACATTTCGGAGGTGTCGCCACCGCGCGTTCGCGGTGGGCTCGTCTCGTTTAACCAACTCGCGATCACGTCCGGGATCCTCATTGCCTACCTCGTGAACTTCGCGTTCTCGTCGGTGCCAGGCGGCTGGCGGTGGATGCTCGGGGTCGGCGTAATACCGGGCGCCGCACTCGCGATCGGAATGCTGACGGTTCCCCACACACCTCGATGGCTCATGGAGCAGGGGCGCGAGGATGAGGCGCGGGAGGTGCTGAAGAAGCTTCGTGGATCCGACCCTCGCGCCGACATCGACAAGGAAATAGAGGACGTCAAGGACGCGCAGAAGAAGGAAAGCTCGACGACGGTGCGCGACCTTCTGAAGCCCAACATCCGACCGCTCATCTGGATCGGTGCTGGCCTCGCAATATTCCAGCAGTTTGTCGGTATTAACACCGTCATTTACTACGCACCGACGATTCTCTCGAACACCGGCCTCACCAACAGCGCATCCATCACTCAGACCGTTTTCGTCGGAGTGACGAATGTCGTGTTCACGATGGTTGCCGTGCTGCTTCTCGACAAGGTTGGTCGCCGTCGGCTGCTTCTCATCGGCACGGTCGGGCTGACGGTTGCCATTATCTTCCTGGGCGTCTTCTTCGCGTCACCGTGGCTTCAGCACAACGCGAGCTACCTCGCTCTGGTTGCGTTGATCGTCTACATCGCATCGTTCGCGGTCGGGCTAGGGCCGGTGTTCTGGCTGATGATTTCGGAAATCTACCCTCTCGGAATCCGCAGCAAGGCCATGTCGCTCGCGACCGTACTCAACTGGGCGGCGAACTTCCTTGTGGCAGGAACGTTCCTGACCCTGATTTCACTCGTGACGCGTCAGGGCGCTTTTTTCATCTTCGGATTCCTGGGAATTCTCGCGATCGCTTTCTTCGCCTGGAAGGTCCCGGAGACAAAGGACAAGTCACTCGAGCAGATTCAGCACGAGTTGGTGGGTGGTGACAAGCATGCTTGAGTCGATGATCGACTCCGTCGATGTGCGCGTGTACACGGTACCGACCGACGAACCCGAGGCCGACGGCACTTTTCGCTGGGATTCCACGACCATGGTGCTCGTGCAGGCTAGGTCCGGCGGAGTCGTGGGCACCGGCTGGACCTACGGCGCGACGGAGTGTGGCGCGGTAGTGACCTCGACGCTCGCGCCTCTCGTGGTCGGCCAGAGCGCACTGGATGTCGGTGCCCGCTTCGGCGACATGGTGAAGGCCGTGCGCAATAGCGGAAGGCAGGGCGCGGTCGGCTACGCGATTTCTGCGGTGGATATTGCCCTGTGGGACCTCAAAGCGCGCCTGCTCGATCTCCCATTGCATCGGCTCCTCGGAGCGATCCGTGCCGAGGTTCCGGTCTATGGGAGCGGCGGTTTCACGACGTACTCTAAGGAACGCCTCGAGAAGCAGCTCGGCGGCTGGGCGATTGACCAGCGCATCCCGCGCGTGAAGATTAAGATCGGGGAATCCTGGGGCACGAACCCCTCCCGAGATCTCGCGCGATTGCGGCAGGCGCGCTCCATAATCGGCGACGACACCGAGCTGTTCGCCGATGCCAACGGCGGTTATTCGCGCAAGCAGGCCATCCGCATAGCCCACGAGGCAAGCGACGTGAACCTGCACTGGTTCGAGGAGCCGGTCTCTTCCGACGATCTCGACGGCCTCCGCGAGGTGCGTGATGCGGTCGATGCCGATGTGACGGCGGGGGAATACGGGTTTGACCTCACCTACTTCAAACGGATGTGTCAGGCGAAAGCTGTGGATTGCCTTCAGGTGGATGCGAGCCGGTGCGGAGGCATCAGCGAGTGGATGCGAGCCGCCGCAGTCGCAGCAAGCTACGGTCTCGAGGTCTCGGGCCACTGCGGCCCGCACCTTCACGCCCACGTTGCCGCTGCAACCCCGAACCTGCGCCACCTCGAATGGTTCCACGACCACGTTCGCATCGAGACCATGTTCTTCGATGGAGCTCTTGACCCAAGCGGTGGAACCATTACGCCTCGCGAAGACCCGGGCAACGGCCTCACGCTTCGCGAACGTGATGCGGAGCGGTTCCGAGTCGGGTAGAGCTGCCCGAGGATCCGCCTGCGCCCGCGCCGGATTACAAGCCCGAGTGTGCACAGTGCGCAAAAGAAAGGAGAACATTCGCATGACTGATCAAACCTTCGCCCTGTCGTCTGGCCGACTCCTGGGAGTGACCACGCTGGGTGATCCGTTTTCGAGTCGGATTGTGGTGCTCTGCCATCCCATGCCCGGTGCCAGCGGTTTCGACCCGAATCCGCTCATCACTCGCCGCGCGAATGTGCGAGTGATCACATTCGACCGACCAGGTTACGGGAGTTCGGAGCCGCTGGGTGAGGACGATTCGCGGCAGGTCCAGGCGCGTGCCGATGACATTGCTGAATATCTGAGGAGCGAACGGACGAAGATCGAGCAGGTTCACGGAACAGAATTCGGTGTCGTCGGCTGGGGGTTTGGTGGCGCGGTTGCGCTCTCGCTGGCCGCACGTCATCCGTCGTTGATCGACCGGGTAGCGGTCGTGGGTCTCGCCGTGCATGTGCTGCGGAGTGCCCAGGACAAGCCGCTTCCTGCGGTTGTTGATCGGCCGCCGGAGCCGCCCACTTTCGATTGGGATGCGCTCGGCGTCGTCTCCGATGACACCGTACTTGAGCTTCCCGGGCTTGCACTTCGGCTCGACCACATGCTCGCCCAAGCCGCGACGCAGGGAACAGTCGGCGTGGAGACGGATTCCGCCGCTATCCGGGACCTCTCCTGGACCGACGAACTGGAGAGTATCGACGCATCGACCGTCCTTATCTACGGCGACGAGGACCGCGTTACCGGTAAAGCGTCCGGACCATGGCTACGACGAAGAATCAGTCATGCGCGCGTGGTGCGCGTCCCCAAGGCCGGGGGTCTTGCCATAGTGAACGTGTGGCGGCGAATCCTCGAGCACGTTGCACCACAGGAAGAAGCCAAATGACAGAGTCAACAACCCCGGCCGAATTCTGGGAGGCTCGCTACGCCGACTCCGACCGGGTGTGGTCCGGGCGCGTGAACCAGGCGCTTGCGGATGTCGCAGTTTCGCTGACGCCTGGAAGCGCGCTGGATTTGGGCTGCGGCGAGGGTGGCGACGCGGTCTGGCTGGCCCAGCGCGGCTGGCGGGTCACGGGCGTTGACCTGTCCGCGACCGCGGTTGCGCGCGGAACTGCTGCGGCATCCGCCGCTGGTCTCTCGGCAGACCGTATCGAATTGATTGCGGCTGACCTGGCGACCTGGGACTCCGACAACCTGTATGACCTGGTGACGGCGTCATTCCTGCACTCGTGGCCGGCACTGATTCCCCGTGAGGAGATCCTGCGCCGCGCGACCCGATTCGTTGCTCCCGACGGGCTTTTGCTCGTTGTGGCTCACGCCGCCGCTCCTCCGTGGGCGTCTCCCGACATGATCGAGGCCAACCGTTTCCCGAGCCCGCAGGGCGACCTTGCCACACTGGAACTCGATCCGGCCAGGTGGACGGTGCTCACCGTGGAAACCAGGGAGCGCGCTGCTACCGGTCCGGACGCTCAGCCTGCCACGTTGCTCGACGGGATCGTGCTGGTGCGTCGCGACGCGTGATCAGTCCGTCACAATACGCGGCCCAGCCACAGGCCGAGGCCTGCGACTATGACGGCGACGGCGATCATCCCAAACGAGTTGGCCAGCGCAAGCCAGACGCGACGCTCCTGCAGAAGCCGCAGGGTTTGGAAACTGGTGGTGCTGAATGCGGTGAACCCACCGACGAGGCCGACTCCGATGAACAGGCTCCACAGTTCAGGAAGCACTCTCCCGGCCGCGAGCCCCGTGACCAGGCCGAGCACGAACGAGCCCGTGACGTTAATGATCGACATCGCCACCGGATAGTTGGGGCGCACACGACTATGCACGAAACCGTTCAGCGCAAGACGGAGGGCCGCCCCGATGCCGCCCGCCACCGAAAGCAGGCAGGTGGTGACAATCGTGCCTAGAGCGCCGGTCATCCGTGCACTCTCCTGTGCCGATGAGATGCGGTGACGATACCGAGCCAAGCGGCCAGGGCCCCGGCGGCGATGGTGGCCGCCGCGTAGGCAACGCCGAGCAAAATGTGGCCGTGCTCGGTCACCGTGACAGTGTCGACGGCAAGTTGCGCATAGCTGGTGAATGCGCCGAGGAACCCGACTCCCATCATCAGTTGCAGCGCGCGGCGCCGCTTCGACTCCGTGCCTTCAGACAGGAACTGCAGCAGCATGCCCAGCAGGAACGGGCCAAGGATATTAACCACAACGGTGCCAGCCGACAGAGTCTCCCAACTCGGGGCGATCGAGGTAAGACCAAAACGCGCCGCCGTACCCAGCGCCCCGCCGAGGGCTGCGAGCGCGAGGTAGCTGGGGCGAATCCTGATCATCACGGATACGCCTGCGACGCTGCGCGCAACCTCAATATCGCTGTTGACCGGCAGCAGCATCCGCGAACGGTGCCACGGCAACGCCACGCGAAACCACCGCGGCCGAGTGGGGTCGGCGGAGCGCACAGGCTTCATCGCGGAGTCCACATCGCAAAGAAGCGGCAGGAGGCCAGGCGAAGGATGTTGTGGTTCCAGTACTCCGGCACGCCCATCAGCCTATGACCCGGATACGTCGCCCCGAACAATGCGATCGCGGTGCAATGCCAAAGAGCGGGCTTTAGGTCACGTGCACGGCCGCGCGTGTACTCTAAAAAATCTGGAGTAGAACGTCATGCCTGCAACTCACGACCGTCCTTGGCGGCGCCCCGGTGCCGCAGCCTATGCGCGGGGGCGCATCCGCAATGCTCTGCGCCCACCGGTCACGGTCTA
>JBDTIM010000082.1:0-12177 GCA_039936355.1 Lacisediminihabitans sp. | reverse complement strand
TCGCACCCTCGAAAATGGTGTAAATGCGGTCGGAGATGCCGAGCAGTTCGGGGAGTTCGGACGAAATCACAATGACGCCCTTTCCCTGGGCGGCCAGTTGCTGGATGATTCCGTAGATCTCGTACTTTGCGCCAACGTCGATACCTCGGGTCGGCTCGTCGAGGATCAACAGGTCAGGGTCGGTGAACATCCACTTCGCCAGGACCACCTTTTGCTGGTTGCCACCGGAGAGGGTGGACATCCCTGCCTCGACACTCGGCGTCTTGATCCGAAGTTCTTTGCGGTAGCGCTCGGCGATCAGGAACTCCTGGGAGTTGTCGACGACCTGAGCACGAGAGATTTTCTTGAGCTTGGCCGAAACGATCGAACGCTTGATGTCGTCGAGAAGATTGAGGCCGAGCATTTTGCGGTCTTCGCTCACGTAGGCCATGCCGTGGTCAATCGCTTCGGTGACGCTGCGCACCTGAATCTCTTCGCCATCCTTGATGATTTGGCCCGAGATGAAGTTGCCGTACGAACGGCCAAAGATGCTCATTGCCAGCTCCGTGCGACCGGCGCCCATGAGGCCGGCGAATCCGACGATTTCACCACGGCGGACGTAGAAACTCGAGTCCTTGACGACCATGCGCTCCGGAACCTGAGGGTGCTGAACCGTCCAGTTTTTGACCTCGAAAAAAACTTCACCGAGCTTGGGGGTCCGATCGGGGAAGCGGCTCTCGAGATTGCGCCCTACCATTCCCCGGATGATGCGATCCTCGTTCACTCCGTCTGCCTTGACGTTGAGAGTCTCGATGGTCTTGCCATCACGGAGGATCGTGATCGAGTCGGCGATTTCTTCGATCTCGTTGAGCTTGTGCGAAATCATGATGGATGAGATGCCCTTGCCCTTGAGGCCAAGGATAAGGTCGAGCAGGTGCTGGGAGTCCGAGGAGTTGAGCGCCGCCGTCGGCTCATCCAGAATCAGCAGCTTGACTGACTTGTTGAGCGCCTTGGCAATCTCGACCAACTGCTGCTTGCCAACACCGATGTTTCTAACCAGGGTGTCCGGATCGTCGGACAGCCCCACACGAGCGAGCAACTCGCGAGCACGAACCTTCGCTTTCTTCCAGTCGATGACGCCGAACCTGCCCGGCTCGTTTCCCAGGAAGATGTTCTCGGTGATCGAGAGGTGGGGGATGAGCGCGAGCTCCTGGTGAATGATTGCAATCCCTGCTGCCTCGCTTGCGCGGATGCTGCTGAAGCGAACCACCTCGGACTGGTAGACGATGTCACCGTCGTAGGTGCCGTAAGGGTATACGCCGGAAAGCACCTTCATGAGAGTGGACTTGCCTGCGCCGTTCTCGCCGCAGATCGCGTGAATTTCGCCGTTTTGTACAGTCATCGACACGTTGGACAGTGCCTTAACGCCAGGGAACTCCTTGGTGATCGACCTCATCTCGAGGATCGGAGGTGTAGCTGACATATGACCTCTTCGTCAGAGAATTACGAACGATATTGGGTTCGAGAGTGCCGGCCACACTTCCGTGTGACCGTTCACATTGTGTGACTAATCGTGCACCGCGGCCCTCATCATGTCAAGTTGGCAGTGCTTACGGTTCGATAACGGCTCAGTAACGATCCCGGCTTGGGGACTACGTGTGGAAAGCGGTCGAACCACGAACGATCAGCTTCGGAAGGATGCGAGCAGTTTCCGTGCGCGTGCCCCCGCTAATCTCCTCCAGCAGAAGCTCAACCGCACGATGGCCGATCTGCGCGAAGTCCTGACGCACAGTGGTCAGCGGCGGCCAGTAGTGCCTCGCCTCCGGTATGTCGTCGAAGCCGACGACGCTGACGTCCCGCGGGACATCCAACCCAGACTCCCGGAACGCATGCAACAATCCAAGGGCCATCTGATCGTTCGCGGCAAACACGGCGGTGAAGTCCCGATACGGAAGCAGCTCCCGTCCTGCGTGGTAGCCGAACTCTGCGGTCCAATCACCAAGCAGCGGTGGGTGCGTCCGCAGGTCAGCGTCGTTAACCTCGTCGAGGAAGCCCTGCATTCTGGCATCCGCCTCGATCCAGTCCTGCGGCCCGGCCAGATGGACGATTTCAGTGTGCCCCAGGTCGATCAGATGCCGAGTCGCCGCTTTCGCGCCCGCGATCTGGTCAACAGAGAGACTCCTCGGTTCTTTTCGTCCGCTCGAGTCAAGTGTCACGATCGGAATCGTGACCGAAAGTTCCTTGATCGCATCGAAGACGAGCACCTGCGGTGAGATCACCACGAGGCCCTCGACGGCCTGGTTGATGAGGTACTCGACGCTCTCCACGATGGATTCGTAATCGCTCGAGATCAGGTTGGTGGTGCTGATCATGTATCCGGCTGCGCGCGCGGCGGCCTCGATCACCTGCAGACTGGTCGCCGGTCCGTAGTGCGCGGTTTGCGCGCTGAGGACCCCGAGAGTGCGGGACTTGCTCGTGACCAAAGCGCGCGCTGCCTGGTTAGGCCGATAGCCGATTTCCGCAATAACCTCGAGCACGCGCTGCTTGGTGCTGGGGCGAATGCTCTCCGAGTTATTGAGCACGCGCGAAACGGTCTGGTACGAAACACCGGCAAGCCGGGCAACGTCACGGATGTTCGGCGCGCGAACCCTCTCGGTTTCCATGGTGTGCGGTCTCGCTCCATCGGGTATGTGTACGTTCACATGTTCGGAATGACACCCATTATGTCCCAAGAAGTGGACCGCCCAGAACTTAAGTACGCTCTGCGTCACGACAATCGGGCGCACAGGCGCACGCGAAGGTGCCAAAGCTCCCGTCGTTCGAAGGTATCGCACTGCCGGAGGTCGAAAGTTGGGCCAAATTGGTGGAATGCAGGGATATGACCAGCACAGCCAATCCGGGATACGTCACACAGCCCTCACGGATGTCATTGCTGCGGTCAACGAGGCGATGGTTCAGTTCTTCTGTCGTTGGATGATGCCCACAATGAGGGCGGCTATAGCAAGGACGGCCGGAATCAGCAGGTTGGCCCCGGCGAGCAGGAGGAGCCCGAAGACGAGGATGCAGGAGATAGCTGCGAGCCACCATCCAAAAGACCAGCGATTTAGCAACTTCACCGCGGCAGCCATTCCGAGGGCATAGACGGCGACCATGCAGCCCGTGTGAATGAGGATGAACGGCGCGAGGTCAAGTCCAGTTGACACGAGCGCGACAAGATAGATTCCGGCAAGCACACCGACCACCACAAGACTGCGTCGGGGAATCCCCCCGCTCTCGGCGCCCTTGGCCATCCATTTCGGCAGGTCACCATCCCGACCGAGGGAGGCCCCGAGCTTCGCGAAGGCGCCGAGATAGGCGTTGAGTACACCAAGAGCCACGATCGCGGCAATCGCAGCGACAAAGGCCGGACCTATGCCCGGAGCCGTTCGTGCGACCAGATCGAGCAGTGGCACTGCGCTATTGCCAGCGGAACTGCCGAGTACGGCCACCGTGACAACCTGCAGGGCAAGATAGGCAGTTCCCACCGCCGCGATGGCGATGGCCGTGGCGAGTGGAATTGTGCGGCGCGGGTTGCGGAACTCCCCCGCGATGTGCGTCACCGCCTCCCACCCCGCGAATGCCCAAACGAAGAGGCTGATTCCCGCACCAACCCCAGCCCAACCGTGGGGCATGAACGGAGTGAAATTGGCCGGGTTGGACGCCGGGGCCGAGACCACAACGACGCCGACGACGATCACCACGAGCCCTCCCGTAAGCAGGAGCTGCACCCACCCGGACACCCGCAAGCCGTAAGCGTTAGAGATGAGCGGCGGAATCAGTATCAGTGCTGAGACGAGCACAACCACCCATCGCGGGCCGCCGAAAATCGCAACGACATAGGATCCGCCCAGCACAGCGACGACCGGGGCGCCGACGCAGACGCCAAAAAAGAACCAGTAGCCCGCCATCCGCGCTGCCGTCTTACCGAGGGCTAGCCGCACGAAAGTCGCAACGCCCCCAGAATCGGGAAAGCGCGCCGCAAGAACAGCGAAGGTGCCTGCGAGCGGAATGGACATCAGCAACACCGCGAGCACCGACACGATGGAGGCCGGCCCTGCCCTCGTTGCCGCGAGCGACGGCAGCACCAGGATTCCCGTGCCGAGCACAGCCGCGATGTACAGCGCAGATCCCTGGAGAAGTCCGACGCTTCCAGCGTTGTGGACAGGCACGACGCCGGTGTCGACCGTCACACCCGCCATCGGTTCGGGTGCACGGTCGGTCATAATCCCATCGTGCCAGCAATCACAGACATCGCACGCCGGGGCGGGGATGCTTCGACCCGGTGAGTCGACGGCCGGTCCGGTCCCAAATGCAGGAGAGGACGGCCCTCACAGCTGTATTTCGGTCGATTTCGGGCGGAAAGCATCCTCTGTTCCTGCATTTGGGACAATCGGAGGGGCGGGGCGCGGGACGGGCAGGATGACGGGCGCCGGTGTTACTTAAGCGCCTGCGTGATGTCGGCGATCAGGTCATCGATTCCCTCGATGCCCACCGAGAGCCGCACCACGTTATCCGGAACTTCCAATGCCGTCCCACGGACCGATGCGTGTGTCATCTCTGACGGATACCCTATGAGCGATTCGACGCCGCCGAGCGACTCCGCCAACTGGAAGATCTCGGTCGACTCGGCAAACTTCCTCGCCGCCGGCGCTCCCCCGCGCACGGCAACCGACAGCATTCCGCCGAACGCCCGCATTTGACGGGCAGCGAGCTCGTGTCCTGGGTGGTCAGGCAGCCCTGGATAGTAGACGCGCTCAATCGATGGATGTGCGACGAGCGCCTCCGCGATCGCCAGCGCGTTGGCGGAGTGCCGCTCCACTCGCACCGCGAGGGTCTTGATGCCCCGGGTAGTGAGCCAAGCATCCATCGGTCCGGAGATTGCTCCCGCCGCAAACTGCAGGAAGCCAACCGCGCTCGCGAGGGCATCGTCATTCATTATGAGCGCGCCGCCGACCACGTCGGAGTGACCACCGAGGTACTTGGTGGTCGAGTGCACGACCACGTCGGCACCGAACGCCAGCGGGTTCTGCAGGTAAGGAGATGCGAAGGTGTTGTCGACCACGACGGTCACTCCGACGGCGTGACCCAGCTCGGCTAACGCTGCTATGTCGGTAATCTTCATGAGCGGATTGCTCGGGGTCTCCACCCAGAGAATCTTCGTGTTTGGGCGAATGGCAGCGCGCACGGCATCCAGATCTGACATTTCGACCGTGTCAAGAGTGATGCCCCACGGCACGTGGACCTTACTGACCAGGCGGTGAGTGCCGCCGTAGACGTCATTGCTCATGACGATGTGGTCGCCGGGCTTCAGAACCGCGCGCAACAGGACGTCCTCAGCAGCGAGCCCTGAGGCGAAGCTGAAGCCGTGGGCGCCACCCTCGAGGCTGGCGAGTTGTTCCTGCAGCGAGCTTCGGGTCGGGTTGGCACTGCGCGAATACTCGTAACCGCCACGCAAGCCGCCAACGCCGTCCTGCACAAAGGTGGAAGTCTGGTAAATGGGCGGAATGATCGCGCCTGTGCGCGGGTCGAACTCCTGCCCGGCGTGGATGGCACGAGTGCTGAAATCGTTCAGGTGTGACACGGGGTTCTTTTCTCTAGTTGTGATCGAGTTGCCCACTTCTGTCTCAATTTCAGCAGAAATGGAGTGAAATAGCGGCAAAAGTGGGCAATTCGGCGATGGGTGCGGGGTAGGGAGGGTGGGCAGGGAAGATGGGTCAGTCGGCAAGGAAGGTGAGTAGGTCCTGCCGGGTGACCACCGCGACAGGCTTGCCGTCTTCGACGACGAGTAGGGCATCCGCTGTTCCGAGTGCCGTGCGTGCGCTTGCAACCGGCTCGTGAATACCGATGATTCCGAGCGGTGACCCAATGAACTTCTCGACTGGGTCGGTCATTTTCGCCTCGCCACTGAACACCTGTTCCAGCAGCGCGCGCTCTTCGATCGCTCCGACGACCTCGCCAATCACGACCGGCGGTTCCGCGGTGAGCACGGGCAACTGCGAGACGCCGTACTTGGTCATGATTTGGATGGCGTCCCGCACCGTGTCTGACGGGTGCACGTGAACGAGGTCTGGAAGGGCTCCGGTCTTGTGACCAATGACCTCGGCCACCGTGCTCTCGGCGGGCAGCTGCGTGAAGCCGTACGACTGCATCCACTGGTCGCTGAAGACCTTATTGAGGTAGCCTCGTCCGCCATCCGGTAGTAGCACGACCACCACGGCATCCGCCGGTAGATCTTTGGCTGCCTTGAGCGCTGACGCGACGGCGAGCCCGCTTGACCCACCCACCAGTAGGCCTTCCTCGCGTGCTAGCCGGCGAGTGAGATCGAAAGACTCGGCATCGGATGACGCGATGATCTCGTCGACAACCGTGGGGTCGTATGCCGTGGGCCAAAAGTCTTCTCCAACCCCCTCGACCAGGTAGGGGCGCCCGCTCCCACCCGAGTAGACCGACCCCTCTGGATCAGCGCCGATCACTTTTACCGCGCCGTTCGAGACCTCCTTGAGGTATTTACCCGTGCCGCTGATCGTGCCCCCTGTGCCGACACCAGCGACGAAGTGGGTGACCTTCCCTTCGGTGTCGCGCCAGATTTCCGGACCGGTCGTCTCGTAGTGGCTGAGCGGGCCGTTCAGGTTCGAGTATTGGTTCGGCTTAAATGCGCCGGGAATCTCCCTGGCTAACCGGTCGCTCACCGAGTAATAGGACTCGGGACTTTCCGGGGCAACCGACGTGGGCGTGACGACGACCTCGGCCCCGTAGGCGAGCAGAACGTTGCGCTTCTCCTCACCCACCTTGTCCGGGAGCACGAAAACGCAGTGGTAACCGCGCTGCTGGGCGACCAGCGCCAGACCGATTCCGGTGTTGCCCGAGGTGGGCTCGACGATCGTCCCACCCGGCTTCAGCAGCCCATCGCGCTCCGCCGCGTCGATGATTCGGGTGGCGATCCGGTCTTTCGACGAGCCGCCTGGGTTCAGATATTCGACCTTCACCAGCACCGTCGCGGCAATGCCGTCGGTGACGCGGTTGAGTTTGACCAGTGGCGTGTTGCCGATCAGGTCGAGAACGGTTTCTGCGTATTTCATCGTGCATCAATCTAAGCAGGCCTCGCTGTGTGGGGTGCGCCTGTTACGAGGCCGTCTGAATCAGCGGCGCGAACCTTGCTCCGCGTACAGGGTCGCGTAGACTCCATCGGCGGCGATGAGTTCCGCGTGTGTTCCACGCTCCACGATCTTGCCAGCCGAGACCACGAAGATGACGTCCGCCCCGACTATGGTCGACAACCTGTGTGCGATCGCAATCGTCGTGCGCCCGTGCGATGCCGCATCCACCGCCTCCTGGACTACCCGCTCAGAAACCGAGTCGAGCGCGCTTGTCGCCTCATCAAGAATCAGCACTCTGGGGTCTTTTAGCAGTACCCGCGCGATCGCGATCCGCTGCTTCTCTCCGCCACTGAGCCGGTATCCGCGCTCCCCTACGAGGGTGTCGTAGCCGTCGGGGAACGACATGATCGTGGCATGGATGTTGGCCGCCTGCGCCGCGTCCCACAGCTCAGCATCGCTCGCGTCGGGTTTCGCGTACCGCAGGTTCTCGCCGATGGTCGCGTGAAAGAGGTACGTTTCCTGGCTGACGATTCCGATGTTGGAGACCAGCGAGTCCTGGGTGAGCTGTCGCACGTCGTCGCCGGCGAACAGGATCCGGCCGCCGGAGACCTCATGGAAACGCGGGATCAAATACGACACCGTGGTCTTGCCTGCACCGGACGGACCAACGAATGCCGCGAATTGACCCGGCTCGATGGTGAACGACACGTCCTTCAGCGTCGGCGCAGCGGCCGGCCCAGAGTCCGGGTACGCGAACACCACCGACTCAAACTGCACCCGCCCTAGCTCCTCTTGCCGTACCGGTCGCGCATCCGGAGCGTCGACTATTGCAGGATGCAGGTCGAGGTATTCGAAAATACGCGCGAACAGCGCCTGCGAAGTCTGCAGATCAAGTGCTACCCGCATGAGCGCGAGTAGCGGGAATATGAGCCGTGCCTGAACGGTCGTGAACGCGACAATCGTTCCGGCCGTGACCGAGACATGGCCGACTATTAGCCAGGCCGCGACGAGATATACCACTGCGGGAATGATGGCGAGAAAGATCTGCACGAGCGCGAAGAACCACTGACCGCTCATCTGTTGCCGCACCTGCAGCCGCACCTGGTTGTCGTTCTCGTCGGAGTATCGCCCGACCTCGGCCTCCTGCTGGTTGAAACTCTTTGCGAGCAGTATGCCTGAGACCGAGAGCGTCTCCTGCGTGATCGCGGTCATGTCACTGAGCGACTCCTGGGTCTTGGTGGCAATGCGCGCACGCACCTGACCCACTCTGCGCTGGGCGAATACCAGCACGGGCATGAGAATGACGGCGACCACCGTGAGCTGCCAGGAGAGCAGCAGCATGGCTACAAAAGCGGCGATCACCGTCACCGTGTTTCCGAGGATGCTCGACACGGTGTTGGTCAGCACGCTCGCCACTCCGCCGACGTCGTTCTGCAACCTTGACTGGATTACCCCGGTCTTGGTTCGTGTGAAGAAGGCAAGTTCCATGCGCTGCAGATGACTAAAGAGTTTGACCCGCAGTGACCCCATTACCTTGTTGCCGACCGTTGCCGTGAGCCAGGTCTGCCACACTCCAAGGGCAGCGGATGTGACATAGATGAGCACCATGAACGAGACGATCTCGACGAGCACGGGAACGTTTGGTTCGCCGCCTTGCGGGAACAGACCGAGGTCAAACGCACTCTTGGTGAGCAGCGGAGGAAGCACCGACAGACCAGCACCGGTGACCACTAGAACGGTGGTGACCGTGAGTGCGACCCTGTGCGGAATGAAGAGTTGGCCGATGCGATGCAACAGTCTGGGCACCTTCGGGGCTTCGGCATTCAGCGCACGCTGAGCCCGCACATCCCCGCCGCTGACCCGGCCACCCCGATGGCCTCCGCCGCGCATCCCGCTCATCCGTAAACCCTACGTCGCGGCCACGCACGGAACTGCCCCGTTCGCCGCGGGCGTGGCGGACGGACTACCCCTTGGTGCTTCCCGCAAGCAGGCCGCGCACGAAGAACCGCTGCAATGCGAAGAACACGATCAGCGGTACGAGGATCGAAATGAACGCTCCCGCGGTGAGCAGGTTCCAGTCTTGACCACGCGTCCCCGTGATCTCGGCCAGCAGCTTCGTCATTGGTGCCGCCTCACCACTTGCAAATATCAACGCCACCAACAGGTCGTTCCACACCCAGAGGAACTGGAAGATGGCAAAGGACGCGATGGCCGGCATGGTCAGCGGAAGGATGATCCTGAAGAAGATCTGCCCGTGTCCTGCGCCATCCACTCTCGCGGCCTCGACGAGCTCCTGGGGGATCTCGGCAATGAAGTTGTGCAGCAGGAAGATCGCCAGCGGCAACGCGAAGATCGTGTGAGCAATCCACACCTGTGCGTACGATCCGTCGACCGTGCCAAGACTTTGGAAGAGCTGCACGTTGCCGATCTTCAGGCCGCGCGAAAACAGGCTGAGCAGCGGCACGAGCGCCATCTGGATGGGCACAATCTGCATGGCGAATACGGCGATGAACAGCCAGTTCTTGCCCTTGAAGTCAATCCATGCGAAGGCGTAGGCGGCAAGAGAGGCAAGGACGAGGGGAATAGCTGTGGCCGGAATAGTGATGGCCAGGGAGTTGATGAAGGATCCGGCCAGGTTCAGCTGCCCGTTGCCAGCCTTGAGCACGTCGGAGTAGTTCTGGAAGGTGAAGCCCCAGTTTTGGAAGATCGTCCACCAGCCGGTGGTCTGCACCAGCACGCCGGGGCGTACGGAAGAGACGAATAGTCCGAAAGTGGGGATGGTCCAGAGCACCGCAATGATAAGGGATGCGATAGTCGCGGTGCGACTGGTCAGCCGCTTCTTCGTGCGCTTGGGTGCACTGGTCTCTGCGGCCAGTTCGCCACGGGATAGCCGCGCTCGTGTTGTGGCATCGAGCGGCAGTTCAATGGGTGTCGATGTCATCGGATTTCTCTCTGCTTCTTGAGCTGCCTGGCGTTGTAGACGACGATTGGCATCACCAACAGGAAGAGAACGACCGCGAACGCCGCTGACCTACCGTTCTCGAAGTTCTTGAATTGGCTGTACATTTCATTCGCTATGACGCTCGTGTCGTTGGCTCCAGCAGTGAGGGTTCGAACGATATCGAAGACTTTGAGTGAGGCAATCGAGATTGTGGTGAGTACGACGATGAGCGAGGGTCGGATGCCGGGAAGCGTCACGTTGGCGAAGCGCTGCCAGGCGTTGGTGCCGTCGAGCTCCGCCGCCTCCATCTGGTCTGCAGGCACGCCCTTGATGGCGGCGGACAGAATCACCATGGCGAAGCCGGTTTCAATCCAGATGAGAATGACGATGAGGAAAAAGGTGTTCCACGGTGAGTCCTGCAAGAACTGCACCGGCTGGCCGCCGAACCAGACAATGATCTGGTTGAGCACGCCTATCTGGTTCTGACCCACTGGGCGTGCCTCATAGACGAACTTCCAGATGATGGATGCTCCGACGAAGGAGATGGCCATCGGCATGAACACGAGGGCTTTAAGCACCTTCTCGCCTTTGGACTTGTCTATGAAGACCGCATAGGCGAGGCCGACAGCGGTTGACACCACCGGGGCGATAAGCACCCAGACAATCGTGTTGATCACGGTGCGGATGGCGGATTCCTGGGTGAAGATCCAGATGAAGTTGTCGAAGCCGATGAACCGACCTCGGCTGCTGTAGAAAGAATCGATGGTGGTCTTGACCGTGGGGTAAACGAGTCCGATGGCCAAGAGGATGACCGCCGGACTCAGAAATCCGATCAGTTGGAAGAGGTAGCCGGCACCTTTCTTCGAGCGGTAGTCGAGCAGGAAGAACGCACCGCCGATGACGGCCGCGACGGACGCGGCCCAGAAGACTGAACCGAGCATGAGGAATGCGACCGCGGGAACAAACACGCAGACCACGAGACGAATGACCGTGTAGCGGCGGCCGGTGCGGGGTGCGATCTCCACGAAGAAGAGCAGTAGCGCGATCACCGCGAGAAAGACGAGAACGACGAGTGGAATCTGGGCGAGGGCAGGCAGCCCCGCGACCCAGGTCAGAAAGTCTGACATGAAGGCCCTTTCGAGTGCGGCAATGAACTCAGAGAAAATACTGGTCGCTACGGCTCAGAAGGTCTCACCGTAGCAAGAGCGGGCGAAGGTCGGCAGACTCTACGCCTGCCGACCCCGCTCAGCTCACGCCTTGCCTAGTCGGTCGGCCAGGAAGCGTCGATCGTCTTCGTAACATCCGCGGTCGACGTACCGTTGATCCAGTCGACCATGCCCTTCCAGAATGATCCGGAACCGACCGCGCCGGGCATCAGGTCAGATGCGTCGAAACGGAACGTCGTCTTCGGATCTTGGAGGATCTTGATCGCAGCCTGAAGCACCGGACTGCTGGCGCTCGATGCGTCGAGGCCGTTGTTGGCGCTGATGACGCCACCCAGCTTCACGCGGCTGTTCGCCCACTCCGGGCTGGACAGGTACTTCTGCACCTTGATGGTGTCTGCATCGTTCGAGAAGGCTCCAACGATCTCGCCACCACCGGTGACTGCTGGTCCTGCGCTCGCATCGATCGGAGGAGTGATGAACGCCCAGATGTCAGCGTTCGGGCCAACCTTGCCTCCACCATTCTTCGGGTCGGAGATGAATCCGTCGAAGAAGGATGCCTGGTGAGTCATCAGACAGGACCCATTATTGAGCGTCGTCGCAACGTCGCCGAAGGCGGTGGTGTTGATCGACTTGACGTCGCCCCACCCTGCGTTCACGTACTTCGGGTTAAGCAGAATGTCGCCCACGGAGTCGAAGGCCTTGGTGATAGCAGGGTCGCTGAACTTGACCTTGTGGCTTACCCACTTGTCGTAGGTGTCAGCACCAGCCTGACGCAGGACGAGGTCTTCGACCCAGTCTGTGCCCGGCCATCCGGTGGCATCTCCAGAGCCGAAGCCGGCACACCATGGTGCCTTGCCGGTCTTCTCTTGGATGGTCTTGGTCAGGTCGAGCATTTCCTGCCAGGTCTTGGGAACAGTCCAGCCGTTCTCCTCGAACTTCTTTGGCGAGTACCAGA
>JBDTIM010000081.1:0-10657 GCA_039936355.1 Lacisediminihabitans sp. | reverse complement strand
CGACTGGGAATCCTCCACGCTCGCCTCCTTGATGGGCAACCCCGGTAACTTTGGCGCCGAGCGAGCGGAGTACTGGCGCTAAGGTCTGAGCAATATTCCCGAACCCCCACACGAGCACGTTGGCGTCCAGCAGAGTCGTCACGCGATGCGCCGGATGTAACTCTTGGATACCGCCGAGCTCGCGCGACCACTCGTGCTGGCTCTGGGACTCGAGTGAGGCTGGCAATCGTCGGAGAAGCATGAGGATAAGTGCAAGGGTGTGCTCGGTCACGGTACGGTCGTGAAGCCCTGAGCCGCTGGCCACCATAACGCCGGGACGGAATCCTGCACTCAATACCGAGTCCACCCCTGCGGAAAGAGTCTGGACTAAGCGGAGTCCGTCCATGCCGCGGGCGGCCGATTCCAGATGGCGCCGAGAAGCCCCCCAGACGACCAGGGCTTCGGCGTCCATATTCTCCGGCGAGATCTCATCGTCGACGTCGACGACAATCGATTCCCATCCATCCGGTAGACGAGGATTTAGCGGCATCGTATTCGGCAAAAGTATTTTCATACTCCTAGGGTACGCAAGCTCTTCTTACGGGACGGGATACCTAACTCGACTTGCGATACGACGTCGGTCTGGTCGTGTCTCACTACGCACGACCCAAGAGCGTCGAGGAGGATCAGGCCTGGATGAGCGTGGCACGTGACAAAGGTGCCCCCAGGCAGATTCGAACTGCCGCCCCTGCCTCCGGAGGGCAGTGCTCTATCCCCTGAGCTATGGGGGCCAGGAGTACTGACCAAGGTTACCCCAGTGCTGTTGCCCCGCCAACAATCCGCGCAGGGCGACGGTGGGGCGACGGTGGAGGAGGCAGCTCGCTATATAAGGGAGGCTACGGCGTCCTTGGCGAGTTGGCGAGCGTCCTCCGGGGTTCCATAGAAGTCCGAACTGGTGCTGATCCAGAACGGTCCACTAAACACCTGGAGTTGGCCGGTCTGGCCCGTCTTGCTGAAGAAGGCTGCATCTCCGATCCCGGAGACGGCCGTGCCTCTGGCTGCAGTGTTTTTCAGCGTGGCGAGGTCTGATGCCGCGGGGTGGGCGACGCTCACGAAGATGAGATTGCCGCTGGTCTGGTTGATCCAACTGCAGGCGAGGCCTTTGTAACCACGTGCGACGCTGCCAGCAGAATCGGTCTTCAGGTTGGAGCCAGCCTGGAGGCTGTAATTGGGGTTGAAATCGTACATGGCTTGGCGGGAAATTAGCCCGTTGCAGTCGACACTAATCGGAGTCCCAGGTGCGTGACTGGCTGCGGCGCTAGGGGTGGGGCTCGTGCTGGTCTCCGGCACGGGACTCGTCGATTCCGTGGGGGTCACAGAATTGCTGGTCGATGGTGTCGCAGTCGGAATACTGTCTTTGCATCCAGCCAGTCCGAGCACGGTGAGTGTCCCGATGGTGACAATCACGGCACTTCGAATGACCACGTTACGTACAGTGGACGCCATGGGATCCCCCTTCGTTGTCGGTACCCATTGTTACCCAGTCCGTTCCGTGCGGGCACCGGGGCGCGCACAGGCGGCACGATAGAATCTCTTCCCGTGACCCCAGCCCAGCTTTCCGCCCAGTTGCTCGCCATCGTGAACGCTGTGCTGGAGCGCCGAGGCGCCACCCCGAAAACCCCGCTTACTCTGGCCGACGTCGAACTTGAACGGCCGAAGAACCGCGAGCACGGTGATTGGGCGGCCAACATCGCGATGAAGCTGGCGAAGCCGCTCGGGCTTAACCCGCGGGAACTTGCGGCAGACTTTGCCGCCGGCATCAAGGCGATCGACGGCGTCGCATCCGTCGACGTTGCTGGCCCCGGTTTCATTAACATCAGACTGGATGCGGCTGCCGCCGGCGCCCTGGCGAAAACGATCGTTGAGCAGGGCGAGGCCTTCGGGCGCGGCACCCTGTACGACGGCGTCACGATCAACCTAGAGTTCGTTTCCGCGAACCCGACCGGCCCGATCCACATCGGCGGGGTGCGCTGGGCCGCTGTTGGTGACAGCCTCGCGCGGGTGTTTCAGGCGCAGGGTGGACTGGTCACCCGCGAGTACTACTTCAACGACCATGGCGCGCAGATTGACCGCTTCGCACGCAGTCTGCTCGCGAGCTACTTCGGCGAGCCTGCTCCGGAGGACGGCTACGCCGGACAGTACATTTCCGAAATCAAGGACCGTGTCGTAGGTGCGTACGACGGCGACCTCGCTGCACTGTCACGCGAGGACGCGCAAGAGGTGTTCCGCGCTTCCGGCGTCGACTTCATGTTCGGCGACATCAAACAAAGCCTGCACGATTTCGGTGTGGACTTTGACGTGTACTTTCACGAGAACGAGTTGCACGAAAGTGGGGCGGTGGGGCGTGCAGTCACACGCCTGCGCGACAACGGCCATATCTTCGAGAATGACGGGGCAACCTGGCTGCGCACCACGACGTTCGGAGACGACAAAGATCGTGTCGTCATTAAAAGCGACGGTGAAGCGGCCTATATTTCCGGGGATCTCGCCTATTACCTCAACAAGCGTGAACGGGGCTTCGAGCGCAACATCATCATGCTCGGTGCCGATCACCACGGGTACGTCAGGCGAATGATGGCCATGACTTCAGCGTTCGGTGATGTTCCCGGTGTGAACCTTGAGATCATGATTGGGCAGATGGTCAACGTCATGCGTGACGGCGAACCGGTGCGAATGAGCAAGCGCGCAGGAACCGTTGTGACGCTGGAAGACCTGGTTGAGGCAGTCGGGGTGGATGCCGCTCGCTATGCCCTGGTGCGCAGCTCAACTGACTCGCAGCTGGACATCGACCTCGACCTGCTGGTGCGCCGCACCAACGACAATCCGGTGTTCTATGTGCAGTATGCCCACGCCCGCACCCACTCTGTCGGAAGTAAAGCCGTGGCATCCGGGGTCGATCGCAGTGCATTCGCTCCAGAGATGCTTACCCACGAAACCGAGAACAACCTGCTCGGCGTGCTGGGCGAATACACGCGTGTCCTCGTGCAGGCGGCAGAGCTGCGCGAGCCGCATCGCATCGCGCGCTACCTGGAGGAACTCGCTGGCGCCTATCACCGCTGGTACGACAGCTGTCGGGTGACCCCGCTCGGCGAGGATCCGGTCACCGACTTGCACCGCACCCGTCTGTGGCTGAACGACGCGACAGGGCAGGTCCTCAGTAACGGTCTGGGGCTCCTCGGCGTCTGCGCACCGGACAGGATGTGACCTGTGGCACGGCCGGTGAAGCAGGTTAAGCAGGCGAAGCCGCGCTCAAAGAAGCGCCGCTCGTGGGCTTTTGTCATCGTGTGCGCGGTTCTCGCGCTTCTCATGGTTGGTGTCGTCCTATTGGACAACCTGGCACGCGGCTACCTGTCCGACCAGATCGCGGGCAAGGTCCGCAGTTCCTTGTCGCTTTCCGCGAGCACGCCGGTCACCGTGAGCGTCGCAGGCACTTCCGTGCTGGTGCAGTTGATGTCAGGAAAGCTCGACCACATTGACGTTGGAATCGCACAGCTCGCTCTCGGCACCCTGAAGGGTTCCGCTGAGCTGACCGCAGACGGCATTCCGATCGAGGCGGGAAAACCGACCGACCGCACTCGAATTGTGTTCATGGCCGACCAGAAGGTGCTTGCAACTCTGTTTGCCAACACGCCGGGTTTTTCGGCGGGGGCGGTGACAGTCGAACGAAACACCATCAAGCTCGGCACAGAGGTCACCCTCTTCGGCTTCACCCTCCCCGTGGGCATTAGCTTTTCGCCTTCTGTAGTCAAGGGGCAGTTGACTCTGACTCCCACCTCGATTTCCGTGAACAAACAGTCATTCACCGCAGAGCAGTTCACAGCATCGGCGTTCGGTGCGCTTGCCGATTCGCTTTTCGTTCAGCACACGGTGTGTATTGCGTCGATATTGCCGAAGGGCTTTGTGCTGGATCGAATCACCGCGTCCGGCTCGAAAGTCGCGGTGGCAGTATCCGCGGAAAAGATCGTGCTTGACTCAAAACTCATGGCGAGTAGGGGAACCTGCCCTCCCGCCTGATCTCTATGCAGCCCCGGCGTACCCCGTCTGGATGGTCCGAATTCCGACATCGAATAAGATTTGAGGTGCTTCGGGAACCATGCCAGGTTCACTCGCCCATCATTTTGTCGACACCCGTGAGGTTTCCAGTTGATCAGCAATCCGCTCGCCCCCTCGTGGCTCGTCGTGCCGCGGGATGCCAACGCGCTCGCGGCATCGGTGTGGTCGCGGAACTCCGCACGGGCGGCCTCCGGTGTTGTGGAGATCGCCGGAGTGAGCGCACTGGAGATTGCCGAGCGGTTTGGAACCCCCGTGTATGTGGTGGACGAAGCGGATCTCCGCGAGCGTGCCCGCGCCGCCCAGGAGTCCTTCTCCCGCGAGTTCGCCCGCATCGGATCCTCCGCGAAGGTGTATTACGCAGGCAAGGCTTTCCTCAGCACCGAGGTCGCCCGGTGGGTGACCGAAGCGGGGCTCAATATTGACGTCTGTAGCGGGGGAGAGCTCGCCGTCGCGCTGGCCGCTGGTATCGTGCCCGCTCGGCTCGGCTTCCATGGCAACAATAAGTCACTCGCCGAGATCGATCGCGCGGTCGCCTCAGGCGTCGGTGTTCTTGTCATCGACAGCATCGTCGAGATCGGGCGGATCGCGGATGCCGCCGCCCGCCACGGGGTCGTGCAGCCTGTGCGACTGCGGGTCAATAGTGGGGTGCACGCGCACACTCACGAATATCTGGCTACGGCCAGGGAAGACCAGAAGTTCGGCATTGCTCTCAGCGATGCCGCGGATGTCGTGGCGGCCATTCGCGTGCAGCCAGCTCTCGAATTCCTCGGCCTACACTCCCACATTGGCTCCCAGATCTTTGGAACAGACGGCTTTGCAGAGGCAGCTTCGCGCCTTCTCTCGTTGCACGCTGAACTGCTGGTCGGCGGTCCGATCCCCGAGGTGAATCTCGGCGGAGGCTTCGGTATCGCCTACACGAGTGTTGACGTCGCCCTGTCGTTGGACGAAATTGCAGCGGGGCTCGCTGACATCGTCGCGGGGGAGTGCGCCAGACTGGGCATCCCCATCCCCGTCGTAGCGGTGGAACCGGGTCGCTCGATTGTTGGACCGTCAACAGCGACGCTGTACACGGTCGGCACGGTGAAGGACGTCGTGGTCGAAGGCGCTGCCGTCCGCAAATACGTGAGCGTTGACGGAGGAATGAGTGACAACGTTCGTCCGGCGTTATATGCGGCTGACTACTCCGTGCGCATGGCCAGCCGTGCATCCGCAGCTGAACCCGCTCTTGTGCGCATTGCAGGCAAACACTGCGAGAGCGGCGACATCGTCGTTAACGCAGACTACCTGCCTGGGGATGTTCAGCCGGGCGATATCGTTGCGGTTGCGGCGACTGGCGCGTATTGCTGGTCCCTGGCGAGTAACTACAACTACCTCGGCAGACCGCCGGTGGTCGCCGTGTGTGACGGAGTGGCACGCGTTATCGTGCGCGGCGAGACCGAAGCCGATCTGCTGTCGCGCGACGTGGGGATCCCCGAGGCGTCGATCGCTGCAGTGGTGAACGACAAGGAAGAGGAAACACGATGATCGAGTACCGCAACCTCCGAGTCGCCCTGCTCGGTGCAGGATCGGTCGGGGCCCAGGTGGCGGCTCTCCTGCTGCAGCACCACGGTGAGTTGGCGACCAGGGCTGGTGCCGGTCTCGAACTGGTCGGCGTCGCGGTGCGCGACCTGGATGCGGCACGCTCGGCCGACATTCCCCTGGAACTCCTCACAACAGACGCGGAGTCGCTCATCCTCGGAGCGGACATTGTTATCGAACTGATGGGTGGGATCGAGCCAGCGCGCAGCTATATTCTGCAGGCGCTCAACTCCGGGGCCGACGTGATCACAGGCAACAAGGCGTTGCTCGCCACCCACGGCCCAGAGTTGTTCGACGCCGCGGAGCAGGTTGGTGCCCAGCTGTACTACGAGGCAGCGGTCGCGGGGGCCATCCCGATAATTCGTCCGCTGCGCGACAGCCTCGCCGGAGACCGCATCCGGCGCATCCTCGGCATCGTGAATGGCACAACCAACTTCATTCTCGACCGCATGGATACTGCGGGGGAGACCCTGGAAGTCGCGCTGGCCACAGCAACCGAGCTCGGGTACGCCGAAAGGTCTGACCCGTCTGCAGACATCGAGGGCTTCGACGCCGCCCAAAAAACCGCTCTGCTGGCTAGCCTCGCATTCCACACCACAGTGCCACTCGACAAGGTCTACCGCGAGGGAATTACGAGCATCACGCTTGAGCAGGTCGATGCGGCGCGCAAGGCAGGCTACGTCGTCAAGCTGTTGTCGATCAGTGAACGGTTGACGGATGCCGAGACCGGCGAAGAGGGAGTCTCGGCCAGGGTTTACCCAGCGCTCGTTCCACGCGACCACCCCCTTGCGGCGGTGCACGGCGCCAAGAACGCCGTATTCGTCGAGGCAGAAGCCGCCGGCGACCTCATGTTCTACGGAGCGGGCGCCGGAGGCAAAGAGACGGCATCCGCGGTTCTCGGCGACCTGGTCTCGGCCGCCCGCAGGCACGTCATCGGAGGGCCGGGGGTCGCGGAGTCTACCCACGCGAACCTGCCCATCCTGCCGATCTCCCGTATCACCACGCGATACCAGATCACGCTCAGCGTGATCGACCAGCCCGGTGTTCTCGCGGCGGTCGCTCTGCTGTTCAGCGCGCATCGTGTGTCGGTGGAGGCGCTCGAGCAGTCGGTGCGCACGGTGAGTCAAGGCGATGGGCTCGCCACCGCTACCCTTGTAATCGGCACCCACAAGGCTTCCGAATCAGATTTGTCCGCAACGGTCGCAGCTCTCGAGGCAAGCGATGTTGTGAGTTCTGTCACTTCAGTATTGAGAGTAGAAGGTTTTTAGATGGCACAGCAGTGGCGCGGGGTTCTTCGCGAATACGCCGATCGTCTGGACATATCGGATGCCACGCCGATCATCACCCTCGGTGAGGGCGGTACTCCGCTCATCCCCGCGGCTGCGCTGTCGGCGCGCACCGGTGCGAAGGTGTGGGTCAAGTTTGAGGGCATGAACCCGACCGGTTCGTTTAAAGACCGCGGTATGACCATGGCCGTGTCGAAAGCGGTTGAGCAGGGTGCCAAGGCGATCATCTGCGCTTCCACGGGTAACACGTCGGCCTCGGCTGCGGCCTATGCCGCACAGGCAGGGATCACGGCTGCCGTGCTCGTGCCGGAGGGCAAGATCTCGCTCGGCAAACTCGCCCAGGCGATTGCGCACAACGCACAGTTGCTGCAGGTGCAGGGCAACTTCGACGATTGCCTCGAGATTGCGCGTGAGCTCGCGAAATACTACCCGGTTCACCTGGTCAACTCTGTCAATCCTGATCGTATCTCTGGCCAGAAGACGGCCGCGTTCGAGGTCGTTGAGGTACTCGGGGATGCACCTGACATCCACATCGTTCCGGTCGGCAACGCGGGCAACTACACCGCATACTTCCGCGGGTACAGCGAAGAGGTGGAGCGCGGCGAGACGAGCAAGCTTCCCCGGATGTTTGGATTCCAGGCCGCAGGCAGCGCACCGATCGTGCGTGGCCACGTGATTAAAGACCCCGACACGATCGCCAGCGCGATCCGCATCGGTAATCCGGCATCCTGGGCGCTTGCGACCGCGGCGCATGACGCGAGCAACGGGTATTTCGGTGCGATCTCCGACGACCACATCCTCGAGGCGTATCGCATTCTCGCGTCTGAGGTCGGTATCTTCGTTGAGCCAGCATCGGCGATCAGCGTCGCCGGGCTCCTGGAACGTTCCGCTGCCGGCAAAATTCCGAAGGATGCGACCGTTGTGCTCACCGTGACCGGGCACGGACTCAAGGACCCGCAGTGGGCGCTTCGAGCAGCGGACGGCAGCGATGTGAAGCCCACCGTTGTCCCGATCGACACCGATGAGATCGCGGGCGTGCTCGGCCTCACGAAAGTGAGTGCATGACCGCAACCGCACCCGCTTCGCTCGCAGGGCGCTCAGTCACGGTGAAGGTCCCGGCGACGACCGCGAACCTCGGGCCGGGATTCGACACGCTTGGCCTTGCGCTCTCGTTGTACGACGAGCTGGAGGTTTCCGTTCGGCCAGAACCGGGGGCTACAGTGCAGGTCATTGGTGTCGGTGCAGGCGTGGTTGCGACGGACGAGACGAATCTCGTGGTTCGTGCGATTGCCCACACCTTTGCGGCGTTTGGCCAGCAGATGCCGGGACTCAATCTTCTCGCCCGCAACTCGATTCCACACGGCAGAGGCCTCGGTTCATCGGGCGCCGCAATCGTCGCTGGAATCATGGCGGCAAAGGGCCTGCTTTCCGGAATAGTCGAGATGCACTCTGGTGTATTGCTCTCGCTCGCTACCGAGCTTGAGGGGCATCCAGATAACGTCGCACCAGCGCTCTTTGGCGGGCTCACCATTGCCTGGACCACGGATGACGGCCCGCAGTACAAGAAACTGATCGTGCACCGCGGTGTGTCGCCCCTCATTGCCGTGCCAGAGGCCACAATGTCGACGGAGCTTGCGCGGAGCCTGCGCCCGGTATCGGTCCCGCACGCGGATGCGATCTTTAATGTTTCGCGCTCTGCGCTTCTGATCGCAGCCCTCATCCAGAGTCCCGAGCTGCTGCTCGCGGCCACGGAGGACCGATTGCACCAGAGCTACCGTGCGAGTGCAATGCCGGATACGGATTCACTGATCAGACAGCTGCGCTCGGAGGGACTTGCGGCCGTCGTCTCCGGCGCCGGTCCGTCTATCCTCGTGCTGTGCAGCGGTCCCGCCGAAAGGCTGACTGCAGCGGAGCTGGTCGGGCGGCACCAGGGCCCGCCGTGGCAGTCGCTCTTGCTCGCCGTCGACTTCAAAGGTGCTACAGTGATGACGCACCCGGTAGAAATCTCGACCTAGTCCGAGTCCCGGTTTGCATATCACTAGCAATCGCTGAATTATCCACTTCCCTGCGCAACCGCCAGATCCAAGTAGTGATTCGCGTATAGCTCTCCGGCAGGAGGCATCCAATTCGTGGATGCTTACTAGCTTGGGGAAAGGAACCCTCTTAGTGACTGACCTCACTGTCCAGGCCAATCGGTCTGACTCGAGCGCCAATCTGGCCAGCCTTCGTGTTCCGGAGCTTCTCGCTCTGGCCACTGAGCTGGGCATCAGTGGCGCTGCCAAACTTCGTAAAGGAGAGCTCGTGGACGCAATTTCCGAGATCCAGAACAATGATTCAACCCCCACCAATACTGCGACGGATGCCCCGGGCTCTGATGCGCAGGCTCAGACGGATGCGTCTTCCGCGCCCGTCGTAGCGAAGAAGCGCGCGTCTCGTCGCGCCTCAACCGCAGTGGTAGACGCTGCTGCGGCCACGCCGGTCATTGACGTGTCGAGGACGGCGCCTGCAGCTAAGACGCCTGCAGCTAGGACGCCTGCGGCTAGGGCGTCTGTCGCGGACAAAACCGCTTCGTCAGACAAAGCTGCTTCGTCAGACAAAGCTGCTTCGTCAGACAAAGCTGCTTCGTCAAACAAAGCTGTAGCCGCTTCGACTTCGAAGGTTTCGAATTCAGACGCTTCTGCCTCGGACAAGTCTTCCGAAAAGCAGTCTTCCGACAAAGCAGCTACGGCAAAGGCCCCGGCCCGCGGTCGCAAGGCTGCGGTGGACCACGCCAACAAGGCGGAGAGCGGACTCGACCGCATCCCCGGCCAGGAAGCAGAGCGAGTCGCTCGCGCGGACGCGCAGTCTGGCGCTGACGCTCAGTCGTCTGTCGGCATCGACCGGGTTCCCGGCCAAGAGGCAGAGCGTGACGCTCAGGCTGACCGTGACCATTCCTCCTCCGAGGGGGACGACGGCAGCGAACACGGGCAGCAGTCCCGTAGTTCGCGAGGACGCAACCGCAGCCGCGGTGATCGTGGTGATCGGCAGCAGGGTGATCGGCAGCAGGGTGACCGTCAGCAGTCCGACCGTCAGCAGGGTGACCGCCAGCAGTCCGACCGTCAGCAGTCCGACGAGCAGCAGAGTTCTAATGACGGTGGTCGCGGAAACAACCGCAATAACCGTGGTGGCAATAATGACCGTGGTGACCGCCAGCAGCAGAACGACCTCGACGGCGATCGTAGCGGTCGCGGTCGCTACCGTGATCGCAAGCGTCGCGGTCAGGGCAACGACGATCTCGAGCCTGAGATCACCGAAGACGACGTGCTCATTCCTGTCGCTGGCATCCTCGATGTCCTGGATAACTATGCTTTCGTTCGCACCAGCGGATACCTGCCAGGCAACAACGATGTCTACGTCTCCCTCGGCCAGGTTAAGAAGTACAACCTGCGCAAGGGTGACGCCGTGGTCGGCGCAATCCGCCAGCCTCGTGAGAACGACAACAACGGCCGTCAGAAGTACAACGCGATCGTCAAGATCGATTCGATTAATGGGCTACCTATCGAGCAAGCGGCAGACCGCGTCGAGTTCGGCAAGCTGACCCCGTTGTACCCGACAGAGCGCCTGCGTCTCGAGACCGAACCTGGCAAACTGACCACGCGCATCATCGACCTCGTGTCACCGATCGGCAAGGGCCAGCGCGGCCTCATCGTTTCCCCACCCAA
>JBDTIM010000080.1:0-7584 GCA_039936355.1 Lacisediminihabitans sp. | reverse complement strand
TGTCTTGGTGATGCTGATGCCGATTTCAGATGGTGAGATCCCGTTCACCGGCATGCTTGCAGCCGCAAGCAGTGTGTCTTTGGCGTCTCGCACGTTACTGTCACCGGTGAAAGGCCCCCCGGAGACGGCCGGTGTCCCATCGGCTGCCGTGCTGTTGGTCACGGCGGATTTCACTGCAATCGTGGCAAAGACTCCATTAAGTGAGTCCACGAAGTCGGAAGCAACCTTGGATGCTCCTGCGGTGTCGCGCGCGATGGTGAGGGTGACCGGATCGTTGGATACTGCGGAAACGGTGACGGATACGCCTGGCATGAGTTCCGCGAAATTGTTGCTGGCGGAGGTGATGGTCTGAGCTGCCGTGGTGCCTGCCCACAGGGTTACTTCGGCGTCTTGTGCGGCGTGAATGACGGCAGAACCTGGCTGCGCCAAAAGATCGTTTGCTGCACTGATATCGGCAGCGGCGCCCTGATAGATGCTGAATGCTGCCGCAGCCCCGGTTGTGGCGGAACTGAACTGCAGACGATACTGCGGTACGCCGGCAATGCTGCCGGAGGCGACTTTCATGGCCGTGACGCCGGCCCCTGCGTGGTTGATGGCGTCGACGATGTCGTCGAGCGATGAGGATGCTGGCACGACTTCGATGGGGCTTCCGGTGCCCGAGACAATTGTGAGAACGGCGGGGTCTGTCGGCCAGCTTGGCATGGCTGCGGTGACGCCAACTTGCGCCTGGGCGAGTTGACCAACAACAAGATCGATGCTTCCCGTGCCTGCGTCTGTCGTTGCGGTAGCTGTAAGTGCCGAGGAACTGCTGCTCGCCGTGTAGAGCTGAAGTGCGGTTGGTTGTGATGACGTGGTGGCAAGCGTGGCGAGACTTGCGATCTGAGAGTTGAGGGACTGAAGTGCGGTCACCATGCTGGCGGTGGCACTGGCCTTGTTCTTGAGCAGGGTCTGCGGTACCGCCTCGACCGAGATCAGGGAGTTGATAAGGTCTGTGGTCTTGAGGCCACTGACCAGACCGTCGACGCCAGTTGACATTTTCTTGTCCCTTTCTATGTCAGTCGGTTGACACTGTGAGAAGAAACGCCCGGTGGCAACCGTGAGAGAGGTCCAGATCTCTCCCGGTCACCACCAGGCGTTGGTTGGTTCCCGGTACTACCTGAGCAGCTGAAGCACGCCCTGGTTGGACTGGTTGGCCTGCGCGAGCATCGCGGTGCCTGCCTGCGACAGCACGTTTGCACGCGTGTAGTTGACCATCTCCGAGGCCATGTCGGTGTCGCGAATACGAGACTCGGCAGCGGCCAGGTTCTCCTTCGACACGTTGAGGCTGTTGATGGTTGACTCGAACCGGTTCTGAGAAGCACCCAAGCCAGCGCGAGCAGTGGAGACCGCTGTGATCTGGGTGTCGATAGCGGTGATCGCCGATGCTGCACCGGTTGCAGTTGTGAAATCGAGCGTGCCGAGACCTGTGACTACAGCTCCGACGTTGGCTCCGGAAAGATCGACTGCGATCTGGTTGTCTGAGCCTGCACCCGCTCCGACCTGGAACGACAACGAGGCGTTGGAGCCGTCCAACAGCTTGATGCCGTTGAAGTCCGTTGCGCCGCTGATACGTGTCAGTTCAGACGTCAACGCTGTGACCTCTGTCGTGATCGCACCACGAGCCTCGGCGCTGTTCGAGTCGTTTCCGGCCTGAACTGCGAGGTCACGCATGCGATGCAGGATTGAGTGAACCTCGGTCAGCGAACCTTCAGCGGTCTGAATAACCGAGATGCCATCCTGCGCGTTGCGAGCGGCGACCCCGAGTCCGCTTACCTGTGAGCGAAGACCCTCCGAGATTGCCAGGCCTGCTGCGTCATCCGCTGCGCGGTTGATGCGAAGGCCACTGGAAAGCTTCTCCAGCGACTTGCTCAGGTCATTCTGCGTGTTGGACAGGTTGCGGTACGAGTTGAGTGCCGCGATGTTGGTGTTGATTTGCATACCCATGATGTTTTCCTCCGTGATTGGGTGTGAAGCTCCAGCCCTTCCCTGGGCTGACGTAACTAGCTATCGGCACTGTGCCGAAGTGCGTTAGGTATTCGGCGGTATTTTTTCAGAAACGCTAAGAAGCAATCGAGTGCTCGAGCGCAAACTGGTTGGCCGTCATCCGACTCATGCTGACGGAGGCGTGGTCGGCCACACGGGAGAGATACGCGTTCCGGCTGGCCGCTGCGATGCGCGATTCCGGTACGTGCTCAGCCTCTGGATTGTCCGCGTAGTGGGTCTGTAGCCCGTCGCGCAGCAAGCGGATGGCCTCCGCCCGGGTCTGCGAAACGGCGGAATGGGTGGTGCCGAGTTCGGCAGCGACATCCTTCACTGCTTGGTCGTCGAAGTAAATGCTCGTGACAATGTGGCGCATTTTCTCGGGCAGGGCGTCGACCGCGGCCCGCAGGTACTGAAGTTGTTCTGCTTCGAGGATGGCCTCCTCTGGAAGTGCCGTTTCGGCTACGAGGAACTCCGCCGTCACGTCGTCCAGTGTGGAGATAGTGCGGGATGCATCAGCCAAGGCGTCGACGGCGACACTACGGTCTACGCCGAGCGCCGAGGCAATCTCATCGATGCTGGGGGTGCGACCGAGGGCGGCCGTCAGAGACTCCTTAATAGAGAGAGTCTCTTTAATGCGCTTGCGGGCGGACCGGGTAGCCCAGTCGCTGGAACGCATGTCGTCCGCGAAAGCGCCGAGGATCCGCTTGCGAGCGAACGCTCCGAACGGGATGCCGAGCTCCGGCTTGAAGGAGTCGGCCGCCGTGATCAGCCCGACCGCACCCGCCGAGGCCAGGTCGTCGCGAGACAAATGGCTCGCTCGTGAGCACAGTTCCGACACGAGATACCCCACCAATGGCAGATTCTCGACTACCAGTGCGTTCCTCTGAGAACGGTTCACTGTCTTACCCCCTGGACTGAGTTGGGGGTCGATTGTGACGCAATCCGTTGCGTTGGATCAGCCCCGAAGCTGATCCGTCGTCCCCCGTGTTGACCGGCTTTCCCCTCCGGCCTTTCAGACTCTATCGGGGCAGTCGAGGCCAGTAACAGGTCGGTAGACACAATTGTTTACTGGCCTGTACCCCCTTCGGGGGAACATCTCCCCTGAACTGGGGGGAGCGCGGTGCTGGCGTTGGAAGAAATTCTTCTTGCGCTTCTCCCTTACACGGGGGGTGATCCTGCCGATAGTGCCCTGTAGCGTGACAAGAGCAGGTGTCGTAAGCAGCGGCAGGGTGTCTCCGCGCAGGAGCCGTCACGGAGACGTTGACTACAAACTTGGAGGACATGTGAGCGCCAACGAAGTGTCAGCGCTGCTGTGGCGCGAACGCGAGTTGCTCGAGCTCCTGCTGTTCAAGCTTGAGGAAGAGCAGCTGCTGCTCACCGCGGGTAAGTCCCGCTGGTTGTCACACGCCACCCGCGAGGTTGAGCAGGTAATGGACCGTCTCCGCGCGGCTGGGCTAACCCGTACTGTCGAGGTCGCAACCCTCGCAGAAGAGTGGGGAGGCGGCGAGAACTCATCGCTCCGCGAACTTGCCGCCAACGCACCGGACGGACCATGGCGTGAGATCTTCTCTGGCCACCTCAAAGCCATGACAGAGCTGACGGGCCAGATCAAGGAACTTCGCGACGTGAACGAGCGCTTCCTGCGCGCGGCCGTCCGCTCCACCCAGGAGACCCTGGCCACCCTCGCGCCGGAGGCCGGAACTTACGACTCTAGCGGCGCATCCGGAATTGCCTCCACCGACGCCAGACTCTTCGACCAGAGGCTGTGATGGTGACCCGATGAGCACTTTCAGTGGGCTAAACACCGCATATACCGCGCTGGTTGCGGCGCGCCAGGGCCTAGATGTCGTGGGTCAGAATATTGCCAACTCCAGTACCGCTGGCTACACCAGGCAGCGCGTGAACACGTCCGCGATCGGTTCTGTTGCCCAGGTTGGACCACTTACCGCCCGCTTTAGTGTTGGTCAGGGTGTCTCCGTCGATGGGATCGCCCGGCTTGGCAACACCTTCCTAGATGCCCGTGCTCGCACTGCGTCGGCATCGTCTGGATATTGGGACGCACGGTCCAGCGCAATGTCTACTCTCGAAGGGACTCTTCAGGAGCCCGGAGCGAATGGCGTATCCGCCAGTCTGCAAAAGTTTTGGGCCGCGTGGAGTGACTTGGGCAACAATGCGGGCAAGCCTGCGCCCGCAGCTGTGCTTCTCTCGCAGGCTAATGCCCTCGCAGCTCAGGTGGCCACCGGTTACCAGCAGGTTGACCAGCAGTGGGCGAGTCAGCGCGCGGAGACGGAAGGCAATGTCACCGCGCTCAATGACGCTGGTAAACAGATCGCCGACCTCAATGCGCGCATCCGGACCACCGTCGCAAGCGGTGCCCCGGCAAACGAAATGGTTGACCAGCGAAACGTCCTGGCAGCGACTGTCGCGAAGCTCGCGGGTGGAACTGTGCGCGAGAGCCAGGACGGCACCGTCGAGGTACTGATCGGTGGCAACGCGCTGGTCTCTGGCACCATCTTCAATGAGGTGAAGCTCACCGGAAGCTATCTCATGGCTGGGGCGGGTGCCAGCCCAGTGCAGCTCGAGTGGGCCAGTCGGCCCGGTAGCGCAGTCGCACTTGACGGTGGGTCAATCGCCGGCGGACTGGCAGTGCTGGCGCCGGCAGACGGATCAGGCACCGGCGGTGCGCTCGCCGAAGCGGCGGAGACTTACAACACTTTCGCGACACAGCTCGCGACACAGGTCAATGCGATCCATT
The DNA here is from genome assembly GCA_039936355.1 of Lacisediminihabitans sp. GTDB lineage: Bacteria > Actinomycetota > Actinomycetes > Actinomycetales > Microbacteriaceae > Parafrigoribacterium_A. Next base: position 2,807 of record JBDTIM010000080.1, on the reverse strand, counting down.
CCGCAGGTGTGATCGCAGACAACACCACTGGTCACGCATTCTTCGGATTCAACGGAGCACTTCCTGCGGCACTCGGGCTGACAGTGGTTCCCACTGATGTCACCACCATTTCAACCGGGACCGGGGGCTTCGACGGATCTGTCGCCGACGCGATCGCGCAGATTGGGGTAGCGGCGAGCTCGCCAGACTCCGTCTGGTCAGCCATGGTTTCTGGTATCGGTGCTGCCGCGAGGAGCGCGAACCAGCAGTCGTCTATCGCCGACCTCACCACGACCACTGCCGTCGGAGCCCAGCTTTCCAACTCCTCCGTCGATCTTGACGAGGAGAACATGAACATGCTCACCTATCAGCGCGCCTATCAGGGCGCTGCACGGGTCATGACTGCGGTCGACGAACTTCTCGACACTTTGATCAATCACACCGGACTGGTGGGGAGATAACCGATGTACACGCGAATCACCAACCAGACGATCAATTTCTCTGCCCAGAGAAACCTGCAGGCCAACAAGGTACTGCTCGATAAGATCCAGGAGCAGGGCACCAGCCGCCAGGCGATTAACCAGCCATCGGATGACCCGGTCGGTACTGCGAAGGCCTTACAGGTGCGCAACGCTCAGGCCGCGAACGCACAGTACGGGCGCAACATCGATGACGGCAACGGCTGGGTGGGGACTCTGGACACGACGCTTACCGCGGCCACGAATATCATGAACCGCATCCGTGACCTCACCGTGCAGGGTGCAAATGATGGGTCGATGTCGACTGCGGCGAAAAGTGCCATCGCGTCCGAGCTGAGCAGCCTTAAGGGAGAATTGCTGACGCAAGCGAACGCGACGTATCTTGGACGCTCGGTCTTTGCCGGTAACACCGCCGCCGCGGTCGCATTTGATCCAACGACATACGCATACAACGGCGACCCGACCAACGTCAGCACCGTGCAGCGCCGGGTTGATGCAAACACCACGGTGCGAGTAGATGCTGATGGCGCCGCTACCTTCGGTGTGGTCAACACTGCCAACCCTGCCGCCGACACCTCGGTTTTCACGCTCATCGATAACATCGTGAGCGATCTGAATACCGGCACCAACATCTCAGCGCGATTGACAGAAATTGACCAGAGGATGGAAGCTATTAGGGGCCAGCAGGCTGTAACCGGCACAGGTCAGACCATGTTGGACCGTGCATCGGACGCCAAAAACAACCGAACAGTGTCTCTCGAGGCCCAACGATCCAGCGTGGAGGATGTCGACTTGGCCAAGGTAATCCTCGATCTGCAGACACAGCAGACCACCTATCAGGCATCGCTCGCGATCACGGCCAAGGTGCTGCAGCCTTCGCTGATGGACTTCCTTCGATGAGCGCAGCACTGACCTTCATCGCTCCACCGCCCGGCTTCGCTCCGCTGGTGAAGTTCACGCTCGACGAAATTGACGGAGCGAGCGGCCTGTACTCCCTGCGAGCGATCGACAGCGAGTCGACCAGACTCTTCGTTCTCGACGCCAGCATTTACCTCCCGGATTACACGCCGGAGATCTCGGATGAGCAGGCCGCGTCGCTCGAACTTAACCGGGGCGAGGATGCGCTCGTGCTCGTCGTGGCCAATCCTGGCGAGAGTGGGACGACGATGAACCTCATGGCGCCTATTGTCGTCAACTCCGTGAATGGACAGTGCGCGCAGTTCATCCTCGAGGGCGACGAATGGCCGTTGCGCGCGCAGCTCATGGCTCGCTCTGCGTAGTTAACTCGGTGGTCGAGTAGGCCACTCGCGACAGCATCGAAGCCCAGCTGCGGTTTCTAGCGCAGGCGGACGAAGAGCGGGCTGCCCCAGAGCGTGCCCACGTGTTCTACGTAGCGACCCCATACCGGCGAGTTGTACATTCCACCCGCACCGTCGTAGATGCCGATGTGCTGCCCGGGCCACCAGACGAGGTCGCCGCCGACGGCATCCGCCTTTGCGATGACGACGCCGAGTGCTGCCTGCCGGTCTGCACCGCGAGGGAGGTGGATTCCGAATCCGGAGAAAATGTACTGCGTGTAGCCATCGCAGGAAAAGCTGGTCGTCGGGCTGTTGCCCGAGCCATACGGCACCTTGCCGACGAACTCGGCCGCGTACGCGAGAATGGCCGCTCCGCTGTATGCCTGTGACGGCGGGTTTATGGCGACGAAGCGGTTGACCGCAACTTTCGGTTTCTTTGGTGCGATCGTCACGGTGTAACTGTCGCGCGAGACGACGGCCGGGCTGGCGGTGGAAGAGAGATTGACGAGACTTTGCGTCGACTCGCTTTTCTGGGCCGGCTGCGCCGGGCTATCAGCGGCTGCGTATGCCGGAATTGCTACCGTCGCGATGAGGCACGCGGCCGCGGCCATCGCCGCAAGTTTTCCTTTGGATTTGGTCATCCGCCGAAGTACCTCCCTGGCTCGGATCATCCCCGAGGTCGTTCTACCGGCTAAGAGAGTCTAACGGCACGTGGGGGTTCCTCGGCAAGTTTGAGGCGGATCGACGTCGATTTCTGGGCAGATGTGCACGTCTTTGTGGCTCCTGATTGCCGGGAATTGCGGTGTCGGTGGTCCAGATTATCTTTAACTCGATAAAAGACGCGAAACACTACATGTTGTGGAATGACAACCGTGTCATTCAGGTTATATAGTGGGGAATCACGCAGGCACCGGCTACGAAACATCTGGTCTGGACATCGGATGGTGAGCGGTGACTGGGGGGAATCATTGGAATTTACGAGGAGGCAAACAATGGACAACGATAACTACGTAGGCGGCTACTCGGTTCCGACCGACCCGATGGATGACCT
>JBDTIM010000079.1:0-34045 GCA_039936355.1 Lacisediminihabitans sp. | reverse complement strand
GGGAGCAACGGTGCGCTCATCGATCTCTGGATCGAGGATCACCATTAGTTCGTACTGATGCATGACTAACCCACCTCCTTCGGACTTAACGGTCACAGACGATCTGTGACAGGAGGGTTGTGGCATGTGTCGCGCACAGCCATTTCGACTAGGCGCAACCTGCCAAGTGTAGTCAGAGAACACCACATCTATCAAGGAGCTGTACTTCATGAGCCTTCGGGTTGCCATCGCCGGTGTCGGAAACTGTGCCAATTCACTCGTGCAAGGAGTCACCTTTTACAAGGACGCCGACCCCGACGAAGCCATCCCGGGACTCATGCACTCCCGATTCGGCAAGTACTCCGTCGGAGACCTTGAGTTCGTGGCGGCGTTCGACGTTGATTCCCTCAAGGTCGGAGTCGATCTGGCTGAGGCGATCTGGGCCAGCGAGAACAACACCCTCAAGTTTGCGGAAGTTCTCACGACGGGCGTGTTGGTTCAGCGCGGCCCCACCCTCGACGGCCTCGGCGAGTACTATCGGGCAACGATCACCGAATCGGATGCGCCGGTCGTGGATACCGCACAGGTCCTGCGGGACTCAGGCGCGGACGTGCTGGTCTGCTACGTTCCGGTCGGGTCCGATGCCGCAGCGAAGCACTACGCGCAGGCAGCGCTCGATGCCGGTGTGGCGTTCGTCAACGCCCAGCCCGTGTTCATCGCAAGCGACCCCGAGTGGGCGGCGAAGTTCGTGGCTGCGGGCATCCCGATCGTCGGCGACGACGTGAAGAGCCAACTCGGCGCCACGATCACCCACCGGGTGCTCGCACGGCTGTTTGAATCACGTGGCATCGTGCTGGACCGCACCTATCAGCTCAATGTCGGCGGCAACATGGACTTCAAGAACATGCTCGAGCGCAAACGGCTGGAGTCCAAGAAGATCTCGAAGACGCAAGCGGTCACCAGCAACATCGAGGCGAAGCTCGACCCGCACAACGTTTACATCGGCCCGAGCGACCACATCCCGTGGCTCGACGATCGCAAGCTCGCCTTCGTGCGCCTCGAGGGTCATGGCTTTGGCAACTCCCCCACCATGCTGGAATACAAGCTCGAAGTGTGGGATTCACCCAACTCGGCGGGCGTCGTGATCGATGCCATCCGTGCGGCGAAGATCGCGCTGGACGCTGGACTCGGCGGACCACTCGAGGCGGCATCCGCGTACTTCATGAAATCGCCGGCGAAGCAGTACCCCGACCCGGTGGCTCGCGAGCTTCTTGAGCAGTTCATCCGGGACACCGCAAGCTGACGAATCCCTGCCACTAGTTCCCGTTCCGGCTATCTGTTCCCGGCGGAACAGACACAGTCAACCGGAACGGGAACTAGTGGCCGCGAGCGTCCCACCACGACGTGAGGCGGGCCGTGGCCTCGTCCGCGCCAAGCGGTCCCTCGTCCAGGCGTATCTCGAGCAGGAACCGGTATGCCTCCCCCACCTGGCGGCCCGGTTTCAGCCCGAGGATCGCCATGATCGCCTCGCCATCCAGATCCGGGCGCACTGCGGCGACGCCCTCCTCCTCGGCAAGCATGCGGACGCGATCCTCCAGGTCGTCGTAGGCAAATGCCAGCCGGTCGGCCTTGCGGACGTTGCGAGTCGTCACATCCGCTCTGGTGAGGATGTGCAATCGCTCCAACAGCACCCCAGCATCGCGCACGTAGCGTCGCACCGCGGAGTCGGTCCAGGCCCCCTCGGTGTAACCGAAGAACCGCAGGTGCAATTCGATCAGCCGCGACACATCGGTGATGGTCTGCTTGTCGTACCGCAATGCCCGCAACCGTTTCGCCGCGAGCTTCGCACCGACGACATCGTGGTGGTGGAACGTCACTACTCCGCCGGGCTCGAGACGTTTGGTGGCCGGTTTGCCGATGTCGTGCAGCAACGCGGCCAGCCGTAGCGTCAGGTCGGGCGGCGAATCGGGGTGACGCTGGCGCTCCAGCTCGATGGCCTGATCGAGCACGATGAGGCTGTGTTCGTACACGTCTTTGTGGTGGTGGTGTTCGTCGATCTGCAGGCGCAACGCCGGCAACTCTGGCAGCACGCGGGCAGCGAGTCCGGTGTCGACCAGTAGCTGGATGCCGGCACGCGGCGCCTGGGTGCGCAACAGTTTGCTCAGTTCGTCGCTGATGCGCTCGACAGACACGATGTCGAGCTTGTCCGCGAGATCTTCCATGGCCTGCCGGGTGGACTCGTCGACGGTGAAGCCTAATTGCGACGTGAAGCGCGCGGCGCGCAGCATCCGCAACGGATCGTCCCCGAACGACGATTCCGGCGACCCGGGCGTGGTGAGGCGGCCGGCCAACAGGTCGTCGACGCCCCCGGAAGGGTCTACCAGCACCCGCTGCGGCAGGCGCAACGCGAGCGCGTTGACGGTGAAGTCGCGCCGGACGAGGTCGCCTTCGAGGGTGCTGCCAAACTCGACGACGGGTTTGCGGGTCTGCCCGTCGTACACGTCGGCACGGTAGGTGGTGATTTCCATCGTGTGTGCGCCGAACCGCGCCCCGATGGTGCCGAATGCCCGGCCGATGTCCCAGTGCGCATCCGCGATCGGAGCGACGATGGCGAGGATCTCGTCGGGCGTCGCCGTGGTTGTGAAGTCGAGATCGTGCAGCCTGGCACCCAGAAAGGCATCGCGCACCGAACCGCCCACCAGCGCGAGTTCGTGGCCGGCGACGACGAAGGCATCCGCGAGCCTGGCGATGTGCTCGGATGCCGCGAGTTCGTCCAGGCGCGCGATGGCCGAAGCGACATTTTCCATAGTGCCCCAGACTATCGGCGAGGAAGGGGGCTATCGGCGAGGAAGGGGGGCTATCGGCGCCGGCTCGACCGGGATCGGGGTGCCGCAAGCAGTGTCCCAGCGACCACGCCCTAGAATCTGATGCATGCTGACCGAGCGAATTCTCCTGGCCGGTCCATGCCCGTGAGGCTGCTCTCCCCGCTTCTCGCACTGGCGATGGCCGCCGTCGGCCTCGCCCTCCCCGCCGCCGCTTTGCCCACCGTCGACGTCCCAGCCGTCCCCTCCGCGCTCACCGTGGTCGCCGCACCGCTGCAGTTTGGCGCGCTGGCCCCTGGCGAGGATTTAATCATTGCCAGCAGTGTGACGAACGACACGCCGTCCGCGGTGTCCGGCGCCATCATCACGGTGTCGCTGCAGCGGCGACCCGTCGCCTCGGTTTCGGCGTTGACGTCGTGGATGCATCCGCCCGCCGACGAGCACCACGTCGCCGACACGGTGCTGCTGCAGCAGCCGCTCCCAGAACTGCCCCGTGGAGAGACCCGAACCGACTCGCTCATCGTGCCCGCGGCGGCCGTAGGTTTGGACGGACAGCCCTGGGGCGTTCATGCGCTCTCGGTAACCGTAACCGCCGCCAGCGTGGATGATTCGCACACGCGCACGAGTATCGTCTGGCACCCCGCCGCCGCCGTTCCCGCGACCTCGGTGGCGGTGGTGGCACCGATCACGGTGCCGACGGAAGCTGTCGGGCTTCTCGACGCTGCCCACCTCGCCGTGTACACGGCACCAGGTGGCGTCTTGGACCGACAGCTGTCTGGGCTAGTCGGCAGTCAGGTCGCGATCGGCATCGACCCGAGAATCATCGCCTCGATCCGCATCCTCGGCACCGAGGCACCGCCGTCGGCGACCGCCTGGCTGGAACGACTGAGAACAGCCGGCAACGAAACCTTCGGGCTCAGCTACGCCGACTCAGACATCGCCGCCCTCGCTCAATCCGGCGGCATCCCACCGCTGGACCCGATTACGTTCCCCATCGACCCGACCCGATTCGCACCCACTCCGAGCGGCAGCCCGCAGCCCAGCCCGTCGCCGACGTTCGCTCCAAGTCCTTCGGCGACGCCGGTGCCCACCCTGCCGACCTCGAAGGAACTGCTGGACTGGAACTACACGATTCCCGCAATCGCTTGGCCCGGCGACAATACAGTCGTCGACAAGAATCTGGACAGATTCGCCGAAGCGGGGCTCACCACCACGATCCTCTCCTCCGACAACCTCGCGGCAGCGAATCCCGGCGCCATCTCACCGGTGATGACCAGCGTCGGCGGGCATCCGGTTGCCGTCGCCAGTAGCGCGTTATCGGCGCTGCTTCGCGAAGCGGTTGGCGCGGCGGACGACCTGTCCTGGCGCGACGCTGTGTCTGAGTTTTCGTCGATGCTGGCTCTGGCTGGCGCGGAAGGAGCGGAGGCGCCAGGCACGGTGCTCGTCACACTCGGCCGCGAGGCGCCGGCGACGACGTTCCGACTCGCCCAGACCGTGGCGGCACTTCAAACGCTTCCCTGGGCACCACAGACCACACTGTCGCAGGCCTTATCCGCGGCGGGGCCTAGTACATCGCTGGTGCCGAAGCCCGAGAAGGCCAAGCGCCTGGGCCTCGTCAAGGCGATGCTGGACTCGGAGGGCGCGGTCGGCCAGTTCTCCTCGGTGCTCACCGACCCCACGCTCGTCACCGGCCCCCGCCGCCTGGCGCTGCTCGCCGTGTTGTCGCACAATTGGGATTCCGCTTCGGCGACGTGGGCGGACACTGCAGCCAAATACGTCAGTGACAGCCAGACCGTCACATCATCGATCTCCATCGTCGAAGGCAGCCCGATCAACCTCGTCGCTGAGAACGGAAACTTGCCGATCGCCGTGAGCAACAGACTGGACCACCCGGTGACCGTGTACGTCAGCGTGCGTCCCCAGCGCGCGATCCTCAACGTCATGAAGAACAACGTCGCACTGACGATCGAAGCGAAGTCACAGTCACGGGCCTTAATACCGGTGCAATCGGTGGCCAACGGCCAAGTGTTGCTGGGCGTGTCACTGGCCAGCGCCACCGGGGTGCAGATTTCGCTCCCGGCGGTGGTCGAAGTCAACGTGCAGGCGGACTGGGAGAAACTGGCCACCGGAATCATTGCCGGGCTCTTGGTAGCCGTCTTCGGCTTCGGAATCTGGCGGAATATCGCCAAGCGCCGACGCGCCCGACGCGAGCCAACGAGCACGCGCGTCGAGGCCACGGAGCTTCATGAGTAGCGTGGCCGAGCCCGTCGAACCGCCGTCGGGTCTGGGCCGGGCAAGCGCACTTCTCGCTTCGGGAACTATCGTCTCGCGCATCCTGGGCTTCGTTCGCGTGGTGGTGCTCGCGGCGGCGATCGGTCAAATTTCCAGTGCCAGCGCGGATGCTTTCGGGGCGGCCAATCAGCTTCCGAACAACATTTACGCCCTGGTCGCCGGCGGCGTGCTCAGCGCAGTACTCGTGCCCCAAATCGTGCGGGCCGGACTGAACGAAGACGGTGGGCAGCGGTTCATCAACCGAATCATCACGCTCGGTGTGGTGATCTTCCTCGGCGTCACCGTCGTGGCCACCCTGGCGGCACCGGCGCTCGTCACCCTGTATGTGCAGCAATCAGCGTCGGGCGGGAAAGGGTTCAGCCCCGAGGCCATGAGTCTGGCAACCACGTTCGCCTACTGGTGCTTGCCCCAGATTTTCTTCTACGCGCTGTACAGCCTGCTTAGCGAAGTGTTGAACGCGCGGAACATATTCGGACCGTTCACCTGGGCGCCGGTGCTCAACAACGTCGTGGCGATCGGCGGCCTTGTCGCCTTCATGACATTCTTCGGCGGTGCAGAGTCCAACAGCTCCGCTCAGGGCTGGGGCATCGACCGGATAGTGCTGCTGGCAGGCACCGCAACGCTCGGGATTGCCGCGCAGGCACTCGTGCTGTTCCTTTTTTGGCGGCGTGCCGGGCTTCGTTATCGCCCAGAATTCCGCTGGCGCGGAGTCGGGCTGGGCGCCGCCGGCCGGGCGGCAGGGTGGCTTTTCGCCATGATACTGGTGATGCAGATCGGTGCGCTGGTTTCCACCAGGGTCGCCACCCTCGGTTCGGCGCAGGGTGCCTCGGTCGCCACTCTGGGCGCATCCTGGCTCGTCTTCATGCTTCCGCACTCGGTCGTCGCCGTGTCGATCGCTACCGCATACTTCACCAGGATGAGCGGACACGCGGCCCGCGGCGACCTCGCCGCCGTGAGAGCAGATCTTTCCTCATCGCTGCGCGGCATCGGCTTGCTCATCGTGTTTTCCATGGTCGCCCTCGCCGTCGTCGCCTATCCATTTGCCAGGTTTTTCGAAGACAAATACGATAACGTGTTGGCCACCGGCAATGTGATCCTCGCCTACCTGCCTGGACTGGTGCTCTACAGCGCACTCTTCGTCATCCAACGGGTGTTTTACGCCCTCGATGACACCCGCACCGCATTTTTCATGCAGTGTGCCTATTCCGTGGTCTACATCGCCGGCGCTCTGGCGTGCGCGACACTTCCCGCGCAGTGGATCGGCGTCGGCCTCGCGCTGGTGACGGCGTTCTCCGGCACCGTTCAAGCGGTGATCGCCATCGTCCTGGTGCGGCGCAGACTCGGCGGTATGGATGGCGCCCTCGTCCTCCGGCGCCACCTGCAGTATTTCGGCCTGGCGGTTCTGGCCGGTGTGGCCGGAATCGGGGTCCTGGCGCTGCTCGGTGGGATTGCGCCCGGCGGCTTCGCGCTCTCAGGCCGGCTGCAGGCGCTCGTCTCGATAGCGCTGACCGGCTCCGCGATGACAGCGGTATACACCGGTCTGCTCCTACTGGTCCGCAACCCGGAATTGGCCTCCGTCGCCGAGATGATCCGGGCCAGGTTCCGCGCAGGTACCTCGGAATAGTTCGCCAATAGTATGGGTTGTACCGGGCAGTGAGAAGGAGGCCATCCAGTTGCGCCAAGTCATTATCATCGGTTCAGGTCCCGCGGGATACACCGCCGCGATCTACGCCGCCCGCGCGAACCTAGCGCCGTTGCTCATTGCCAGTTCGGTGGAAGCCGGTGGTGAACTCATGAAAACAACCGAGGTTGAAAATTATCCGGGGTTCCCCGAGGGCATCCAAGGTCCGGAGCTGATGGCCATGTTCGAGGCCCAGGCCGAGCGATTCGGCACCGAGATCGTGCTGGACGATGTCGCGGAAGTCGACCTTCAGGGTGAGATCAAAAAGGTCACCCTGGGCTCCGGGGCGGTGGAAGAGGCTCTCGCGGTCATCTACGCAACCGGCTCGGCGTACCGCAAGCTCGGCGTCGAGGGCGAAGACACGTTCAGTGGGCACGGCGTCTCGTGGTGTGCCACCTGTGACGGGTTCTTCTTCCGGAACAAGACGATTGCCGTGGTAGGCGGCGGCGATTCGGCGATGGAGGAGGCGACCTTCCTCACCAGGTTCGCCGACAAGGTGTACGTGCTCTACCGCGGTGACACGCTGAGAGCATCCAAGGTGATGCAGGAGCGCGCCGTTGCCGACCCGAAGATCGAGTTCCTCTGGAACACCACGGTGGAGCGGGTTTACGGCGACGAGCTGGTGACCGGGGTAGGCCTACGCAACAGCGTGACAGGGGCCGAATCCACTCTGGATCTCAGCGGCCTGTTCATCGCGATCGGTTCCGATCCGCGCACCCACCTCATCCACGGCCAGCTCGAGTTGGCGCCCGACGGCTCAATCAAGGTCGATGGTCGCACCTCGAAAACGAACCTGACCGGTGTCTTCGCCGCGGGAGACGTCATCGACCCGGTGTACCGACAAGCGGTTACCGCCGCCGGCTCCGGAACCGTTGCAGCACTCGATGCTGAACACTATTTGGCATCGTTACCCAAGGAACTACTTGCCACGGCCGTGCCGCAAGCGACAATTCAACCCGTTCCCGCCTAAGTCTCAGGGCAACGCGTAGTTCGAACGAAAGAGAGAAAAATATGTCCAACGTCATCAACGTCACCGATGCGACCTTCGCCGACCAGGTGCTGAACTCAGACAAAACAATACTGGTGGACTTCTGGGCGGAATGGTGCGGCCCGTGTCGCGCTGTCGGCCCGATCCTCGACCAGATCGGCGCCGAAAACGCAGACAAGCTCACCATCATGAAGCTCAACGTCGACGACAACCCACAAACCGCGGCAAAGTACCAGATCACATCGATCCCCGCAATGAAGGTGTACCGCGGTGGTGAGGTCGTGAAGACCGTCATCGGTGCAAAGCCGAAGCCGGCACTGGAATCCGACCTCGCAGAATTCCTGCGCTAGCCCACCGCACAGCGCGCTGCCCCCTCGGCCGTCTCCCGCGTTGGAGACGGCCGAGCTCTGCGTGTAGCCCGTATTCTGGAACCTAAGAAGTCGCTTGAGGCCGCGAACCTCACGAAGCGGCTGGGAAGCGAATCGGAACCGTATGAGCACGCAAACCAACCTCGACCCATGGCAGCATGCCTATGCCACGCGTACCGCCGGACTGAACGCCTCGGAGGTGCGCGCGCTGTTTGCAGTGGCTTCGCGCCCCGAGGTGGTGTCACTGGCAGGTGGCATGCCCTTCGTCTCGGCACTGCCTACCGACCTCATTGCCGACGCCATGGACACTGTCATTCGCGAACGGGGAGCCCAGGCTTTGCAGTACGGCTCGGGACAGGGGGTGCCCGAGCTTCGAGAGCACATCGTGGAGGTCATGGCGCTCGAGGGCATCAGGGCGAACGCTGAGGACATCGTCGTTACGACGGGATCCCAGAACGCGCTGGAGCTCGTATCGAAACTTTTTCTCGACCCTGGCGACCTGGTGCTCGCGGAAGGGCCGAGTTACGTCACCGCGCTGGTGGTGTTCCGGTCGTTCGAAGCCGAGGTGCAACACGTGCCGATGGACGAGCACGGACTCGTCCCGGAAGCACTTCGCGAACACATCGCCCGCGCGAAGGCGGCGGGAAAGCGAATCAAGTTTCTATATACGGTGCCGACCTTCAACAACCCGGCCGGCGTCACTCTCAGCCAGCAACGCCGCGCTGAGGTGCTGGAGATCGCGAGAAGCAATGGCATTCTCGTTCTCGAAGACAACCCCTATGGCTTGCTGTATTTCGACTCCCCTCCCCCGGCGGCCATGCGCTCCCTGTCGCAGGACGGCGTCGTCTATCTCGGGACCTTTTCCAAGACACTGGCACCCGGCTTCCGCATCGGATGGGCCCTTGCCCCCCACTGGATCAGGGACAAGCTCGTTCTAGAAAACGAGGCGGCGGTACTGTGCCCAAGCTCGTTCACGCAACTCATCATCAACCAATACCTCTCCACGGCAGACTGGAAAGGCCAGATCGACACTTTCCGCGGGGTTTACCGGACCAGACGAGATGCGATGCTCGACGCTCTCCATGAGTTTCTGCCGGGACTGACCTGGACTGTTCCTGGTGGCGGATTCTACGTCTGGCTCACTCTTCCGGAAGGACTCGATTCCAAAGCGATGCTGCCACGTGCCGTGAGCAAGCTGGTGGCGTACACTCCTGGGACAGCCTTTTACTCAGACGGCAATGGTCACGGCGACCTGCGCTTATCATTCTGCTACCCGGCACCCGACTTCATTCGGGAGGGCATTCGTCGGCTCAGCCACGTCGTCTCGGAAGAGCTCGATTTCCTCGAGCGCACGGGGCCAATCGAGTTGGTGCTTTCGGGACCGACCCTGGATGGGCCCCCACCAAATTTCGTCTAGCTCGAACCAGGAGCTCGCAACACCGCCATTGTCTCCGTCAGAGAAATTGGATTTCAGGCGAAGCCTGGCTCGCCCAACTCGGAGAGAATGCGGTTGAGATCGCCGACGGTGGCGAAGTCGATAACGATGGCACCCTTGCTGGCGCCCAACGTGATTTTCACCCTGGTGTCCAACCGGTCGCCCAGTCGCGTGGCAATCTCGTCGAGTTGACCTTGACGCTTGCCTGGAGCGGGCTTCGAGTTGGCCACCGGCTTCACACCGCGACTCGCCGCGGCCTCGGCGGCGCGTACCGAAAGATCCTCGTTGACAATTTTGTCCGCCAGGCGCTCCATTGCCTCGACGTCGCCGGTGGAGAGGATGGCACGAGCGTGCCCCGCGCTCAACACTCCGGCCGCCACGCGCACTTGAACGGCCGAGGGGAGTCGGAGCAAACGCAGAGTATTACTGATTTGCGGGCGCGACCTCCCAATTTTCGTAGCCAGCTCCTCCTGGGTGATCCCGAAATCAGCCAAAAGTTGCTGATATGCCGAGGCTTCCTCAAGAGGATTGAGGTCCGCTCGGTGAAGATTCTCCAGGAGGGCGTCGCGCAACATCGCCTCATCGGCTGTGTTCTTAATGATCGCCGGAATCGTCCCGAGCCCCAGTTGTTTACTGGCACGCAGGCGGCGTTCTCCCATGATCAATTCGAATCGCGGCTCACCGCGACTTGCGCCGGCGATGGGGCGAACGACGATGGGCTGCAAAACGCCGACCTCGCGAATCGAGGCGACGAGTTCATCAAGTTCATCCTGGTCAAAGTTGATGCGGGGTTGGGCCGGGTTGGGAATGATGTCCAGCGGCGAAAGGTCGGCGAGGCGCGCACCCGGCACCGCAACCAGTCGCTCCTCCCCCACCTTGGCGCTTGGAAAAAACACGTCGACGGGTCGTTCGGCGTCCCCGTCGTCGGTGGGGATGAGTGCGCCGATCCCCCGGCCAAGGCCAGTGCGCTTTTGTGCTGCCATTAGTGAGGGACTCCACGTCTGGCGATCTCGGCCGCCGCTTCTAGATAGGACAACGACCCGGATGAGTTGCCGTCGTAGCTGATGACACTTTGCCCGTAACTCGGCGCTTCCGAAATCCGCACCGAACGCGGAATCAACGTAGACAGAACCTGATCGGGAAAATGATCACGCACTTCCTGGGCAACCTGATTCGCGAGGTTCGTGCGCGAGTCGAACATTGTCAGCAGGATCGTGGAAACGGCGAGCTTCGGATTGAGGTGCCTTTCGATCAGTTGGATGTTGGTGAGCAACTGACTGAGCCCCTCTAGCGCGTAGTACTCGCACTGGATGGGGATCAAAACCTCGTTTGCTGCAACAAAGGCGTTGATGGTGAGCAGCCCGAGTGACGGAGGACAGTCGATGAAGACGTAGTGGAACGGCTGCTCACTCTCGGCCAAGAAGGTTTCTAGCGCGGTATGCAGCCGCTGCTCCCTGGCAACAAGAGACACGAGTTCGATCTCCGCACCTGCGAGGTGAATGGTGGCGGGAAGACAGAATAGGGCTTCAAACTCAGGACTCTTCTGCACCGCGCTGGCCATCGGATCGTCGTTAATGATCACATCGTAGACGCTGACCGTCTCGGAGCGGTGCTCCACCCCGAGGGCCGTGGACGCGTTGCCCTGAGGGTCGAGATCGATCACCAAGACTCGGGCGCCCTGTCGCGCCAGTGCTGCGGCGAGGTTGACGGTCGAGGTTGTCTTGCCCACACCACCTTTTTGATTCGCGACGGTGAAGATTCTCGTAGACGCCGGAAGTGGCAGCTGCTGGGACGCAAGCGCGCGTCGGCGGCGAGTGATGTCGGTCAACTCACGGGCGAGCGGAGTCGATTCATCTTCGCTCCGAGCGGGTTCGGAGACGAGGGCGTGCTTTATCGGGTCCGATTCCGCGACGACGGGCGGTTCAGTTTCTGCCTCTCCGCTGGTGTCGGCACTGCTGGCGTCCTCACTGCTGGTGTCCTCACCGCTAGTTTCAGCCGCGGTAGGGGCATCCGGCCCGGCAGCCGAGTGGGACTCGGGCGCCGGTGCTGGCTCGCTGACCACCTTGTCGCCAGTGAGCGTAGCATCCAATGCCAACACTGCCTCAGTTTCTGGCCCGACCGGCAACCCAGCTGTCTTCTCGACGGGAGACACGAGCCCTGAGCTCGCGGCCGGTTCAGCTCCCACAGCTTCTGTCTCCCGGTCTGCAGTGTCGTGCTCAACCTTATGGTCAACAGCCACTTCGGCAACGTCGGAATGTTTCACGTGAAACACTCGCGACCAACGCCGAGGCTGCGAAGAATCACGCCTACTCACTCAGCGTTCACCGGCTTTCTCGTCCATGGGTTCGGGCTCAATCAACTGTAGCCCGGAAGACTCTGGTCTCCTCTGTCGCCATGCCGTCACCGAGAACAAGAACCTCCACGGCCGACAGATGGTGTCGCCTAATGACCTTTGACGCCCCTGCGATTTCAGAACTCACAGAGCTTCCCTTAAGAAATAGCAGTTCCCCGCCGGACCTCACCAGAGGAACACACAGCGGAATCAATTTTGTGAGAGCACTGACCGCACGGGCAGTGACTTGATCCAGGGGTGGTAACTGCCCGGCCTCCTGCGCTCGCGCTCTGAGCACGGTTACGTTGTCCAGCCCAAGCCGCTCGCTCTCGGCTTGGAGCCAGGCCACGCGACGCTCCATGGGCTCAATCAAGATAAAACTCACATCCGGACGAGCGATCGCGAGAACCAATCCCGGAAAACCGGCTCCGCTGCCGACGTCCCCCACCAAACCCTCACAAAGCAACGGCGAAAGAAGTACGGAGTTCACGATATGCCGAGTCCACAACCGCGGCACCTCAAGCGGCCCGATCAACCCGAGTTCGTCACCCATTTGCGCCAGATCCCGAGTAAGGGCACGCGCCATCTCAATGCGCGGCCCAAAAAGCGACGCAGCGATGGCCGGCTCTGGCTCTAATAACTCAAGCGACACGAGTTCCTCTCCTGCGCATGACCAGACGGTCCCTTCGTTCAGGTGCGATTCAGCACAATTTGTTGCGCGCTACGCGCTGCGAGGACTTGCTAATTTCTAAGGGGATCCGCAACAGTCCCTTGCCTGGGCGCCACTACCGCGCGCTCAAAAGGCCGCTGTAGTCAATGTTTCACGTGAAACATTGACACCTTCGGGGGAGGAGCGTTATTTCGACGTGATCACGGTGTGACGCTCGCGACCTTCGTCTTCCGATTGGGACACATATCCACGCGAAGCCACGATGTCATGCACGAGTTTACGCTCGTAGGAGGACATCGGGGGCAGCGAGGCAGACTGCGCACCAGCTGCAAGCCGTGCGATCGCCCGATCGACAAGCAATGCCAGTTCGGCCTGTCGTGCCGCGCGAGATCCACCAATATCCAGAATGAGTCTGGAGTACACCCCCGTCTTAGTCTGAACCGCGATTCTGGTCAGTTCCTGCAGCGCGGTCACCGTCTCGGGCTTGGCGAGCAGCCGAAGATCCCCTTCGGCCGCGGAGCCAACCGAGAGATACACGCGACCATCGCGCGCCTCAATATCGATGTCTCCGTCGAGGTCCACGATGTCGAGGAGTTCCTCGATGTAATCTGCCGCCGCATCTCCCTCGTCATCAAGTTCACTCGAGGAAGTTCCACCCGGCGCAGTTGACTTCTCGTCCACCACAACACCCGCGAGCTCGCCGCCTAGTGTTACGGGAGAGTCCTCAGCCAGGACAATCTTGGTCGCGTCGATGGCGGAATCCTGCTGTGTCGCGATGCTCTCGTCGGTCACTGTGCGTTCCTTTTCTCTGGAGACTGTGTGTTCATCCGCCGGCGTGCCGCTAGCGTTTCTTCTTGCGGTTCTTGGGATTGACCGGTTGCTTGCGCTGAGGGTTCCGCGGGGGCTCCACGACCGTGTCGTCCTGGCCCTCCTCGACGACCGTGAAGCCGCTACGCTGACGCCTCTTCGCAAGCCGTGCTTCACGCGCAAGCTCCGCCTCACTGCCAGGAGTCGGCATGTTGCGGATGACCAAGAATTGCTGACCCATCGTCCAGAAGTTGGATACCAGCCAGTAGAACATCACGCCGAGCGGGAAGGTAAAACCGGAGAAGGCAAAAACTAGGGGGAGCACGTACAGCAGCATTTTCTGCTGCTTGAACATCGGGCTCTCTTTGGCCGCAGCCGACTGATTCTTCGACATGATCTGCAGCTGGGTAATGAACTGTGAGGCGCTCATCAACACAACCATGATGGACGCAATCACGATGACGAGGACGTGACCACCCTGCGTTGTCGCTTCGCCCGCCGTGCTGATAGCGAGCCGCAAGGGGGCGCCGAACAATTCGGAGTGCCCGAAGGAGCTCGCCAGCGATGTGTTGAGCAGCCCCACTCCAGGCTGATCGGTTTGCGCGTTCCTCAACACGGTGAAAAGCCCAAAGAACACCGGCATCTGAAGCAGGAGCGGCAAACACGAACTCAGCGGGTTCGTCCCGTTCTTTTTGTACATCGCCATTGTTTCGCGGGACATCGCCTCGCGGGAGAATTGATCCTTCTTCCCCTTGTACTTATCTTGAATTTTTTTCAGCTCTGGGGCGACCTCAAGCATCTTGCGTTGGCTTTTGATCTGTTTTACAAAGATCGGTATCAGAGCCGCGCGCACCACGAGAGTCAGGCCCACGATGGACAGAACCCAGGTCAGGCCGGAATCCGGGTCCATCCCGACCGCTTCGAAAACGGTGTGGAACGCCACCAGTATGACCTCAATCGCCCACTTAATAGGCCAGAGAAGCGTGTCAAAGAAGGAAAAAATGTCCATGCGTGTCGGTTAGCCCTTTCCATGGCTGTGCGAGAAATCAAAGCTGCGCGGCACCGAATCCAGGAGACTGGTCGATTGAAGACGTCCGCTGCCGGTGGAACCGAGTGATCTCGCCGGAAGCGGCGTGACAAAACCAAACCTGGTGACGCGGTACTTCTCTACCGGCAGCTTCGGCACATCATCGACTCCACCCAGGGCCCAGGGGTGGCACCTCGCGATTCGTAGCGACCCCAGCCACACTCCCTTGGTCACTCCGTAACGTTGGATAGCTTGCAGGGCATACCCGGAACATGACGGGTAATAACGGCACACGTCGCCGTAGAGCGGTGAAATAACAGTGCGATAAATACGGAGGATCACGATGCAGACGTTGCGGGGGAGTAGCAACACGAACGCAATTGCTTGAATCATCGTCCCTTACCTTCCCTGGCGCGCCGTTCTGTTGCGTAGTGCTGCGCTGTGGACACGAGCCCTCGCTCCAGCATCGTTCGCACGTCATGCTGAACAGTAGTCCAGTCAGCCTGTGCCGCCCCGGGGAGAGCGCGGACGACAATGTCAGTGCCCGGTGGGATAGTACCCAACAGCTCAAAACTGACTGCCTTCAGGCGCCGCCGTACCCGGTTCCGGGTCACCGCGTTCCCCACTGCCTTAGACACGATGAACCCGAAGCGCACCGACGTCTCATCTGCGCGGTTCGCCACATAAGCCACAAGGTGTGAAGATGCAATTCTCTTGCCCCGTCGAACCGTACGTCGATAGTCTTCGGCGCGGACAACGCGGTGGATCTTCGCGAGCACCGCCTGCGTGACGAATCGGTGCTACGCGGACAGCTTGATGCGGCCCTTGTGCCGACGCGCGGCAAGAATGCTGCGGCCGGCGCGGGTGCGCATGCGCAACCGGAATCCGTGAACCTTGGCACGACGACGGTTGTTTGGTTGGAACGTACGTTTACTCATTATTAGTTCTCCACAGTGTTGGAACTCAACGGGGCCAGCACTGAAGCCCAGAAAAGTAATGGTAGCCCGCGGGGCCAAAGTCAACTGACTAAAAATACGGGCTTTGCGAGCCGGCGTCAAATCTCAGCGGATTCGTCCTCTAGCTTATCCCCAGTTGGGCGCACAAGATATTTCGCGCACCCACTTCACAAACTAAGGTGGGGTGACTGCACAGTCGGTGGATAACCCTGTGAGTAACATGCGACGACACTTCGAAGGGCATCATGGTCGACGGAATCGATTCGACGCAAGAACTGTGGCAATCAGTGCTGTCCACACTCGTAGCCGATGATCGAATCACCCCACAGCTGCAGGGCTTTCTGAGCCTGGTCGAGCCGAAGGGCGTCATGGCAGGCACCCTTTACCTCGAAGTCCCCAACGACCTCACCCGCGGCATGCTCGAACAGCGGATTCGTCTGCCCCTTCTCAACGCCATCTCGGCGCTCGGCGACGAACACCCGGCGACGAACTTTGCCATTGTCGTGAACCCGGAGATAGGTCAAGACTTTCTCCACCGTGTTCCCGAGCCCGCCGAACAACCGTACATTGAGCAGCCTGCCCCACAATCCGACTCGGGCCGCCGCTCGGATTCTCGGCTCAACCCAAAATACAACTTTGACAATTTCGTGATCGGCGGCTCGAACCGGTTCGCACACGCGGCAGCGGTGGCGGTCGCGGAAGCTCCAGCCAAGGCATACAACCCGCTGTTCATCTACGGCGACTCCGGTCTTGGCAAGACTCACCTCTTACACGCCATCGGCCACTATGCACAGAGCCTTTACCCCGGCATTCGCGTTCGCTACGTCAGCTCCGAAGAATTCACCAACGACTTCATCAACTCGATCGCCAACAACAGAGCCTCCGTGTTCCAGTCGCGCTATCGGGACATCGATGTTCTCCTCATCGATGACATCCAATTCCTGCAGGGAAAAGACAGTACGCAGGAAGCTTTTTTCCACACCTTCAATACCCTGCACGACCACAACAAGCAGGTCGTAATCACCAGCGACTTGCCACCGAAACACCTGACTGGTTTCGAGGACAGAATGCGGTCACGATTCGAGTGGGGACTGATCACGGATGTTCAGGCACCCGATCTCGAGACACGCATCGCAATCTTGCGTAAAAAGGCGCAAAGCGAAAAACTGCAGGTGCCCTACGACATCCTCGAATACATGGCGTCCAAGGTCTCCTCCAATATCCGAGAACTCGAGGGCACGCTCATCCGAGTCACAGCGTTTGCGAGCCTGAATCGCACACAAGTCGACCTGAGCCTCGTGCAGACAGTGCTTAAAGACCTTATTACCCTCGACGAAGACAACGTGATCGCCCCGGTGGACATCATCAACCACACGGCCGAGTACTTCAAACTCACCGTCGACGACCTTTATGGGTCCTCGCGTTCCCAGGCGATTGCCACCGCCCGCCAGATCGCTATGTACTTGTGCCGGGAACTGACGAATTTGTCTCTGCCAAAAATTGGACAGCTTTTCGGGAACCGCGATCACACCACGGTCATGTACGCCAATAAGAAGATCAGTGAACTCATGAAGGAGCGCCGGTCCATCTACAACCAGGTGACCGAACTCACCAGCCAAATCAAACAAAACCACCGGTATAACAAACGCTGACCGCTCCAAAGTCTGTTCGGCGCATTATTAATTCACACCCTGTGGACAACCTGTGGACAACCGGTCGATTTAAGCGGATTTCTTGTGAACTGCATTCAGCTACCTGTGGAATCACAACCGGGCCGGCCTAGTTCACAGCAATTGCCGCACGGTGAGATCCACAACCCATGCACATCTCACACCGTTGTAGTTCTCCGTCGCCGGACGGCCCGCAAAGAGTTATCCACAGTTCCCACAGCGGTTATTACGATTAACTTCTTAAATTCAATGACCTGATCGGAAATAACCTTGGGGAAAGTCGGGGAAAAAGGGGCCGGTGTGCCTGTGCCAGTATTAAGCCCCACACAACATTTCGCGCACAAGGGGTGAGCCATGAGGTTCCAGGTCAATCGTGACGTCTTCAGCGAGGCTGTTTCGTTTGCGGTGAAGCTCCTACCTCAGCGCACCACCCTGCCGATCTTGAGCGGCGTTTTGATCGAGACATCGGATACGGGTCTCACCCTGTCGGCATTCGACTACGAAGTATCGGCTCAGACGACCATCGCCGCTGATGTTGAAGAGCCCGGTCGCATCCTCGTCTCTGGTCGCTTACTTGCCGACATCGCCAGCCGTTTACCGTCAGCACCCGTGCAGTTCACTACCGAAGAAACCAAGATTTCGGTCGTGTGCGGGTCTGCGCACTTCACGCTCCTCAGCATGCCCGTTGAGGAATACCCGACGCTGCCCACCGTGTCGGGGGCAACGGGCCTTCTGCCCGGCGAGGAATTTGCGACAGCAGTCGCCCAGGTTGCTGTTGCCGCTTCGCGTGATGATGTGACCCCAGTGATCACCGGCGTGCAGCTCGAGATTTCCCAGGGGAACCTGAGTCTGATCGCCACGGACCGGTATCGAGTGGCCGTGCGCGACGTTGAGTGGGACTCAGGGAACTCCGCGGACCAGGAAACAGTCAGCGCGCTGGTACCAGCCCGCACACTGCAAGAAGTTGGCAAGACATTCGGTCACAGCGCAACAGTGTCAGTGACCATTACCCGCGGAGACGAAAGAGAACTGATCGCATTCAGCGCTGGCGAGAAGACAGTCACCTCGCTGCTGATCAAGGGAAACTTCCCGCCGGTGAAGCGTCTTTTTCCGGAATCTGTAGAAAATTACGCGGTGATAAACACGGCCGAGCTCATCGAAGCAGTGCGCCGGGTGTCGCTCGTGCTCGAACGGGAGGCGGCCCTCCGGTTCAGCTTCAGCTTGGAGGGGCTGGTGCTGGAAGCCATCGGATCTGAACAGGCCCAAGCCTCCGAGACCATCGACGCGCATCTGAGCGGAAGCGACACAGTGGTATCGCTCAAGCCGCAGTTCTTGTTGGACGGTTTGTCGGCGGTGCATTCCGAATTTGTGCGCATCTCGTTTACCAAGACCGAAAACCCGAACAAACCGGGTCCCGTGCTCATTACAAGTCAGTCCTCGAAGGACCAACCCGGCGCTGACAATTACAAGTACCTTCTGCAGCCCAACCTTTTGCTGCGCTGAGAAGGAAAGAAAGAAGAACATTCGTGTCGAGCGACAGTGTCTCGTTAGGAATCGTCGGTCTCGGACGCATGGGTAGCAATATGCGGACCCGGCTTCGCGATCGTGGCATCACGGTGACCGGTTACGACCGTAACCCCGAGGTGTCTGACGCGGGCAGCCTCCAGGAATTGGTTGCCGCGTTGCCCACTCCGCGGATTGTATGGGTCATGGTTCCCGCGGGTGCGGTTACTCACTCGGTCATGGCAGAGCTGGCTACGGTTCTCGAGCCCGACGACCTGGTGATCGACGGTGGTAATTCCCGGTTCACCGACGACTTCACCCACTCTGCGCTTCTGTCTGAAAGTGGCGTGCACTACGTGGATGCGGGCGTGTCCGGTGGTGTTTGGGGCCTGAAGAACGGGTACGGCTTGATGGTCGGTGGCGCGAAGAACGACGTGCAGCAAGCAATGCCGATTTTCGACGCGCTCCGTCCGGAAGGCCCGCGCGAGGAAGGTTTCGTTCACGTGGGTGAGATTGGCGCCGGACACTACGCCAAGATGGTTCACAACGGGATCGAATACGCGCTTATGGAGGCGTTCGCGGAAGGATACGAGCTTCTCGACGCGAGGTCAGATCTCATCAAAGACGTGACGGGGACCTTCAAAGCCTGGCAGCGAGGCACCGTTGTGAGGTCCTGGTTGTTAGAACTGTTAGTGCGGGCGCTGGAACAAGACCCGGAGTTTGACGACATCGAGGGATACGTCGAAGATTCAGGAGAGGGACGGTGGACGATTGAGGAGGCAATCTCCCATGCCGTTCCCGTGCCCACCATCGCGGCATCCATTTTTGCGAGGTTTGTTTCACGTCAAGAAGAAGGCTCGCCTGCTATGAAGGCCGTCGCGGCACTGCGTGCTCAGTTCGGTGGACACGCCGTCAAGAAGGCAGACTGACCGCGTCGATCACAGAAAGTGTTCTGCAATGATCGTCGATCGGCTCAACCTCACCGACTTCCGGAATTATGCAAGCGCAAACGTCGGATTCGTCGAGGGCGCGAATCTCCTCGTCGGCAGCAACGGACAGGGCAAGACGAACCTGGTGGAAGCACTCGGGTACCTCAGCACGCTCGGTTCCCACCGCGTATCCAGCGACCACGCCATGATCCGGAAAGGCAGCGACGCCGCGATCGTGCGGGCACAGTTGAGACACGAGGATCGAAGCGTACTTGTGGAAGTCCAACTCAACCGATCCTCCGCGAACCGGGCGCAAGTTAATCGTTCCCCGATCAAGGTGCGCGAACTCCCGCGGTATTTTTCCAGCGTCCTGTTCGCTCCGGAAGACCTTGCACTGATCCGCGGGGAGCCCTCTGGTCGACGGCGCTTTCTCGACGAGCTGCTGGTGTTGCGATCGCCGCGACTGGCTGGAGTTTTCGCGGACTACGACCGCGTCCTGCGGCAGCGAAACGCACTGCTGAAATCCGCCCGCGCGAGCGGCGTGAAGGGGCAGCAACTGTCCACCCTGGAAATCTGGGATGAACGCCTTGTCGTGCTTGGTTCCCAGGTCATCGTGGCGCGAGCTGATCTTGTGGCAGCGCTGGTTCCTGAAGTGAAATCCGCGTATGTTTCGGTTGCCGGCGGCGACCACCACGCGAAGCTGACCAACTCGCTCAGCATTTTCGGTGGTGGTTCAGAACTCAGCGATGATGCGGCAGAACCTTTCGACGACTCGGCACAGTCGGAAACCGGGCCGCTCACCCCGACAAACACCGAAGCAGCCTTCCGAAGTCGACTGGCTGCCCTGCGGCGAAGCGAGCTGGAAAGAGGGGTCACGCTCGTGGGGCCGCACCGCGACGATCTGATTTTGGGCCTGAACCGGATGCCGGCGAGGGGATACGCCAGCCATGGTGAATCCTGGTCGTTCGCGCTGTCGCTGAAGCTCGCTTCCGCGGAGTTGTTGCGACGAGACTCGTCTTTTGGAGATCCGGTGCTTATTCTTGACGACGTGTTCGCCGAACTGGACGATCACCGGCGATCCCGACTGGCCGAAGCGGTGGACGGGTTTACGCAGGTGCTCATCACCGCCGCGGTATTCGATGAAGTACCTGGTGAATTAACCACGCACACCGTGCATATCTCTGCCGGCACAATCGTTCCGGGGCCGGATCAATCGAACGGTCCGAAACGGCTGGGCGGCGTCGAATGACTGAAAACAACCACGATCCAGAAGTCGAACCGGACTCCGAGTCCAGGTTGGTCTACCTCCGCTTTCGGCGCGTGTTCGGCGACGGGTCGTCCAGGTCCAGCGACGCGCGCAAGAGGTCGAGAAAAGTGCCCGGTGCGAGCGTTCCTTTTAGTGCCGGTCGCGATCCGCAGTCGCTGTCATCGGTGGTCGACGTACTCACCGCGAAGCTCGGGTGGAACTCTTCGTTGGCCAAATCCGAACTGCTCGCTTCCTGGAGCGAGCTCGCGGGGATCGAGACGGCCGAACATTCCACCCCGGTGGGCATCGAGGACGGCATCCTGACCGTGCGCTGCGACTCCACGGCGTGGGCGACGCAGCTTCGGTTGATGCGCGGTGCGATAGTGGGCCAAATCAGCACCAAATATCCAGACGCAGGGATTACTCAAGTGCGATTTGTCGGACCCAACGTCCCCTCGTGGAAAAGAGGCCCCAGATCAATTCCAGGGCGCGGTCCACGCGATACTTACGGATGACTGGACAAAATAGGTCGATCGTTAGAAAATAACTCCGCAGACGGCCGTTTTCAGCTTTGTGCGACACCGCGTTTGATAGACTGGAACAGTCGCCGAGGCAGCTACTGCATCCAGAAGCCGGGCCAGGAACGACAGTTGATCTACCCCGGCAGGAGCCAGCCTTTTCATGTCACTTACCGCGCAGTCGCCCGCAGAAAAAAATGCCGGTCTCACCAGCCCAGCCTATGGCGCCGACCAAATTCAGATTCTGGAAGGGCTCGAAGCGGTCCGCAAGCGGCCCAGCATGTACATCGGGTCTACCGGCCCCCGGGGACTGCACCACTTGGTTTACGAGGTCGTCGACAACTCGGTTGACGAGGCTTTGGCGGGGTACTGTGACACCATTTCAATAGTGATGCGCCGCGACGGCGGAATCCAGGTACGGGACAATGGTCGCGGCATCCCGGTCGGTCTCAATAAGCATGAGAACAAATCCACTGTCGAGGTGGTTCTGACGATCCTGCACGCCGGAGGTAAATTCGGCGGCGGCGGATACACCGTCTCGGGCGGTTTGCACGGCGTCGGTATTTCAGTGGTCAACGCGCTGTCCAGCCAGCTCGACGTCGAGGTGCGGCGCAACGGGTTTGTCTGGCGCCAGACGTACAGGCACGGCGTTCCCCAGGCGCCGCTGTCCAAGGATGAGGCATTTGTGGGCACCGGCACCATGGTCACGTTCTGGCCGAGTGCAGACACCTTCGAGAGCACCCAGTTCGACTATGAGACCCTGCGAGCCCGCTTCCAGCAGATGGCGTTCCTCAATAAGGGCCTTACCCTTTCCCTGACCGACGAGCGTGGACTGGATGGCGAGGACGAGCCGACCAAAGTCGTCTATCTCTACGAAAAAGGCCTTGTCGACTACGTCGAGTACCTGAACTCCGCCAAGAAGATCGAGGTCGTGCATCCGGAGATCATCTCCTTCGAGGCAGAAGATACCGAGCGCAAGATTTCGGTCGAGGTCGCCATGCAGTGGACCAACTCCTATCAGGAGAGCGTGCACACGTACGCGAATACGATCAACACCCACGAGGGTGGCACCCACGAAGAAGGTTTCCGAGCGGCCCTGACGACACTTGTCAACAAATACGCGAGAGAGAAGGGCATCCTCAAAGAAAAGGACGACAATCTCACCGGCGACGACGTGCGCGAGGGACTGACGGCGGTGATCTCGGTGAAGCTCGCCGAGCCGCAATTCGAAGGTCAGACCAAGACGAAGCTTGGCAACACCGAAGCAAAATCGTTCGTGCAGCGGATCACCGGCGACCAGCTGACCGACTGGTTTGACAGGAACCCACCGCAGGCACGCGACATCATCCGGAAGGCCCTGCAAGCCTCCGCCGCGCGGATGGCCGCCCGCAAGGCGCGTGAGCAAACCCGGCGGAAGGGACTGCTGGAGTCCAACAGCATGCCGGGCAAGCTGCGCGACTGCTCGAGCAACGACGCGAGCATCTCCGAGATCTTCATCGTCGAGGGCGACTCGGCCGGCGGCTCTGCCGTTCAGGGCCGCAACCCGGAGACACAGGCAATCCTGCCGCTGCGCGGAAAAATACTGAACGTGGAGAAGGCTCGGCTCGACCGCGCTCTCGGTAACGCCGAGGTGCAGGCGATGATCACCGCCTTCGGGGCCGGAATCGGCGAGGAATTCAACCCGGAGAAGGCCAGGTATCACAAGATCGTGCTGATGGCCGACGCCGACGTCGACGGACAACACATCACCACCCTGCTGCTCACGCTGCTGTTCCGGTACATGCGGCCCCTGATCGACCTCGGCTACGTGTACCTGGCGCAGCCGCCGCTGTTCCGGCTCAAGTGGACGAACTCGCCGCACGAATACGTCTATTCCGATCGTGAGCGTGACGCGCTGCTGGAAGCCGGAATCGCGGCAGGCAAGCGAATCCCGAAAGACAACGGGATCCAGCGCTACAAGGGCCTCGGTGAGATGGACTACAAGGAGTTGTGGGAGACCACGATGAACCCGCAGACGCGCACGCTACTTCAGGTGACCCTGGACGACGCCGCCGCCGCCGACGAGATCTTCTCCACACTGATGGGCGAGGACGTCGAATCGCGTCGCAGCTTCATCCAACGCAACGCCAAAGACGTTCGCTTCCTGGACATTTGACACCTACGTTCCCTGAGACCTTCGAGGGGAAAGACATAACGACCTCCACCCCTCCGAGTGCGTCAGGGGACGAACTTCAAGAACAGAGAACTGATGGCTGACGAAACAGACAACACGCAGGTCCCGGCGAACGACCACATCGCCGGACCGGAGATCGACCACGCGCACGACAAGATCGAGCAGGTCGACCTCCAGTTGGAGATGCAGCGCTCCTACCTCGACTATGCGATGAGTGTCATCGTCGGGCGGGCTTTGCCGGAGGTGCGCGACGGGCTGAAGCCAGTGCACCGCAGGGTGATCTACGCAATGTTCGACGGCGGCTACCGTCCGGACAAGGCCTTCTCCAAGAGCGCCCGCGTGGTCGGCGAGGTGATGGGACAGTTTCACCCGCACGGCGACGCGTCCATCTACGACGCACTCGTGCGCCTGGTGCAGCCCTGGAGCCTGCGCTATCCGCTCGCGCTTGGCCAGGGTAACTTCGGATCCCCGGGCAACGACGGCGCCGCAGCGCCGCGGTACACCGAGACGAAGATGGCGCCGCTGGCACTGGAGATGGTGCGCGACATCGACGAGGACACCGTCGATTTCCAAGACAACTACGACGGACGCACTCAGGAGCCGTTTGTGCTGCCGAGCCGGTTTCCGAACCTGCTCGTCAACGGCTCCGTAGGCATCGCCGTCGGTATGGCCACCAACATCCCGCCGCACAACCTCCGCGAGGTAGGCGAGGGTGCACTGTGGTACCTGGCTAACCCGGACGCGACACAGGAAGAACTCGTCGAAGCACTCATTCACCGCATCAAGGGTCCAGACTTCCCCACCGGTGCACGAATTCTGGGCCTCAAGGGGATTCAAGATGCCTACCGTACCGGCCGTGGGTCGATCACCATGCGCGCGGTCATCAACGTCGAAGAGTTGCAAGGACGCACCTGCCTCGTCGTGACCGAACTGCCCTACCAGGTGAACCCGGACAACCTCGCGCTGAAAATCGCCGAACTGGTAAAGGAAGGCCGGATCTCCGGCATCGCTGACATCCGAGACGAGACCTCTGGACGTACCGGCCAGCGACTCGTCATCGTCCTCAAGCGCGACGCCGTGGCCAAGGTTGTGCTCAATAACCTGTACAAGCACACTCAGTTGCAGGAGAACTTCGGCGCGAACATGCTCGCGATCGTTGACGGCGTGCCGCGCACCTTGGCGATCGACGGCTTCGTCACCGCGTGGGTCGACCACCAGATCGAGGTCATCGTGCGGCGCACCGCCTTCCGGTTGCGCAAGGCCGAGGCAGATGCGCACATCTTGCGCGGCTACCTCAAGGCACTCGACGCACTCGATGAGGTGATCGCCTTGATCCGCCGCTCACCCACTGTTGAGGAAGCTCGTGGAGGCCTCATGCAGTTGCTGGATGTCGACGAACTCCAAGCCAACGCCATCCTCAACCTGCAACTGCGTCGTTTGGCTGCGCTGGAACGGCAGAAGATCCAAGATCAAGCCGCCGAGCTGGAGCGGATGATCGCCGAGTACACCGACATCCTCGCGAAGCCGGAACGGCAGCGGGAGATCGTCAGCACCGAGCTCACCGAGATCATCGACAAGTACGGCGACGACCGACGCACGGAGATCATGTTCGGGTTCGACGGCGACATGAACGTGGAAGACCTCATACCCGAAGAGGAGATGGTGGTCACCGTCACCCGGGACGGCTACGTGAAGCGCACCCGCAGCGACAAGTATCGAAGCCAACACCGTGGCGGCAAGGGCGTGCGTGGCGCACAACTTCGTGCCGATGACGTTGTGGAGCACCTCTTTGTGACCACGACCCATCATTGGCTGCTGTTTTTCACGAACACCGGCCGGGTGTATCGTGCGAAGACCTACGAGCTGCAAGAGGCCGGAAGGGACGCCAAGGGGCAGCACGTGGCCAACCTCCTTGCGCTGCAGCCCGGGGAGGAGATCGCGCAGATCCTCGCGATTCGCGACTACGAGTCCGCGAGCTACCTGGTCCTCGCCACCAAGGGCGGACTGGTAAAGAAGACGCTGCTGCATGAATACGACACAAACCGCTCCGGCGGCATCATCGCCATTAACCTGCGCGAGGGCGACGAGCTAGTTTCGGCGATGCTCGTCGAAGAGGACTCGGACGTGCTATTGGTGTCCCGCAAGGGGATGTCGATCCGGTTCACCGCGTCCGACGAGGCGTTGCGCCCGATGGGACGCGCCACTTCTGGAGTCATCGGCATGCACTTCAGGGACGAGGACCGATTGTTGGACGCCTCCGTCGTTCCGTCGAACGGTGACAGCGAATCCACAGGATACGTGTTCGTGGTCACGGACGGCGGCTACGCCAAGCGCACCTCGATCGACCAGTACCGCGTGCAGAACCGCGGCGGACTGGGCATCAAGGTCGCCAAACTCCAGGAGGCCAGAGGCGACTTGGCCGGGGCACTGATGGTCGAGGACGACGACGAGGTCCTTGTGGTTCTTGCCAGCGGCAAGGTGGTACGCTCTGCGGTGGCCGAAGTTCCGGCCAAGGGTCGTGACACCATGGGTGTCGTGTTCGCCAGGTTCGCCGACGACGACAAGATCATTGCCGTGGCGAAGAACAGCGAACGCGATCTGGACGGCCAGGACGTTTTGGACGACAATGACGGCGAGGAGATCGCCGACGTGGAGTCGGAGCAGACTGGGGAATCTCAGACTGGGGAAACTCAGCCCGACGGTGAGCCGATCACCACGGATAAGGACGAAGCCGAAGATGAGTAGCGTCGCCGAAAAGCTCCAACGTAAATCGCAGCGTGCTGTGCAAACCAAACAAGTGCGCTTGAAACTGGTCTACATCGACTTCTGGTCGGTCGTGAAGCTTGCATTCCTCGTCACCGTGTGCCTGGGAATCGTCATGATCGTTGCGACCTTTCTTATCTGGATGTTTTTGGATTCGACGAGCCTTTTCGACAAGATCAATACGCTGATGCAGAGCATCCTCGACGAGCCTGCCTTTGATGTGATGAGCATTTTCTCGCTGGTCAAGGTGATGCTCTTCACCTCGATCGTCGCACTGCTCAACGTGGTCGTCGGCACCGTGCTCGGAGCCCTGGTCGCAGTGCTGTACAACTTCACGGTGCGGATCACCGGCGGCATTTTAGTCGGCTTCACCAATAACTAACGATTACAAGAAATAGCGGCGGATGCGATAACCTCGAATCTGCCCTCATGGGGATATAGCTCAGGCGGTTAGAGCGCTTCGCTGATAACGAAGAGGTCCCAGGTTCAAGTCCTGGTATCCCCACTGGTGTGTAATGAGGTCGCAGTTCCCGGGGTCTTAGCTCAATTGGCAGAGCGCCGCCTTTGCAAGGCGGAGGTTAGGGGTTCGATTCCCCTAGACTCCACAGAAGTCCGCGATCAGTCAGGCGGCAGGCGTTGAAATCGGCTCGTCAAAGCCGTCGGCTTCGTCGCCCACCCACAAGTCGTCATCGGAGCGAAGTACCTGCCAGGCCGCGTAAGCGACACCGGCGAGAGCGACGACTCCGACGCTCATCAGGATAAAACGACCGGCCCCGGAGGACTTCTGCTGCGGCACGATTTTGCCGTTGCGTAGCCGGTCGAGGGCCTCGCGTACCTTGATGTCCTTGGCCAGTTCGGCGATGGTCATCGCAGACCCGAATGCTCCTGCCACCGCCGGAACGATATCGTCGGAGATCTTGTCCCTAGCGCGGCGGGCAGCGCGCTTGGTCGTCACGATCCCCGTGGCGACGCTCGGGAGCACGCGGTTGACAGCGGTGTCCCGCACCCGCGGCACGACCTCTTCGCGGCCTACGCTGACCAATTGACGGCGGGCTTCACCCAACACCTTGGTCGCACGGTCCAGCACTTCGCGCTGGTCCTCCCACAGGTCGAAGGCATTTCCCCTGAGACGCTTCAGCCCGCGCCGGCGCTTCCGTGATATTCCCATCAGAAACCTCCTCCAAAGTGTTCGCTCGAAATTACAACTATCCTCGCATGCTGTCTACAGGCAGCAAACTCGTGCTGCCTGTGTGAACGCTGATACCGTACACGGCGTGTGAAACAATAAACCCATGCCTCTCCACACTCACGTAGCCACTCTGCACACCAATCACGGCGACATCAAGGTCAACTTGCTCGGCAATCATGCGCCGAAGACGGTGGCCAACTTCGTCGGTCTCGCCACGGGGACGATTGAGTGGACCCATCCCGCCACCGGCAAGGTCTCCAAAGACAAGCTGTACGACGGCGTCGTCTTTCACCGCATCATCGACGATTTCATGATCCAGGGCGGCGACCCGCTGGGGCAGGGTACCGGTGGTCCCGGATACCAGTTCGACGACGAGATCCACCCAGAGCTCGACTTCACCAAGCCGTACGTTCTTGCGATGGCGAACGCCGGCAAGCAGGCTGGCCATGGTACCAACGGCTCGCAGTTCTTCATCACCACCGTCCCCACCACCTGGCTCCAGGGCAAGCACACGATTTTCGGCCTGGTCGAGGACGAGGCGTCCCAGGCAGTGGTCAAAGACATTGAGAACGTCAAGAAGGATGGCCGTGATCGTCCCCTCGAAGACGTCGTGATACAGAGCGTCACTGTCGAGGAAGTCTGAGCGCAGTCGACGGCAGCGAAAATGGGGGTTCGGATGCCCAAGGTGCACGTCGCGTGAGCGACGCGTCGAACGATCCCGCGAATTTCTGCTACCGGCATCCGGATCGTCAAAGTTTCGTCCTCTGTCAACGCTGCGGCAGGACGATTTGTCCGGAGTGTCAGACCCAGGCCGCCGTGGGCGTGCACTGCCCCGTGTGCCTTGCCGAAGCACGTCAAACTGCGCCCCGGCGGAAGCCGGCCATTCTCACGGCGGTGCGGCGCGGTACGCGCGCCGATTCCCCGGCGGTGACGTACGGCATCATCGCGCTATGTGCGCTCGTGTTCTTGGCGCAGTACGTCACCGGTGGACCGTCCACCGGCACCGTGACGCAGGACCTCATCTACTTTCCGCCGTGGACGCAGTTCGAGCCCTGGCGGATGATGACAACCCTCTTCCTGCACGGGTCGATCCTGCACATTGCCCTCAACATGTACTCGCTGCTGATCTTCGGCCAGATCCTGGAACGCGCTGTGGGTCGTTGGCGCTACCTGGCGCTGTACCTGCTCAGCGGCCTAGGTGGTTCGGTGGGAGTGCTGCTCATCGCGCCCGGTATCGCGGTGCTCGGCGCGTCAGGTGCGATCTTCGGATTGCTCGGCGCCTTCTTCGTGATCCAGCGTCGCCTCGGCGGTAACAGCGTTCAACTGATGGTGGTCATCGGACTGAACCTGGTCGCCGGGTTCATCATTCCCGGTATTGCCTGGCAGGCGCACGTTGGAGGACTCCTCGTCGGAGGCCTGGTCGCCTTAGTGTTGGTGAAAACACCGCAGCCCCGGCAGCGCAATCAGCAGGTCCTCGTGCTCATCGGAGTTCTCGTGGGGCTAGTCGTGATCACTATCGCCGGCGTCGCCTGGCTACCCGCTCGACTGATCGGCTAAGAGTTATCCACAGGCTTGTCCACAGTGGGGATAGTTACAGCGGTGTAATTGCGACGGGTGCTCAGCGCCAGCGCGTTGTCATCAAGAAGCCGACGAAAAGGATGCCGAAACCGACGAGAATGTTCCACTGATCCAGCTGCTGCACGGGGAGTGTGCCCTGGCTGACGTAGAACACAATGATCCAAGCCAGACCGAGCAACATCAGCCCGAACATGATCGGCTTGAACCACACAGGGTTGGGGACATTGTTCCCGGAGTGCTGTTCTTCCGGGCGCGCAGCATTCGTCTTCGATGTGGCCATGTGCCAATTCTATCGGAATAGCGCTGCAGGCCCCGGGCACCCTCGCAATAGCGTCCGGCCCTAGCGCCTAGAATCGACCACATGAGCGATGATCCGGCACCGTCATCGCCCCGAGAGCGTCGGCGCCGCGAACTACACCGGGTGAGCATCATCGGGGTCCTGGGCGAACTGTTGGTGACGGCAGGAGTGCTCGTTTTCCTGTTCCTCGGCTGGCAACTCTGGCTCAACGATGTTCTAGTCGGTGGACAACAGAACGCTTCAGCGGCGGCTCTCGGACACAGCTGGACAGCGGAGGTTCCAACCGTTCCGACAGTTCCGGATGCCCCGGCCGCTCAATCGGTGACTTACGGGGAACCGGTACTGTCCACGGCGCCGGCGGAAGCCACGAAGTTTGCCATCATGTACATCCCGCGATTCGGCGCCGACTACGCCAGGTCCATCGCCGAAGGAGTGAGCACGGTGCGCGTGCTCAACAAGAACGGCATCGGCCACTACCCAGGCACCCAGATGCCAGGACAGGTCGGCAACTTCGCGGTCGCCGCGCATCGCACAACGTATGGAGCGCCGTTTAACTCGATTGCCACCCTGCGCGTTGGCGACCGCATCTACGTGCAAACCGAAAAGGGCTATTACACCTACGTGTATCGCAACACCGAGTATGTGTATCCGAACGGCGTTGGGGTGAAAAACCCGGTGCCGCAGTCGAAAACAGTGGCCACGACGGACAGACTTTTGACGATGACGAGCTGCAACCCGAAGTTGTCCGCGGCTGAACGCATCGTCGCCTACAGCGTCTTTGACTCGTGGCAACCGCTGTCCGCCGGTGCGCCCGAGGACATCGCTGCGCTCGTACAGAAGGGAAGCTAGAAAATGTACGGAGCACTGTGGCACATCCTTCCGGGACCGGTTTGGGTGCGCATCCTGGAGCTGCTGGTACTGCTGTTGATCGTGTTATTCGTGCTGGTCGAGTGGGTATTCCCGTGGTTCAACACGTTCGTGAACGTCAACGACGTCACGGTGACGCCGTGACCCGGATTCTCGTCATTGATAATTACGACAGCTTCGTTTACACGCTGAACGGATATCTGCTGCAGTTGGGCGCCGAGACGACGGTGCTACGCAACGATGCCTTTACCGCCGCGGAGGCCAGTGACCGACTCGCCCAGTATGACGGAGTGCTGCTGTCGCCCGGACCGGGAACACCGGCCGCAGCGGGCGTGTCGGTCCCTCTCGTGCACGCCGCGATGGCCTGCGGGACTCCGCTGCTCGGGGTGTGCTTGGGGCACCAGGCGATCGCTGAGGCGCTCGGTGCGACGGTCACGAACGCGCCGGAGATCATGCACGGCAAGACGTCCCTCGTCAGACACGA
This sequence comes from Lacisediminihabitans sp., assembly GCA_039936355.1. Lineage (GTDB taxonomy): Bacteria > Actinomycetota > Actinomycetes > Actinomycetales > Microbacteriaceae > Parafrigoribacterium_A. The sequence goes on along the minus strand of JBDTIM010000079.1, from coordinate 3,470 downwards.
CGAGAGTGATTTTTACCAGGGGGTGCCGCAGCCGTTTCGCGCCACCCGGTACCATTCGCTCGCGGTGGTGGATGCGACGGTGCCAGCGGAGCTCATCGTCACCTCCCGCACCGAGAGCGGCGCGATCATGGGGCTGAGGCACGCGAGCTCGCCGGTTTTCGGCGTGCAGTTTCACCCGGAATCGGTGCTCACCGAGGGTGGCTACATGATGCTGGCCAATTGGCTTGCAGTTGTCGGGCTCCCAGAAGCCCGGGTCACCGCACGGGACCTGGTGCCTCTGGTCAACCTGGAGAGCAAACCTCAGCCGCTGCAGTAGGTGACTGTTATCTTCGACCGCTGCGGCTGATCGCCTGCAGGCAGGGACTGAGAGGTCACGGCGTCGCCGGAGCAGCTCTTGTCCTGTCTGGGTGTCACGTCCAGTCCGAGCGCCGTGAGAGTCGCAGTGGCAGTTCCGACCGGAAGCCCGGTGACGGTCGGCACCTTCACCATGCCGTTCGAGACGAACAGGTTCACGGTGTCGCCCTCGTGGGCGCTTGCGCCGGCATCAGGTTCGCTGCGCAACACGATGCCCGTCGGGACTGTAGGGGAGTACTCGCTGTCGGTGCGGCCGTATTTCAGCTTTGCGGCCTCGAGATTGGAAACCGCGCTGGCCTCCGGCATGTTCCGCAGTATCGGCACCGTCACCGGATTCTTGCCCAGGGACACCCACACCTTGACGACCTGCCGTTTGCCCACGACCGTCCCGGACTCCGGGTCGGTGCGGGTGATCATGCCGGCCGGGACCGTGTCGCTGGAGACCCCGAACCGGTTGGGGATGAGCCCCAGTTTGGTGAGTGTTTGCGCACCGTCTTCGTATTGTGCACCGACGACCCCCGGCACCTTCACCGAAAGGTCCGCACCGATCGGCGCCTGCTGGAACGTGAGCACCCAGAACATCACGGCCGCGATAATCACGCCGACAATGGCGACGCCTGCCCAGATCCACGCCACCGGTGGCCGGGTCTGGGTGCGGACGAGGCGCTCGTCGTTGGTGGCTGACAGCTGACGCATGGTGGCTTCTGAACCCGCGACGGCGTGCGGGTTGACGCCGAACAGGGTGGCGTTGAAGTCGCCGGCGGGCTTGTGCACCGGGACGTTGCCGGCTGCCGCCGCATCCAGGTCGGCGCGAAACTCGCCGGCGGTTTGAAAACGGTCGAACTTGTCCTTGCTGAGTGCGTGCAGCACCACGGCGTCGAGCGCCGGTGATACCCGCGGATTGAGGCTGCTGGGTGCCGGTGCCTGCTCGCTGATGTGCTGGTATGCGACAGCGGCCGGTCGATCGCCGCGGAAGGGCGGCCTGCCGGTGAGCAGCTCGAACAACACGACGCCCGTCGAGTAAAGGTCGGTGCGGGCATCTACCGACTCCCCGCGGGCCTGCTCCGGCGAGAAGTACTGCGCGGTGCCGAGGATTGCACTGGTGTCGGCCACCGTCGCGGAGTTGTCGGACACGGCTCGCGCGATTCCGAAGTCCATTACTTTCACCTGGCCGTTTTGGGTGACCATAATATTGCCCGGCTTGATGTCACGATGGACGAGCAGTGCGCGGTGGCTGTACTCCAGGGCGGTAAGCACGCCCGAGATGATCCGGATGGCTTCCTTTGACTCGAGTGGACCATCGGCGATGATTTCTTTGAGTAGCCGGCCGTCGACGTACTCCATCACGATGAACGGCAGCTGGGTTTCGCGGCCGCTCGGTTCTCGGACCGTCTCTTCGCCCGCGTCGAAGACTCGCACGATAGTGGGGTGCGCCATTCTCGCGGCCTTTTGCGCTTCCTCGCGGAACAGGATGCGGAACTTCGGATCTGTGGCCAGGGACGGCTTCAGGAGTTTGATCGCCACACGTCGACCTAGGCGTGTGTCAGTGCCCAGGTGCACGTCGGCCATGCCGCCGTGCCCAATCAGTGCCCCGATCTCGTACCTGCCGGCGAGCAGGCGAGTACCTTCTGTCACGTGCGCTCTCCCGGATGGCCTCGGTAATCCCTTGCCAGTGTAACCGGTGGCACCGTCTTCACTTGGCCTTACGGGCTCGGAACGGCACTCGTCAGCGTCAGCTTGGGAGAGGCCGGCGACTGGGTTCCTGAGCACTCGGTCAGGTAGGTCATGGTGGTGTCGCCGGGTTGGGCGGGCAGGGTGATGGTTGTCGAGGTTGTCGACGGTGGGATCGGGTTGTCAGGCGACGGCTGGCCGTTCACGCTTACCCGATAGGCGGTGAGAGTCGTGTTCGCCGGGCAACCCTGGTAGGCGGCCCACTGTACTACGACCTGACTCCCCGGCACGTACTTGTCACCGTTGGCCGGCGGAGTGGCCTTTTGCACGGTGGGCGCGCTCGGCACAGACGGCTCGGGGATCGCCGACCACACCTTGACCGTGACCTGCGTGCCCTTGTCCAAGTTCCCGGTTGGATTGACGTCGTACACCTTGTCGACATCACCCGGGTTCTGGGCGATCGTTCCGTCTTGCACGTCAACGATCATCCCGAGACTCTGCAGCAGGGCGCGCGCTTCGTCGGCGGTTTTGCCGACGAAGTCGCCCTTGACGATGCTCACTGTGGTCACGGTGGGGCTGGGAGAGGGCGTCGGACTGGCCGAGGGTGAACTCGTCGCGCTGACCGACGGCGACGAATTCACCGGAACCGGTGTGTTCCTCTGCTGCAGAGCGAGGATTATTCCGGCCAACACCACGAGCAGGATCAACGCGATCAGGGCGATCAGCGGCCAGGTCCACGGATTCCTGCGCTTTTTGGCCGCGGCCGCCTGCGCCCGGGTGGGCGCGGCGGTCTCCGAGGTGGTGGTGAGCAGACGAGTGGCCTGATTGTTGTCGGAAGGGCTGCGCAGAACCGCCAACGAGCCGGTGCCGACCACGCCGGGCACCGCGGCCGCGGCCGCGGCGACATCGCCGCGCCGGAGGGCTTGCGCCGCTCTGGCGAGGTGGGCCGCGGAGGCTGGACGATTGGCAGGATTCTTGGCGATGGAGGAGTAGACGAGATTGCGCACCGGTTCCGACACGGTGACCGGAAGTTCGGGCGCCGCCTCGTTGATCTGCGCCATGGCGATCGCGACTTGGGATTCGCCGGTGAACGGCCGACGGCCCGCGAGGCACTCGTAGGCGACGATCCCGAGGGAGTAGATGTCAGTGGTGGGGGAGGCCGGATGCCCGCTGGCCTGCTCCGGCGACAGGTACTGCACCGTGCCCATCACCTGGCCGGTGGCCGTCAGTGGTACCTGATCGGCGATCCGGGCGATACCGAAATCGGTGATCTTGACTCGGCCATCCGGGGTGATCAGCAGGTTGCCCGGCTTGATGTCGCGGTGCACCAGGCCGGCCGAGTGGGCAGCGTGCAGCGCCGCTGCGGTTTGCGCGACGATGTCGAGCACCCGGTCGGTGGAGAGCACCCGCTCGCGCTCGAGGATGGTGGACAGCGCTTCACCGGG
>JBDTIM010000078.1:0-4608 GCA_039936355.1 Lacisediminihabitans sp. | reverse complement strand
TGGAACCGAGATCCCCCGCAGCCACGTCGATCACGCGGTAGCTGAGCTCGCACGCCTGCAGCATCGACTCCTGGTAGGAGACGAGCCTCTCATGCTCGGCCTCGGCATCCTCGGGCAAGACGTAGCTGAACATCTCCAGCTTGTTGAACTGGTGCACCCGCAGGATGCCGCGGGTGTCCTTGCCGGCAGAGCCGGCCTCTCGCCGGTAGCAGGTCGACCACCCGGCGTAACGGAAGGGACCTGCAGACAGGTCAAGGATCTCGTCCGAGTGGAAACCGGCGAGTGCGACCTCACTCGTACCCGTGAGGTAGACGTCGTCGGCTGGCAGATAGTAGATCTCGTCGGCGTGCTCACCGAGAAAGCCTGTGCCTGCCATAATTTCGGGGCGCACCAGGGTCGGAGTGATGAGCGGTTCGAAGCCCTCGCTGAGCGCCTTGTCGAGAGCGAGGTTCATCAGGGCGATCTCGAGTCGAGCACCGATGCCGCGCAGGAAGTAGAAACGACTGCCGGAGACCTTGACGCCGCGGGCCAGATCGAGGGCACGCAAGCCCTCAGCGAGCTCAACGTGATCCTTCGGCTCGAAGTCGAATGTCGCCTTCTCACCCACCTCGCGGAGGGTGACGAAGTTCTCCTCGCCACCGGAAGGGACGCCAGCGATGATGGGGTTGGCAATCGAGCCGACGATCTTCGTGAATTCGGCCTCGGCATCCGCCGCAGCCTGGCTCAACTCCTTAACCTTCGCAGCGAGCGCCTGGGCCTCCACCAGTAAGGTGGCCTTGTCGTCGCCTTTTGCTGTCGCAACCCTTTTGCCAAGCAATTTCTGAGTAGCACGAAGGCTCTCGGACTCGGAGATGACACTGCGGCGGGTCAGGTCGGCGGTGAGAGCTTCGTCGACGAGGACAGTGGATGCGCCGCGGGCCTGTTGCGAGGCCCGTACGGCGTCAGGGTCGTCTCGGAGGAGCTGGGGATCAATCACCGCCCCATTCTATTCGGCGAGCGATGCCGTACCGTTGGCACAGTGACGACGTCAAGACAGCGGGCCGCGGTTGTGTATAACCCGACCAAGGTCGATATTCGCAAGCTGAAGAAGATCGTCGCACGCGCGGAGTCGAACGCGGGCTGGGGTAAGTCACACTGGTTCGTGACCAGTGAAACTGATTCCGGGCAGGGCGCAACGCGCCGCGCTCTTGCCGTGAAAGCCGACGTTGTCATGGCTGCGGGTGGCGATGGAACGGTGCGCGCGGTTGCGGAGACCCTGCGCGGCAGCAGCATCCCGATCGCGCTGCTGCCGCTCGGCACGGGCAATCTCCTCGCCCGCAACCTGAATCTGCCACTGGGCAATCTCGAGCATTCGATCTCCATCGCATTTACCGGCGCAGACCGCCCTATCGATCTGGGAATCTCAGAGATCACCCGTGCAAATGGCGAAATTGATGAGAACGCTTTCCTGGTCATGGCTGGGCTTGGACTGGACGCGAGGATGATCGCACTCACCGACTCCAAGCTGAAGAAGGCGGTGGGCTGGCTGGCGTATGTCGACGCCGGGGTGCGCGCTCTACCGAGCCTGAAGCCCGTCAAACTGCACTACAGCGTCGACGAAGGGCCGGAGCGCCAACTCAGCGTGCACACAATCTTGATTGGTAACTGTGGTGCGCTGCCGGGCGGGATCCTGCTGATACCGGATGCGAAACCGGATGACGGCCTCCTGGACATCGCGGCGCTGCGGCCCCAGGGCCGGCTGGGCTGGCTGCGCGTCTGGAACAAAATCACCTGGGAGAACGGTGTGCTGCGGAAGTCCAAAGCGGGCCGCAGGATCATCGACCTGTCGAAAGACGTAAAGGACGTCCGCTATTTTCAGTGCCGCTCGCTCCGCATCACCGCGGACGAACCGCACGCGTTCCAGCTCGATGGCGACGAGTTCGGTGAGGCGGTCTCGGTGCTCAACCGGGTCGAACACCACGGTCTCACCGTGAAGGTGCCAGCCTGACTCGAGCTGCATCGACTAGCCCGGCAAAGAGCCCCTTAGCGCGCCGGGTTGATGTCCGCACCTCCGGCAAGGAATTCGGTGGCGGTGATGAAGCTAGACTCGTCGCTCCCCAGGAACGCCACCGCGTTGGCAATTTCTTTGGGCTCGGCAAAGCGCCCCATCGGCACGTGGACCAGACGTCGGGCAGCACGGTCTGGGTCCTTCGCGAAGAGTTCCTGCAACAGCGGCGTATTGACTGGGCCGGGGTACAGCGCGTTGACCCGGATTCCCTTGCGCGCAAACTGCACACCAAGTTCACGCGTCATGGCCAGCACCCCACCTTTAGATGCCGTGTAGGAAATCTGCGAGGTGGCTGCGCCCATAAGAGCGACGAATGACGCGGTGTTGATGATGGAGCCCTTGCCCTGTTCAAGCATGTAGGGAAGCACCGCCTTGCAACACAGGTACACGCTGGTGAGGTTCACTTTCTGAACCCGGTTCCACGCCTCGATTCCCGTCTTCAGGATTGAGTCGTCGTCGGCCGGCGAGATCCCCGCGTTGTTGAACGCGACATCGATGCTGCCGTAGGTGGCTTTGGCATACGCAAACATCGCCTCGACGTCGGCCTCGACAGAGACATGGGTCCTGATGAACGAACCGCCGAGCTCGTCTGCAAGAATCGGCCCGTTGATCGTATCGAGATCCCCGATGACGACTTTCGCACCCTCGGCGACGAACTTCCGCGCCGTCGCGAGACCTATTCCCGAGCACCCTCCAGTGATCACGCCTACTTTGCCCTCGAGTTTGCCGCCCATGGTGGTGTTGCCTTTCATTTGTGTAGCCGAATCGGTGCCGTCGAGTTCTTGATGCTGAACGGCCGTAGGCAGTTTGGTCAGTCGTCGGTCGAAAAGTAAACGTTCTTCACGTCAGAAAAGGAATCGGGTGCATCTGGCCCGAGTTCGCGCCCAAGGCCTGACTGCTTGAACCCGCCAAACGGTGTCCAGTAGCGAACCGAGGAATGCGAGTTCACGGAGAGGTTGCCAGAGTCCACTCCCCGCGCCACGCGCAACGCACGACCGAGATCCCGCGTGAAGATCGATCCGGAGAGGCCGTACTCTGTGGCATTGGTCTTGGCGATGGCATCCGCTTCATCGCTGAATGGCATCACGGCCACAACCGGACCGAAGACCTCATCACACCACACAGGATCGTCGGCAGAACTGGGGATGACGACGGTCGGAGGCAACGAGAATGCGCGAACGAGCGCAACAGTCCTGACCCGCGTTATCGAGCGCCGGAGCGAACCCCCACCCGGCAAGGCCTGATGTTAGACATTTAATTTCTCGACCAGCAAACCAAGTTCGCTGGCACGAAGAACCCCAGCAACCGGTCAGCGCTGGATGCCTGGGCTCACTCGTTTTCGTCTTTCGTGACCTGCACCGAGATGACTCCCTTAATCTCAGACAGACTTTCGACGAGATCTTCGAGCGGCCCCCTGCCGTGCCGGAACCTCATGTCTGCCTCGACTCGAGGAGCCTTACCCACAAGTTCAATCTTCCGCGTCTTCGCGAGCGATGCCTCGTATCCGAGCCGGGTCGCGCACGCGAGAATCTCCCGCAGGATCCCGCGATTCTCCTTGTAGGAGACAACAAATATCTGGTCTCGATCGATAGTTGGAATGAACCTACCGAGGAGCGGCAGAAAGATGACGGCGGTCAAATGAAGCCCCGTCGCGAGCACCGCGATCAGCGGCATCCCGGCGCCGCACGCCATCCCGACCGCCGCAGTCATCCAAATGCTCGCCGCCGTGGTGAGTCCGTTAACGACGTTCTGGCGCACAAAAATGACGCCGGCACCGAGGAACCCAATACCCGAAACGATCTGTGCCGCGATCCTGGACGGGTCGAGAACCACTTCCGGCCCTATAACGTTCGAGAACCCGTACGCGGATACGAGAGTGAAGACCGCAGCCCCCAACCCGACCAGAGTGTGGGTGCGTAATCCAGCACTCTTCAGTTTGCGCTGACGCTCTCCACCGATGATCGCGCTGAGAACAAACGCCAAAGCCAAGAGGACGATCTCGGTCAGCGTGGAGTCGTTGAAAAAGTTGATATGGAGCACGGTTTCCTTTGCCTGCCACGTGGGCTCGACCCGATGGGTGCGAGTCTCCACACGCGCCTATGCGTTTTCCGCATAACCTACCACCGGCTGGTTTTGACCCCGTCCGATCTCTCTCGCGCGCCGTGCCCTGTGCTCTCCTGTGCGGGTGCCGTGCGCCTGTCCCACCGCGCTCAAAGGAACGCCGAAACCAGATCCAGAGACATAAAATGATCGCGCAATCGCGTCAAGCAACGGACCGTAATCGATCCTGAACAGCCGGATGCACGTCACGAAGAGAACCGCCCCGCCTCCAGTGACCAAGATCACGCCGACGAACCCCAGCATGATCACCTACAGGTTCACTCGGCGCGGCCCAGCAACCACCGCCGAGTCAATATCCACGTCTGTCGTCGCCAGTGCTGGCTACGATTCGAGCTCGGCAGGCGGTGCACCGATGGAGTCCGAGGGGGCGGCGCTCGAGGGGCGATGCTCGGGGAGCTGACAGGGCGGATGCAGTCGGTTCATAGCCGCGCTGGAACGCC
>JBDTIM010000077.1:0-9605 GCA_039936355.1 Lacisediminihabitans sp. | reverse complement strand
ACGTCATGGACGAGGCGACGATGCGGCGAGGGGTCCCCAGCGCCCAGAGCGTGTGGGGAAACTCGGTCGCGATCCTCACCGGCGACCTGCTGTTTGCCCGCGCGAGCAGGCTGATCGCGAGCCTGGGCGAGGAAGCGATCAAGCTGCAGGCGGACACCTTCGAGCGGCTTTGTCTTGGCCAGTTGCACGAGACCATCGGGCCGCGCGACGGGGAAGACCCGATCGAGCACTACATCCAGGTACTGCGAGACAAGACCGGATCGCTCATTGCCGCCTCGGCGCAGATGGGAGTGATGTTTTCGGATGCGCCCAGAACCTATGGGGTGCCGGTGAAGACGTTCGGTGAGAAAATCGGAGTCGCCTTTCAGCTCATCGACGATGTCATCGACCTCGCCCCGCGCGAGGATGACACCGGCAAGACCCCCGGAACCGACCTGCGTTCCGGGGTCGCGACCCTGCCGGTGCTGTACCTGCGCAACCTGGCCAGAACAGACGCGGATGCCGCGCGATTGCTCGCCCGGATCGAGCGTGATGTGGATGCGGGTAGCTACGGCGAGGTGGACGAAGCCGACCTCACTGTCGCCATCGCGGAGCTGCGCGCGCACGATGTTACCCGCAGCACCCTCGCCGAAGCGCACCGCTGGGCCGCTGAAGCCGTCGCCGCACTGGCCCCGCTGCCCGCTGGGCCGGTGAAGAAGGCACTCACCCGTTTCGCCGACTCGATTGTCGAACGCAGCAGTTAGTCGCGGCCGGAGGCAACAACTCGAAAGCAGAGTCGTTTCTGTCTCCACGAGCAAACATTTCCCGCCACGAAGGCGAAGGATTGAAGTACTAAGGAGCATTGTGTGACCACTCTCAGACTTGCCGTTATCGGTGCGGGGCCAGCGGGAATCTACGCGGCAGACGCCCTGCTCAAGGCGGAGAAGGGTTTCGACGTTTCGATCGACATCTTCGAGCAGCTTCCCGCACCGTACGGGCTCGTGCGCTACGGCGTCGCGCCCGATCATCCGCGGATCAAGGGCATCATCAACGCGCTGCGCGATGTTGTCGACAGCGGTCGCATCCGCCTGTTTGGCAACGTGCTCTACGGGCGTGACATCACCCTCGACGACCTCAAGGAGCACTACAACGCCGTGGTCTTCTCCACCGGCGCGGTGCGGGATGCCGCGCTCGACATCCCTGGTATCGAGCTCGAAGGCAGCTTTGGCGCCGCGGACTTCGTCAGCTGGTACGACGGGCACCCGGACGTGCCGAGGGACTGGCCGCTGAATCATCCGGAGGTCGCGGTCATCGGCAACGGTAACGTTGCGCTCGACGTCGCCAGGATGCTCGCCAAGCACGCGGACAAACTACTGCCGACCGAAATCCCGGACAACGTCTACGAGGTGCTCAAGAACTCTGCCGTCACCGACGTGCACCTGTTCGGGCGCCGCGGCCCGTACCAGGTGAAATTCACGCCACTCGAGCTCCGCGAGCTCGGCGAGCTTGACGATGTCGACATCATCCTGCACGATGAGGACTTTGTGATGGATGCTGCGTCCCAGCTCGCCATCGACACCAATAAGCAGATCCTGGTCCTCAGCCGCATCATGGGTGGCTGGCGGGAGCGGAAGACCGGGTCAGCATCCCGTCGGCTGCACCTGCATTTCTATGCGAAGCCACTTGAGCTGGTCGGCGACGGTGACGGCGAGGTCGAGGCGATCCGGTTCGAACGAACGAAGCCGAATGGTGAGGGTGGAGTCGAGGGCACCGGTGAGATCCGCGAGATCGCCGTGCAGGCTGTTTATCGCGCGATTGGATACTTCGGGTCGCCGCTGCCCGGCATCCCCTTCGACCAGCGTCGAGGTGTCATTCCCAATCGCGAGGGCCAGGTACTCGACGACAGTGACCAGCAGGTGCCCGGAGTCTACGCGGTTGGCTGGATCAAGCGCGGCCCGGTCGGGCTCATCGGTAGTACCAAGAGCGGTGCACTGGAGACGATCAAGCATCTCATTCACGATCAGGCCAACTGGTGGAGCCCGTCTCAGCCGGAGCCGAAGACGATCATCGAACTGCTCGCTGGCCGTGGAGTCGAGTACACGGATATCGACGGATGGCACACGCTTGACCAGCACGAGCTGGCACTCGGTGAGGCGGTGGGTCGCACCCGCGTTAAGGTCGTGCCACGCGACGAAATGGTGACGATATCCCGCTCCTTGGCGGAGAAGTAGTCACTGCACGGCGGCGGTGAGCCTGGCCACGTTGTCGAGCCACTGTGAGCGGAAGGGGCGGGCCAGCCACTCGTCGAGGAAAAGTTCCGTGCTGTGGGCGCGGTAGCTTGCTTCAACCGTCCGCAATTGGTCCACGATGTGCCGCCCGTGCACCATCACTGAGATTTCGAAGTTGAGCGTGAAGGAGCGCATGTCCATGTTGCTTGACCCGATCACGGCGACGTCATCGTCGATAGTGAAGTGCTTCGCGTGCAGCACGGTTGGTGCTGCGTAGCGCCAGATTCGCACGCCGGATCGCAGCAGTTCCTCGTAGTAGCTGCGTTGCGCATGGAAGACGAGCGGCTGATCGGCGACCGCAGACACGAACAACTGCACGTCGACTCCCCGGTATGCAGCATTGGTGATCGCATAGAGCATCGAGTCATCCGGCACGAAGTATGGGCTGGTAATGATCACCTTGTGTTGTGCGTTGTAGAGCAGACCGTTGAACAGTCGCAGGTTGTTCTCGTGGTCAAAACCAGGCCCGCTCGGCACGATTTGGGCGTCGATGATGTTGTGGCTGGTCTTCTCCGGCGGAACCTTGGCCCCCTCGCGGGTGAGCAACTCGTCGGTCTCGCTGTACCAGTCCGTGACGAACAGCGCGTTCACGCCGGCCACGATCGGACCTTCGAAGCGCACCATGAGGTCTTGCCACACGAGGCCGCGTCTGATGTTTGATCGTTTGTTGTAGCTGCGATCGATCATGTTCTGGGAACCTGTGAACGCAACCATCCCGTCAACGATGACGAACTTGCGATGATTGCGCAGGTCTAGTCGCTGGTATCGTCCGCGAAGTATTTGGATCGGCAACATGAGGTGCCACTGCACCCCAATCTGCTTGAGTTTGCGGATTGTTGCGCGATAGCCGGGCGAGCGAATCGACGCAACATGGTCCAAAAGCACTCGCACCGTGATCCCGCGCTGCACTGCAGCCTCGAGTGCGTCGAAGAACGGTTGTGTGGTGGGGTCGAGAGCCAGGATGTAGAACTCAACGTGCACGTATTTTGTGGCCTTCTCGACCGCCGCCGTCATCGCCGCAAGCGACTCGGCATAGTCCGTGTAGAGCTTCGCGGTATTGCCACCCATCAGGGGCATCGAGCCCAGGTTGCGGTTGAGTTCGACCATCGAGTCGAGCCACGATGGAAACTCCGGATCTCGCACCACGTCATCCATACCCTCGGTGGTCTCGAGGATGTACGCGTTGATCTCGGCCTGTTTCTCACGTCGCCGCTTCGGGAGTTTCGTGCTGCCGAAGAGCAGGAACAAGAGGAAGCCAACATACGGGATCAAAAAGATCGCGAGCAGCCATGCCATCGCGGTCTGCGGCTTGCGGTTGCGCGGCACGTAGGCGAGTGCGAACACCCTGATCGAAAGATCAACAGCCACTGCGAGGACCGTGATGGCAGGAACGATCCAAGCATCGCTCATCTGGTACTCCCATGCCCCGCGCGCATGACGTTACCGGTAGTTGATGAACTGGAGGTCGACAGCCAGGTCGGCTGCCTTCAGCACCGCCATGGTCTGCTGGAGGTCGTCGCGGCTCTTCGAGCTGACCCGCAGTTCGTCGCCCTGAATCTGGGACTTCACACCTTTGGGCCCCTCGTCGCGGATGATCTTCGCGATCTTCTTCGCGTCCTCCTGGGCGATGCCCTGCTTGACCGATGCCTCGATGCGGTATTCCTTGCCGGAGGCGTATGGCTCACCAGCGTCGAGACTGCGCAGAGAGATGCCGCGCTTGATCAACTTCTGCTCGAACACGTCGAGCACAGCCTTCGCGCGCTCCTCGGCGTTGGCCTTAATGAGCACCTTTTCCCCGCTCCAGTCGACCGATGCGCCCACGTTCTTAAAGTCGTATCGCTGCGCGATTTCCTTCTGGGCTTGATGCAGAGCGTTGTCGAGCTCCATTTTGTCGACCTTGCTCACGATGTCAAAGCTGGAATCTGCCATGTCAGCAGCTTAACCGGGTTGGCCCGGCAAGATGGGAGACACCATGGTAAAGCCCAGAACCGTCATCATCACCGTCGTTGCGGGCGTGGCAGCGCTTGCGCTGGTGATCCTGACGATCTTCGCCTATTTCGCACCGGATGCGCTCCCGTCTCCCATCCACTCCCCCCGCGCCACCGTCGTCTCGCCCGCACCGCTCCCCGAAGCGAATCCGACGGACCCTGGCCCAGGTGTGGTGAACGCGGCAGACCCTGGGTGGATCACCAGGGTCGCAGCGGCCACGAGCATCCCGGTGACGGCGTTGAAGGCGTATGCGGGCGTGACGCTTCAGGTCGCTGCGGCGAACCCCCGGTGCGAGCTGTCATGGAACACTCTGGCCGGCATCGGCTGGGTAGAGTCCAGGCACGGACTGATCCGTGGAACAACGCTTGCCACCGACGGCACACTGAGTCCGCCCTTGTATGGTGTGGCGCTCGACGGCAACGGCTTTGCGCACGTTCCTGACTCCGATGGTGGCGCGATTGACGGGGATACGGTCGGTGACCGGGCAGTGGGCCCGATGCAGTTTCTGCCGGACTCGTGGCGCAACTGGCACATTGACGCCAACGGCGACGGTGTGGAGAACCCGCAGAACATCTTCGATGCGACCATGGCCGCCGCCCACTATCTGTGCCGGGCGGCCGGAACTCTCGGCACGGAAGGCGGCTGGGAGCGCGGGGTGCTCGCCTACAACAGCTCACGCCAGTACCTGGGCGACGTTATGGACGCCGCCAACCGCTATGCGGCCGATGTAACCCGCTAGCGCGGCATCCGTGTCGCAGCTGAACGCAGATGAGCTCGTAACGTAGCCGAGTTCCCGTGCCGCGATCGCGATTTTTGGAACCCTCGGCACCCTGTATCCTTTATAGGCGCCTTCGGTCAGATGACTACATGTGGCCGGCGGCGTATGGCAAGTTACCCAAGTGGCCAAAGGGATCTGACTGTAAATCAGCCGTCTTAGACTTCGTCGGTTCGAATCCGGCACTTGCCACCATTGCCAAAGGCCCGGCGGCCTGACCCAGTCAGCGTTCGGGCCTTTGTGCTGTGGACCATCACAAGGGAGCACCATGACCGCAGGCACCAGCGAACTGCTCACCATTGCCAGAGACGCCGCGCTTGCTGCGGGCAGGCTCGTCCGGCAGCGCAGGGCAGACGGCGTCGAGGTAGCCGCGAGCAAATCCTCGCAAGAGGACATCGTCACTAATGCTGACAGGGAGTCTGAGCAGCTCATCCGCTCGTTGCTGGCGAAAGTCCGGCCGGGTGACGGTTTCCTGGGTGAGGAGAGCGGCGCGGATGTGGGCAGTAGTGGCCTGACCTGGGTGGTTGACCCGATCGACGGCACGGTCAACTACTTCTATGGAATACCCCACTACGCGGTGAGTATTGCTGTGGTGGAGGGCGACCCCGACCCGGCGACCTGGCGGGCACTTGCCGGTGCGGTAGTGAATCCGGTGACCGGAGAGACCTTCACCGCGACGCGCGGCGGAGGCGCCTTTCTCGGTGACGAGCGGATCCGGGTCGCACCGGCAGTGGAACTGTCGCAGGCGCTGGTGAGCACGGGCTTCTCCTACAGCGCGGCCAAACGGCTCGATCAGGCGGCTGTCGTCGCGAAGCTGATCGGCGAGGTGCGGGATATTCGGAGGATGGGCACCGCATCCCTTGATCTGTGTTTTGTGGCGTGTGGGCGACTTAACGCGCACTACGAGCGAGGGCTCAATCCGTGGGATCACGCGGCGGGCGCGCTCGTGGCGGCAGAGGCCGGTGCTGCGGTGCGTGGTCTGCGGGGTGCGGCAGCGACGGCCGAATTTTTGCTCTGCGCTGAGCCGTCCGTTGCCGCCGAGCTGGAGCGAGTACTTCTCGAGTTCAAGATATAACTGCGAGAAGTTTGATTCAGGCGGAGTCATGGTTTATTCTTTATAAGTTCGTTACATAGACGTTTCACGATGATGTCTCTGCGCGGTGTTTATCGAGCGCGGTCGTCATCGCAATTGTTGCGTCTATTCGAGGAGACTACTTTAATGCTGATTGCCTTTGTTCGTGCCGCCACGAGCGCGATCGGCAACCCGATTCGCGGAGTGCGCTAGCCGGTGGGTGACTTCAGCTGGAACCTGGAAGAGGATGGCGCCACGGTGCCAGGCCCACGCCAGAGGAACCAGCAATCGGCAGCTCGGGGGCCCATCGTCCCAGAAGAACTGCTGTCCGAGGTGCCGTTGTCTGAGACGCCACGGTCTGAGATGCCGCGCTCGCGTCGGGAGCTTCGCCATCGCGCGCAAGCCGGCCCCGCTCCGCTGGCCGCAGATGTGAGCACGACCGCGGGGACTTCCGTCCCGGTACCAGGATCGAGGCGCGCGGCGCGCGCCGAACGCGCAGCCGCAGCGGTCGAGATCGCGAGCGTTACCGAGTCACTCATGCCCGAAACATCCGCGCAGGCCGAGAGCCGCTCTGCGTCAACAAGCAGCAGGTCGACGAGCAGTAAGTTGCCGGAGAGCAAGCCAACGAGCGGCACACCGGCTCGGACCCGTGGCCTCCGCCGTGGTGCTCCGCGAGGTCGTTCCGCGCTCACGCGTCGTCGTGGCGGGTTGAGCAGGCGTCGTACCTTGTTCTCGAAACTGTTCTCCATCAGTGCCATGATCGGTGTCGGCGCACTGATGGTCTCGACGTCGCTGCCAGCGAATGCGTTCTACAACGCTGCTGATGCCGCCGGTGTTCCGACGAAGTCGTTCACCTCCCACGCGCAGTCGTTGCAGGTCGCGTCCGCTGCTGCGGAGGTTCCAGCAACTCATGACACGTACACAGTAAGTTCGCTCGTCGAGCAAATTCAACTCAAGTACGGCAATCGCAACTTCAACTACACCAACGACATCAACGGCACAATTCAGTGGCCTTTCCCCGTGCCCGTACCGATCTCCAGCGGGTTCGGTCCTCGGATCGCGCCGTGTGGCGGATGCTCTTCCTTCCACGAGGGTGTTGACTTCACTCCCGGTCGGGGAGTTGCCATCGGTGCTATCGCCGACGGTGTGGTCAGCGCCGTCGTGAACTCGCACTCCGGGTACGGCAATCACGTCATTGTGGATCACGTGATCAACGGGCAGAAGATACAGAGCCTCTACGGACACATGCTGGACGGTTCCATCACCGTGACCGTTGGCGAGCAGGTCAAGGTCACCCAGACGCTCGGGCTGGTAGGCAGCACGGGTGAATCAACCGGTGCCCATTTGCACCTGGAGATTCACATCAACGGTGTACCGGTCGATCCGTTCGCCTGGTTGAAGGCGAACGCCAACTGATCCCATTGGGGCACCGTTAGGCCAGAATCCAGGCCGTCGTGTCGCTCGGAAGGTTTCCGTCGCGGAGCTTTTCGGAAGCGCACAGCAGCGTGCCGGCGGGCAACGTTACGTCGGTTGCCCCCAGGTTCGCCACCACGATGACGGCGCCGTTGCGGTAGGCGACCACGTCATCGGTGTACCCGGCGAGCCACTGGAGCGTGCCGAGACCCAGCCGATGTTCGGCGCGGAGCTTCAACGCGAGGCGGTACAGCTCGAGGGTTGATCCGGGGACGCCGTCCTGACTGTCCCTCGCGAACCGTGCCCAGTCCGCCGGCTGCGGAAGCCAGCTCTCGCCGGTAGGACTGAAGCCGTAGGCAGGCAGTGTGGCTTCCCACGGGATCGGCACGCGGCATCCGTCCCGTCCATAGCGCTCGTGTTTGGTGCGGAACCAGGTGGGATCTTGTCGCGCAGAGTCGGGCAGGGTCACGTCTTCTGGCAGGCCGAGTTCTTCGCCCTGATAGAGGTATGCGCTGCCGGGCAGGCCGAGCATCAGCGAGGTTGCCGCGCGCGCCCTGCGCAGCCCCAACTCGGGAATCGGTTTGGCCTTCGAGTCCGGGCCGATACCGTCGCCCTGCGGGATTTCCTCGGTGAGTGCGAGTCGGGTCGCGTGCCTGATGACGTCGTGGTTCGAGAGCACCCAGGTGCTGGGTGCTCCAACGCTCGCGAAGGCCTGCAGGGACTCGTCGATGACGGTGCGGATCTCGTCCGGCTCCCAGCGCGTGCTGAGGTAGGCGAAGTTGAAGGCCTGGTTCATTTCATCGGGGCGCACCCAGTTGGCGAGCTTGCTTAGCGGCTCCACCCAGGCCTCGGCGACCAACACCCGCTCGCCTGGATAGCTGTCGAGCAGCTCGCGCCAGCTGCGGTAGATCTCGTGCACGCCATCCTGCGCCCAATAGGGCGGTGTCGGTTCAGCGGGCGTCGACTCGGCGAGTGGATGCGCGCGGCCGGGCTCTCCCGTGATCGGCCTGTGCTCGATTGGTCTCGTCGTACCACCCATGCTCCCGCTGTCGACCGGGGGCGTGTAGTCGGGAAGCCCGGCTTGCTTGATCAGGCCGTGGGCAACATCCACTCTGAAACCGTCGACGCCGCGGTCGAGCCAGAAACGAAGGATGTCGAGGAACTGCTCGCGCACCCACGGGTTCTGCCAGTCGAAGTCGGGCTGGGAGGTGTCGAAGAGGTGCAGGTACCACTGTCCCGGGGTGCCGTCCGGGCGCGTGACGCGGGTCCAGGCGTCGCCGCCGAAGACAGATTGCCAGTTGTTCGGCGGCAGGTCGCCATTCGGCCCCTTGCCGTCTCGAAACAGGTAGCGGGCACGCTCGGGACTGCCCTCCGGGGCGGCGAGTGCCTCCTGGAACCAGACGTGCTGGTCGGAGGAGTGGTTGGGCACGAGGTCGACGATTATTTTGAGCCCGAGCGCGCGTGCCTCATTCTCCAGGGCGTAAAAGTCGTCGAGGGTTCCGAACCGCGGATCGACGTCGCAGTAGTCGGCGACGTCGTAACCCGCGTCCTTCTGAGGGGACGTATAGAACGGGGAGAGCCAGACCGCGTCGATGCCGAGCGCGGCGAGCGAGGGAAGCCGTTTCGTGATGCCGATGAGGTCGCCCATGCCGTCGCCGGTGGCATCGGCGAAAGAGCGCGGGTACACCTGGTAGATCACGGCGGAACGCCACCACTCGGTTCCTGGCGTGACGTTAGGGAGGTGAAGTAAGGGAGTGGGCACAATCATGCTCTCTGTGGGCATCAAGGGGGTCGTTCAAAACCCTACGGCATCCCCCTTGACATTATGCAAGCGCTTGCACTCCGCTATGTACCCCGTTCGGGTGACGTACTTCACGCGAGATGCCAGTTATCGGGGTCATCCGGCTCGAATAGCCCCTATAACTGGCATCTCGCGGGAGTCGCGGATGCGTGGAGCGGTGGCGTGGGATGCTATTCTCTAACGGTGCCAAAACGGCTCCGGGTGGCCGGCGGCGTCATGGCGTTCGCCCCCTTAGCTCATTGGTAGAGCACTTCCTTGGTAAGGAAGAGGTAGTGGGTCCGATTCCCA
>JBDTIM010000076.1:0-4128 GCA_039936355.1 Lacisediminihabitans sp. | reverse complement strand
GCCTTGTGTGCGCGAACGGCCGGTGAGTCGCCAAGGTTGACCAGGTGAAGGCTCGCACCATAGACAAATGTGTTCCAGCCACCCTCTGGGCGTGGACGCTTAGTCTTCCTGTTGTCAATTAATCGATCCGCAGTGAGCATTGCGGCCGGTTCAGGGGTGAGCGACACCTCGCCTCGCAGCCGGTCTCGTCTGCTGTAGACGGAATCCGCCGTGACCGGCAACGCGGGAATGACCTGTTCCTCCACGATCTCTTCGGGTTCGGCGGAGACCGGAGGAACGACGGGAATAGATGTCGTGACGGGTGCCCCGCCTCCGATGATCACACCAGGGTTTATGGGCACCTCGACGATGGCTACCGCGAGTTCGTCTTCCGGCGCATCGTGCACGGTAGCGGGCAGACTGACGTCGATAGTCAAGCTGTCTGGGAGGTTCGAGGTCAGGTCGTCTTGGAGGTCCATGGCACCCACTGTTTGGTCGAGCTGGTGTTCGAGAACGGACCCTCGCTCATCCAACTTCTTGCGTTTGATCGCTACCACAACGTCACCTCTCCTTCGTTGATCAGCCCTCTAGTTTACCCCGGGGCCGCGGATGGACCCGCTTCGGGCATACCACACGGGCATCCACGCACCTTCAGGACGGAACTATCTCGATCAATAGATCCCCTGCATCAACCTGCTGCGTCCGTGGAATCGCGAGCCGGCGAACTGTCCCCGCAACGGATGCGGTGATGGCAGCTTCCATCTTCATCGCCTCGATCGACGCGACATTCTGGCCCACAGTCACCACGGCTCCCTGATCAACCTGGAGTGTCACAACACCGGAGAACGGAGCCGCGACATGACCGACATTCGCCGGGTCTGCCTTCTCAACACTCGTGCTCTCGAGCGCGATTCCTCTGTCGCGCACGAAGACGGGCCTGAGCTGCCCGTTAAGAGTTGCCATGACCGTTCGCATGCCCTTGTCGTCGGCCTCGCCGATGGCCTGGAGTCCGAAATAGAGGCTGACCCCTGTATCAATCTCGACGATGTGCTCTGAGCCCTGCTTGAGGCCGTAAAGATAGTCGACGGTGTCGATGACAGACAGGTCGCCGTACTGTTCCCGCACCTGGTTGAACTGTTTGGTTGGACCGGGAAAGAGCAATCGGTTGAGGGCGGACCGGCGCTCGTCCGTCCCAGCCGCCAGCGCCGCGCGATCCTCGTCCGAAATATCCGTGATGCCGAGCTTGACTGTCCGGCCTGCCAGTACACGACTGCGGAACGGCTCGGGCCATCCCCCTGGAGGATTTCCCAGTTCCCCTGCCATAAAGCCGATCACCGAGTCTGGTATGTCGTACTTCTCCGGATGCGCTTCAAAGTCTGCGGGGTCGGCGTCCGTGGCGGCAAGCGCCAGCGCGAGGTCTCCGACAACTTTGGACGACGGAGTGACCTTCGGCGGGTTGCCGAGAATTGTGCTCGCGGCAGCGTACAGGTCTTCGATCTTCTCGAACCGGTCCGCCAGGCCAAGAGCAATGGCCTGTTGGCGAAGATTCGAGAGCTGCCCACCGGGAATCTCGTGCTTGTACACTCGGCCGGTCGGCCCAGCCAAGCCGGACTCGAACGGGTGATACACCTGACGCACGGCTTCCCAGTACGGTTCGAGGTCGGAGACTGCCGTCAGCGAAAGTCCGGTGTCCCGCTCCGTGTTGGCCAAGGCAGCGACGAGAGCGGATGCCGAGGGTTGGCTGGTCGTTCCCGCCATGGGTGCGCTCGCCACATCCACCGCATCCACGCCAGCGCGGCTGGCCGCCAGGAGGGTCGCTAGTTGACCGCCAGCGGTGTCATGGGTGTGCAAGTGCACAGGGACGTCGAACCGCTCTCTGAGGGCAGATACCAGTTTCTCGGCTGCGCCAGCGCGAAGGAGCCCGGCCATGTCCTTGATGGCGAGGATGTGTGCGCCAGCGGAGACAATCTGGTCAGCCAATTTCAGGTAGTAGTCGAGCGTGTAGAGCTTTTCGGCGGGATCGAGAAGGTCACCCGTGTAACAGAGCGCCACCTCAGCGACAGCGGTACCGGTTTCCAACACAGAGTCGATCGCGGGCTTCATCTGTGAGACGTCGTTGAGAGCGTCGAAGATGCGGAAGATATCGACGCCTGTGCTGGCCGCTTCGCTCACGAAGGCATCCGTCACCTCTGTCGGATACGGTGTGTATCCGACGGTGTTCCTTCCGCGGAGCAGCATTTGGATCGCGATGTTCGGCAGGCTATCGCGCAGAGCGGCGAGGCGGTCCCAGGGATCCTCGCCGAGGAAGCGAAGTGCGACATCGTATGTGGCACCGCCCCACGCCTCGACGGAGAGTAGCTGGGGGGTAAGTCTGGCCACATATGGCGCGACCTTGAGCAGATCTTTGGTGCGCACTCTGGTAGCGAGAAGCGACTGGTGTGCGTCACGGAAAGTCGTCTCCGTGACACCGAGTGCGGTTTGCTGGCGAAGCGCAGCGGCAAACCTCACCGGACCGAGCTCGAGCAGCCTCTGTCTGGAACCGGCCGGCGCAGGCGTGTGAAGGTCCACTGCAGGCAGCTTGGCGGCTGGCCTGACGAGTCCAGCACCGTCGCCGTTCGGGTGATTGACCGTCACGTCAGCAAGCCAACTTAGTATCTTGGTGCCGCGGTCTTTGGATGGATGCGCAGTCAGAAGCTCAGGACGTTCATCGATAAACGAGGTGCTCAGTTCCCCTGCAACAAAGGATGGGTCTTCGAGCAACGCCTGCAGGAACGGAATATTGGTGGAGACTCCACGAATTCGAAATTCTGCGAGCCCACGCTTGGCTCGGGCGACTGCTGCAGGGAAGTCCCTGCCTCGGCAGGTCATCTTCACGAGCATTGAATCGAAATGTGGACTGACCTGAGTTCCCGCCGCGACCGTACCGCCATCGAGTCGGATGCCGCCGCCACCCGGTGAGCGGTAGGTCGTGATCTTCCCGGTGTCCGGCCTGAACCCGGCTGCTGGGTCCTCTGTGGTGATGCGGCACTGCAGGGCGGCCCCGCGCAAGTGGATGTCGCTTTGATGCATCCCGAGCTCGCCCAGGCTCTGCCCAAAGGCGATGCGCATCTGCGCCTGCACAAGGTCGACATCCGTGATCTCTTCTGTCACGGTGTGCTCGACCTGGATGCGAGGGTTCATCTCGATGAAAACGTGCTGACCCTTGCGCTCCCCGGCCGTATCGAGCAGGAATTCCACCGTACCGGCGTTCACATAGCCGATCGACTTTGCGAACGCGATGGCATCGCGATACATCGCCTCGCGGATGCCGTCGTCCAGGTTGGGCGCGGGGGCAATCTCGACCACCTTCTGGTGGCGCCTCTGCACCGAACAGTCGCGCTCGAACAGATGAATCGTCTCCCCCGTCGAGTCTGCAAGGATCTGCACCTCGATGTGGCGAGGCCGCACAACGGCCTGCTCGAGGAACATCGTGGGGTCACCGAAGGCACTGTCCGCCTCACGCATGGCCTCTTCGAGGGCCGGACGCAGCTCGTCATAGCTGTCGACGCGGCGCATCCCACGCCCTCCGCCTCCAGCGACGGCCTTGGCAAAAATCGGGAAGCCAATGTCCGCAGCTCCGGCCAAAAGCTCCTCGACATCCTTCGATGCCGGAGTTGACTTCAGCACGGGAACACCAGCAGCGGCAGCATGTTCCTTCGCTGTGACTTTGTTGCCGGCCATTTCCAGTACGTGCTGGCCCGGTCCGATGAAGGTGATACCCGCGGCCGCCGCCGCTTCGGCAAGTTCGGGGTTTTCCGAGAGAAATCCGTAGCCGGGGTAAATTGCATCCGCCCCGCATTTGAGCGCTACCCGAATGATCTCGGTGACATCGAGATAGGCACGCACAGGATGACCTGGGCTGCCAATCTGGTATGCCTCATCCGCCTTGAGTCGGTGCATCGAGTTGCGGTCTTCATACGGAAATACGGCTACCGTCTGCGATCCCAGCTCATATGCGGCACGGAAAGCACGGATCGCGATTTCGCCACGGTTCGCAACGAGAATTTTCTTGAACATATAACCCTTCGCTGTCAGTCCGGCTCACCGCGGACGTTTAGGTG
Organism: Lacisediminihabitans sp.; assembly: GCA_039936355.1. GTDB lineage: Bacteria > Actinomycetota > Actinomycetes > Actinomycetales > Microbacteriaceae > Parafrigoribacterium_A. The sequence goes on along the minus strand of JBDTIM010000076.1, from coordinate 49 downwards.
CTTTTAGACTAGTGAAGGTATCGTCGTTGCTTGTGCATGTACTCAGCGT
>JBDTIM010000075.1:0-21626 GCA_039936355.1 Lacisediminihabitans sp. | reverse complement strand
CCTTTCCGACGACATTGCATACTCTGTACATGATTTTGAGGATGCTATCGCCACCGGGTACATCGATGTCGCGTCTCTCAGCGCGCGCGTCGATCACGGTGAACTGGTCGATTCGATGTTCGACTGGATTGGCGGTGAGTTGACCCACGACGAACTCGTCGCGGCCTTCGACCGGCTGGATTCGCTCACGGTGTGGATCGACGAGTGGGACGGTACCCGCCAGTCCCAGGGAAGATTGAAGAACCTCACCAGCCAGCTCATCGGTCGTTTCGCTGGTGCGGCAGTCCAGGCAACACGGGCAACTTTCGACGGCGGCCCGTTCATCCGTTTCGGTGCAGACATCGTGATACCGAGGGAAATCCGTGCAGAGATTGCGGTGCTCAAGGGCATCGTCGCCGCATTCGTTATGTCGAAGAACACCCGCCAGCCTATCTATGCAAACCAGCGTGACATCCTCACGGAGCTTGCCGAGGTGCTGCTTGACCGTGGAGCCGACGCGCTCGACCCCGGTTTCGCCGAGGACTGGCGCGATGCGGCCACGGATGCGGGGCGTAAGCGGTCGGTCGTCGATCAGGTTGCAAGTTTGACTGATCAGTCAGCGATCGCCTGGCACACGCACCTCGTCGGTTAGCCGACCAAGGCGTTCCCCGCGTCGTTGCTTTCGGAAATTCGGGACTTTGGTATCGATGCAGCACACGGTTCCCGCTGAGTGAGGCCGCGACTTCATCGGCCCTGACCAAAGTCCTGAATTTCCGAAACTGCGCCATGGGATGTAGTGCGGGAAAGGGGCAGGTCAGCGCAGGGCGCGGGCGGGAAGCCGCGCCGCCGAAACTAGAATGAGGGCATGCCCGGCCTAATCAGACGAAGCGACATCGACGAGGTGCGGGCACGGGTCAATATCGTCGACATCGTCGGGGACTACGTCACGCTCAAGGGGGCGGGAGTGGGTTCCCTCAAGGGGCTTTGCCCGTTCCACGACGAACGTAGCCCGAGTTTCCACGTGCGGCCCCAGGTCGGGCGCTACCACTGCTTTGGCTGCGGCGAAGACGGCGATGTGTTCACCTTCCTGCAGAAGATGGATCACACCACATTCACCGAGTCGGTGGAGCGAATGGCGGCCCGAATCGGCTTTGAGCTCCATTACGAGGATGGCGGGCAGGCGAACGCAGACCACGGCATTCGGGCCAGGCTGCTCGCGGCAAACCAGGCCGCCGCTGAGTTCTTCATCTCTCGGTTGAGCAAGCCAGACGCGGAGCCGGGCCGCGTGTTCCTCGGAAAACGCGGCTTCGACCCATCAGCAGCGGAGCGCTTCGGCGTCGGCTTCGCGCCCAAAAGTTACGACGCTCTCAGCAAGCACTTAAGGGGCCTCGGTTTTACCGATGCGGAGCTGCTGGGCGCTGGTCTCACCGGCGAGGGGGATCGTGGCCCGTACGATCGATTTCGCGGACGCCTGGTCTGGCCGATCAGGGATGTCACTGGCCAAACCCTGGGTTTCGGTGCCCGCAAGCTACTGGATGACGACCAGGGTCCGAAATACCTGAACACTCCCGAAACGGCGATTTACCACAAGTCGCAGGTACTCTACGGCCTCGACCTCGCCAAACGGGACATCTCCCGCGGGCGCCAGGTCGTCGTGGTCGAGGGCTACACGGATGTCATGGCGTGCCATCTGGCTGGCGTCACGACCGCGGTGGCGACCTGCGGCACCGCGTTCGGCGTGGACCACATCAAGGTCATCCGGCGCGTGCTCGGCGACGTCGATAACCGCGACACGACGGGCACGGGGGAGGTTGTCTTCACTTTCGACCCAGACGAGGCTGGACAGAAGGCCGCCAGCCGCGCGTTCAGCGAGGAGCAGCGTTTCGCCGCGCAGACCTTCGTAGCGGTGGCCCCAGGCGGACTGGACCCGTGTGATCTTAGGCTCGAGCGTGGCGACGATGCAGTGCGCCGACTCATCGCGACCAAGAAGCCGATGTTTGAGTTCATGGTGCGTCGGGTGCTCGCCGGGTTTGACCTCGACACGGTGGAGGGCAGGGTTGCAGCGCTTCGGGCGGCGGCTCCAGTGGTCGCGAGTATTCGTGATCAGGCCCTTAACGTCGGATATGTGCGCGACCTCGCGAAGTGGCTGGGCATGGACCTGCAGGAGGTGGGGCGGGCGGTCGCGTCGGCTCGTGGTGCGGCGTCGTCGAGGCCAGCAGCGCAGCAGGGTAATGCTGAACAGAGAATGGGCACAGATCACGCCGCCACTGTCGGGTCGGTTTCACCCGTCGAGTCTGGTCCGTCACTCGTGCACCTGCCGACCGATCCGGCCACTCGGCTGGAACGTGACGCGCTGATGGCCATCCTGCAGCAGCCGGCGGCCGTCGGCCGCGAGCTGGTCGAACGAGCGAACATCGTGACCTACTCGAACGCGTCGCTCGCGGTCGTGCGCGACGGCATTGCCGCAAGCGTGGACGCTCTCGAGTCTCCGGACTGGCTCGCGAGGGTGATCTCGGAGGTACCGGGCCCGTTCATGACTCTTGTGCAGGAACTCGGTGTGGCTCCGCTCCCTGAAAAGGACGGGCGGGAGCTCGGCATTTATTGCCAGGGCGTTACCATCGATTTGATTGGCCGCGACCTCCTGCGCGGTAAGGCAGAGCTCCTCGGTCGTTTGCAGCGAACGGATGCCGTGGCCGAGCACGATAAGTATCGCGAGATTCAGACAGAGCTGGTTCGTATTGAGGCGGAACGTCGTGCCCTCCGGGCCGAATAGCGCGTGAGTGGTGCTTCCAATTCTGCGGCGTTTTATCGCGTGATCTCGCGTACGTTTGCACCTATCGGGCGTTTTTGTGCACAGCGACGCTCATAAACATTGGGACACAAGTTCGCGTGGGATTCGCAGGTAGTGCACGTTGTGTGTTACCAAGGACTCATACAGCAAGATCCGGCTCGCGAAACTTCGCGAGTCGCGATGTTCTTCGCATCCACATGAGAGGCAGATATGACATCCGCATCCACTGTTCGAAAGCGGTCGCTCACCGTTCTGGGAGGCGTCGCAATCGCGGCACTTGCCCTTTCCGGTTGCTCGGCCACCAACGGGAGTTCCAATTCAAGCGGCGCGAGCTCTTCGGGTTCGATCACCGTCGGCACCACAGACAAGGTGACACTGCTTGATCCGGCAGGCTCCTACGACAACGGTTCGTTCTTCATCATGAACAACGTGTACCCATTCCTCATGAACTCCACACCTGGCAGCGCAGATGTAAAGCCGGACATCGCGGTCTCGGCGAAGTTCACCGCGCCGACCGAGTACACGGTTGTGCTTAAGAAGGGCCTGAAGTTCGCGAATGGTCACGCACTGACCTCCTCTGACGTCAAGTTCTCCTTCGACCGTCAGCTGAAGATCGCTGCCGACAATGGTCCGTCGAGCCTTTTGTACAACCTGGACAGCACCGAGGCGAAGGATGCGACCACGGTCGTTTTCCACCTCAAGCAGGCCAATGACCAGATCTGGCCTCAAATCCTCTCTAGCCCAGCTGGCCCGATCGTCGACGAGCAGAGCTTCTCTGCTGACAAGCTTGCGACGGATGCCCAGATCGTCAAGGACAAGGCTTTTGCTGGCCCGTACACGATCTCGAGCTACAAGTTCAACGAACTCGTTCAGTTCAAGACGTTCGACGGCTACAAGGGACTGCTCGGAACGCCCAAGACGGGTACCGTCAACCTGAAGTATTTCGCCGACCAGTCGAACATGAAGCTTGGCGTTCAGGAAGGTGACATCGACGTCGCAACCCGCAGCCTGTCTGCAACCGACATCGAGAGCCTGTCCAAGAACAAGAACGTCACTGTCCACAAAGGTCCGGGTGGAGAAATCCGCTACATCGTTTTCAACTTCGACACGATGCCGTATGGTGCCAAGACTGCTGACGCGGATGCGGCTAAGTCGCTCGCCGTCCGTCAGGCGGCCGCTGACCTGATTGACCGCAGCGCGCTCGCAGACCAGGTTTACAAGGGTACCTACCTGCCCCTGTTCTCCTACGTTCCCGCCGGACTGACCGGCGCCACCGAGGTTCTCAAAGGCCTCTATGGCGACGGAAATGGTGCGCCGGATGCGGCGAAAGCCAAGTCCGCTCTCGCCGCCGCCGGAGTGACCGTCCCCGTTGCGCTGAACCTTCAGTACAACCCGGACCACTATGGGGCGAGTTCTGGCGACGAGTACGCGTTGATTAAGTCTCAGTTGGAGTCATCCGGTCTGTTTACGGTCAACCTGCAGTCGACCGAGTGGGTCCAGTATTCAAAGGACCGTTCTGCTGACGTGTACCCGGCATACCAGCTCGGCTGGTTCCCGGACTACTCGGACGCCGACAACTACCTGTCGCCGTTCTTCCAGGAGGACAACTTCCTGAAGAATCACTACAACGACCCGGCAGTGACCGCCCTCATCCAGAAGCAGGCTACTGAGACCGACGCGACCAAGCGCAAGGCCGAGATCGAGGAAATCCAGGCGAAGGTTGCGGCTCAGCTGTCGACCCTGCCGATGCTGCAGGGAGCACAGGTCGCGGTTTCTGGTAAGGATGTGAAGGGTGTCGACTCGACGCTCGATGCGTCCTTCAAGTTCCGCTTTGGTGTACTCAGCAAGTAGGTTCCACTATGAAATGGGCTCGCCCGGCTAAAATCGGTTGAGCCGTAGAGGGGGCGGTCCGCAATTCATTGCGGGTCGTCCCCTTTCTTTCTGGAATCAGTCCTCCTTTGGTCTGCGTATTCGCTCGACCTGTTTCGCGTGAAGATTGGCAATGATGACTTCAACCGTGATCCCTGACACGGCGCCGGCGGGTGCGCCATCGGGGCAGAAGAAGCGGAAACGCGAGAGCAGCACTCTTGGGCGCTACATTGTGGTGCGGTTTCTGCTGATCATCCCGACAGTGTTCATCCTGGTGTCGATGGTGTTCATCCTGATGCACGCCATAGGCGACCCGATCACTGCGGCGCTCGGAGGCAGGCTCAGCGCAGACCAACTGCAGGTGCGCATCCATGCTGCTGGGTACGACCGCCCCATCCTCCTGCAGTATTTCGAGTACATCGGGCAAATCTTTACCGGCAACTTCGGCTCGACGTTGAGCGACAACCGACCCATCTCCGAGATTCTCCTCACGTACGGCGGCGCGACTCTTGAGCTTGCGTTCTACGCCCTCATCGTCGCGTTCATCGTGGGAATTCCACTCGGGATGCTAGCGGCGTATTTGCGAGACAGGTGGCCGGATGCGGTACTGCGAGTTCTCGCCATCCTCTTCTATGCCACCCCGGTCTTCTTCGCCGGACTGCTGCTCAAGCTCGTGTTCGCGGTCTGGTTGCACTGGCTTCCCGTGTCCGGACGTGCGTCCACCGGGACAGAACTTAATATGCAGCTTCTGGATCACCCGACTGGTATCTATCTGATTGACGCGTTCCGCACCGGCGTTCCGGGTGACATTGGCAACGTCCTGGTGCACGCGGTTCTCCCGGGGATCGCACTCGGCCTCCTGACCGCCGGAGTATTTCTGCGACTGGTGCGACTGAACGTCATAGGAACGCTCGGCGCGGAGTATGTCGATGCGGCCAGGTCTCGTGGGGTTGGCGAGCTGAGACTCGTGCGAAAGCATGCGTACCGGCCGGCTCTCGTGCCCATCATCACGGTCATCGGTTTGCAGATCGCACTTCTGCTCGGTGGTGCTGTTCTGACCGAAACGACGTTCGAATGGAAAGGCCTCGGCTTCATGCTCGTGCAATATCTGAACGCTCGTGATTTCGTTGCCGTGCAGGGCATCGTCGCCCTGCTGGCAGTAATCGTCGCGGTAACCAACTTTGTTGTCGACGTGATAGCGGCGCTCATCGATCCGAGGGTGAGGTACTGACGATGACGTCCACTGTGGTTCCCCGTCGCAGCCTGTGGTCGAGGCTGCCCATTGTCAGCCACCTGAAGCAGAGTGTGGGGCTGCAGCGAGGCATGCTCGTCGCTGGTCTGGTCATTGTGGGCGTGTTCTTGCTCACAGCCGCGCTCGCACCGCTCATCGCGCCCTACGGTTTCTCGCAATTGCGCGACGCTTCAGGATCATTCGGGGCGCAGGTCGCGCCCAATTCCACGCATCTGCTCGGCACAACGGTAGGCGGCTACGACGTGCTGTCCCGGGTGATCTGGGGTTCGCAGACAGCGGTCATGGTGATCGTGGTCGCGGTTATCCTGTCGATTTTCGCGGGTGTGCTCATCGGTCTCGTTTCCGGTTACTTCGGTGGGTGGCTCGATCGAATCCTGGTTGTCGTGAGTGATGCGGTCTACGCATTCCCGTCCCTGCTGTTGGCGATTGTCATGACAATCGTGATTTCGAAAGGCCAGTCCAACGTCTTCGGTGGAATCCTCGCGGCATCGATTTCCATCACAGTCGTCTTTATCCCGCAGTATTTTCGCGTGGTGCGCTCAGAAACAGTGCGGATCAGAGCGGAGGCCTTCGTCGAGTCGGCGAAGGTCATTGGCACCAGCAATGCGCGCATCATGTTTCGGCATGTCCTCCGCAACTCCGTACGAACGCTGCCGCTCATCTTCACTCTTAACGCGTCTGAGGCAATTCTTACGCTCGCGGGCCTCGGTTTTCTCGGCTTTGGAATCGAACCGACGTCGGCTGCGGAGTGGGGTTTTGATCTCAATAAGTCGATTTCAGACGTTGCGGCGGGCATCTGGTGGACCTCCGTCTTCCCTGGAGCGGCCATCGTGCTCGTAGTACTGGGGATCACGCTCGTTGGCGAGAGCCTGAATGACCTGGCGGATCCGAGATTGCGCACGCGCCATCGTGCGGTGGGAGCCGCAACCTCGGCCGTGGATCTCGCAGCCGATGGCATCGAGTCCGAATCGGTGCAGGATCTCGATGAGTTGGAAGGTCGATCATGAGTAGCCTCACCAAAGGGGACGAAGCGGTTCGGATTTCAGACCTCAACGTGACTTTCGCGACCGACGGCGGCGATGTACGCGCCGTCGACGGTGTCAGCCTGTCTGTGAAGGCGGGTGAGGTTCTAGCAATCGTGGGCGAGAGCGGCAGCGGCAAGACAGTGACTGCGAAGACCATCCTGGGCCTGCTTCCTGAAACTGCCACGACATCTGGTGTCGTCTTAATCGGCAAGGATAATGTCATCGAGGTTTCGCACGCCCGATTGCGCGAAATACGGGGCACCGGTGTTGCCATGGTGTTCCAGGAGCCGTCGACCGCGCTTAACCCGGTGTTCACGATCGGCTGGCAGATCGCCGAGGGGTTGCGAGCGCACGGCAAGTACAGCCGTGCCGCGGCGAGGGCGAAAGCGATCGAGATCCTCGAGAAGGTCGGTATTCCGGATGCCGTTCATCGTGTCGACTACTACCCGCACCAGTTCTCAGGCGGGCAAAAGCAACGCATCGTGATCGCAATGGCTCTCGTGCTCGATCCGGAGTTGATTGTCGCCGACGAGCCGACGACGGCGCTCGACGTGACCGTTCAGGCCGAAATTCTCGATCTGCTGAGGCGCTGCCGTGACGAGTTCGATACGGCCATCGTGCTGATCACCCACAACATGGGTGTCGTCGCCGACCTCGCCGATCGGGTGGCCGTCATGTACGAGGGGAAACTCGTCGAGGAAGCGGATGCTGACAGTCTGTTCGAGAACCCGCAGCACGAATACACCAAGCGCCTGCTTGCCGCAGTTCCGTACCTCGGGGCGGGCACAGCTAAGACGAAGGCGAGGGCGGCCGAGCGTGAGCTGGCCGGAGGCGAGCCGCTCGTGGTCGCGAAGGATCTCGTGATCGAGTATCCCGGGCGGCTTGGTCGCGGCGCGTTTCGCGCCGTGGACGGTGTGAGCTTCCACATCGGCGCGCGGGAGGTGCTTGGCTTGGTGGGCGAGTCCGGATCGGGTAAGACCACGATCGGACGCGCGATCGGCGGACTGACGAAGATCAGCGGTGGTTCTCTTGCCGTGCTCGGGCAGGAGATGCTCGGCGTGCGTGAGCGCGCTTTCCGGCCGTTGCGCCGCGATATCGGCTTCGTGTTCCAGGATCCGGCGACGAGTTTTAATCCGCTCCTGACAATTGCGGAGTGCGTCGCGGAACCGCTAATCGTGCATCGTGCGGCTGGGGATGCCCGCGCAGCCAGGGGCCGAGTCGACGAACTGCTCGAGGCTGTGCAGCTGCCTAAGAGCTACGGTGACCGTTTCCCGCACGAGCTCAGCGGAGGTCAGCGGCAGCGAGCATCCCTGGCCAGGGCGCTGGCTCTCCAGCCGAAGCTGCTCATAGCCGACGAGCCGACGAGCGCACTCGACGTGTCCGTACAGGCGAAGGTGCTTGAGTTGTTTGCTGAACTCCAGAAGGAATTTGGTTTCGCCGCACTGTTCATCAGTCATGACCTCGCCGTGGTAGACCTGCTGGCTGATCGCATTGCGGTGTTGCACCGTGGTGTGTTGGTGGAGGAGGGGACAGGCGCTGAGGTGCTGGGTGCGCCACAGCATCCCTACACTAAGCGTCTTCTCGCCTCGCTCCCGGTGCCGAACCCCAGAGAACAGGCCTTGCGGCGAGTCGAACTGCAGCGACTGCGAGACGCAGACTAACAGTGGCGGCGGCGACGGATTCGACACGGGCAGGGCCGATGCCTCCGAGGCTCGAGCCCGCAGTGTGCGCTCGCGATCTCTCGATCCACTACCGCTCCACTGGCACCCCGTCGCTATTCGTTGCTGTGCGCGGAGTAAACCTGACGGTCGCTCCCGGTGAGTTTCTCGGACTCATCGGTGAGTCAGGCTCCGGCAAATCCACTCTGGCGATGGCTATCGCCGGTCGTGCGATCCGCGGTGGACGCGACGAGGGTGTTCCGACGATCAGCGGAGGATCCCTGTCTGTGTTGGGAACCTCGCTACGACGGGCGGGTAAACGCAGACGTGACTGGCTCACGATCGGGATCGGCTATCTCGCGCAGGATGGTGCTGAGCGGCTGAGACCGCAGCTGACCGTCGCTGAGAACGTCGCAGAACCGATCTACTCCAGAGACCGACACTTCTCCAGCCGTGAGGCAACTGCTGCCGTCGCCTCCGTGATCGACGTGCTGCGGTTACCGCTTAGTGTTATGCAGCGGATGCCGTACGAACTCAGCAGCGGACAGCGCCAGCGCGTCGCCCTGGCTCGCGCTCTCGTGCTGGAGCCGCGTCTCCTCGTTGCGGACGAACCCACTCGCGGTGTGGACACCTCTGTGCGCTCCGGCGTTCTGGACGCACTCGAATGGTGGCGTACGGAACGCCAGCTGACAGCTGTGATCGTCAGCAGCTCGCTCAGCGTTATCGTCAGGGCTTCCTCGCGTCTCGCCGTGATGCAGAGTGGCGTTATCGTGGGCTTGGGACCAGTGGACGAGGTGCTTGAGGGTCCGTACCATCCGTACCTCAAATCACTGGCGGCCGAGCACACGCTCAATCAGGACGAGGGAGACTCCAGTGTCAGTTAGTCCACAACATCAGGCAGTGCTCAGTACGCCTGTGGAACAGTTGCCAGCGGAGCGTCGGCCGACACCGGGGCCGATCGCTGTGCTTCCGAATCCGAAGGAAATTTTTGTGGAGGCAGTGCGTGCGGGAGGCGGAACAGTTGCGGAGCTGTCATCCGATACCCGCGGCGTTATCTGGCTGTCGTCGAAGGAAGCACAAGATCTCACTCGCGTATTGGCGGAGAACCCGCAAATCGAGTGGGTGCAGCTGCCGTGGGCCGGTGTCGACGGGTTTTCCGCGGTGTTCCCACAGTTTGTGGGGAGGGCACTGCCGCTGTGGACGAGCGCGAAAGGTGCATACTCGCAGCCGGTGGCTGAGCACACCTTGGCGCTTACGCTGGCCCTGCTCAGGGAGTTTCCGAAACGTGTCGTAGCTACCAGCTGGGCCAAGGTCAAAGATGGGACTTCGCTGTTCGGGCTCACTGTTCTCATCATCGGCGCCGGGGGGGTCGCGATCGAACTGATCCGGATCCTCGAGCCGTTCCACGTGCATGTTACGGTCGTACGACGAAGCGCAGGTGCCATGCCGGGTGCCGAGCAGACATTCACGATAGACCACCTCGATGAGCTCCTTCCGAAGGCAGATGTTGTCGTGGTCGCGGCCGCGTTCACCGAAGGCACGAGCAAGCTCATTGCAGCGCCGCAGCTCGCGGCCATGAAGCCGACAGCAATTTTGGTGAATATCGCCAGAGGCGGCCTAGTCGACACGGATGCCCTCACCGAGGCGCTCGCAAAGGGTACGATCGCCGGTGCCGGCCTCGATGTCACCGATCCGGAACCACTCAACGACGGCCATCCACTGTGGAACGAGCCACGGGTCATCATCACCCCGCACAGCGCGGACACGCCGGAAATGACGGCTCCGCTCCTGGCCGAGCGCATCCGAATCAATGTCGAAGCTTTCCTCGGAGACGGTCGTTTCATCGGCATCGTTGATCCGGAAGCTGGCTACTGATGACTCAGGACTCGCGCGTGTTTTGGGCCGGCTCGTATACCGCTTCCATGGACGGCACCAGCCGCGGCATCGGGGCTCTTCGGGCGCGTAACGATGGCAGCCTCGAGTACCTCGGTCTTGCTGCGACAACCTCCTGCCCATCGTTTCTCGCCGCCGGTATTGTGCCTGGAATTGTCTACGCAACGGATGAGGCGCAAGCGCGGGTGGAGGCCTTCCGTCGGGAGGGCGACACGCTAGTATCCCTCGGCGGTCAGCCGACCAGCGGCAAATTGCCCTGTCACATTAGTGCGACAGCGCAGTGGCTGTACGTCGCCAACTACTTCAACGGAACGGTGGATGCATTTCCACTTTCTGAAGATGGGACTGTTGGGCCGTTGCGGGCATCGCTGTCCGGTGCGGGTAGCGGACCGCATCCCAACCAGGACGGACCACACGCGCACTCGACGCTGGTCGTTGGCGAGTCGGTGTTCAGCGCCGACCTCGGAACCGACCAGGTGCACGTTCAGCGCTGGCTCGATGGTCGATTGGAACGGGTGTCATCCACGCCATTCCCGCCCGGCACGGGCCCGCGCGATTTCGTGATGACGATGGACGGCAGAATCTTTCTCGTCGGCGAGCTGAGCGGCGAGGTGTTCGAGCTCGGTAAAGATGCGCAGATTCTCCGCTCAAGCCCCTCGGTTGTCGACTCGGTCGACGGAGATCACTGGGCAGGCCTGGTCATGAGCGACTCTGGGAAGTTCCTCTATACGGGAATGCGCGGCTCCAACCGCATCGCGATCGTCGATGCATTAACCTTGAGTCCGATTGCAGCGATCTCCTGTGGTGGGGACTGGCCGCGGAATCTCTGGTTATCGAGTGAGATACTCTATGTGGCAAATGAACGTTCCAGCACGGTTACAAGCTTCCGCATCGACCATCAGACGGGGATTCCGATTTTAATTGGCTCACCGGAAGCCGTTCCGACCCCGACGTATATCCTGCCAGCGGGGTGAGAGACTCGCGTGGCGGTTTGGTGCATCGCTTTCCTTTGGTAAAGTAGCAAAGCTGTTAAAGCACAATCCTCGATAGCTCAATTGGCAGAGCAGCCGGCTGTTAACCGGCAGGTTCTTGGTTCGAGTCCAAGTCGGGGAGCTCATCGCCTGTGGGGGCTCCACCCTCCCGGGCGATGTTTGTTTAACGACGCTCAGAGACGCCGGTCGGCCAGGAAGTCGGCCAGATCCACTCAGTAGGATGCGTTTATGAGTACTTGGACCTTTTCTGAATCGATCATCGTCGCGTGCACGCCGGAGGAACTCCACGCAATGGTCTCCGACATCACCCGCATGGGCGAGTGGAGCCCCGTGTGCACGGGTGGATGGTGGGATGACGAAAGCCGCGGTGCTGGCGCGTGGTTTGTCGGCCACAACGAGACCCCGGAAAGGACGTGGGAGACCCGGTCTCAGGTGGTGGCGGACGAGCCAGCACGGGAGTTCGCATTCATCGTCGGTGGGGACCGCACTCGTTGGGGATACAGTTTCAGGCCAGTGGACTCGGGCACTGAGATGACCGAATCGTGGGAGGTGCTGCCAGGGGGCGAGGCGTATTTCAGCGATCGATTCGGTGCCGAAGCCGACGCCGAGATTGGGAAACGAGCCGAGGCTGCACGCAGCGGTATCCCTGAAACTCTTGCTGCCATCAAGAAAGTTGCCGAGGCGTCGTAATCGCGGCTCGTCAGCCCTGTGACGTCGGAGATTCAAGCACCGCCGTTTCGCGATAACCTCAATCCTGTCTGCCGCCACTGTGACCGACGGCCGAGGACAGGAGAGCGCGTGAACACATGGCTGCACGACAACTCGCCGTTCTTCATCATCGCCCTGGCTGCGTTGTCCGCTGTGCTCCTCGTTTTGGTGGTGCTGTTCCTGGTGCTGTGGTTGCGCTCCGCTCGCTGGCGAAAGAATATTAATTTTGACAGGATCGATGCCGAGGATGAGGCGGCCGATCTAGAGATCGCCCTCCAGCAACAGCTCAGCCGGCTGCGGATTGTGCGCGAGTTGCATGAGGTGGCTGTGCACTCCGTTTCGGTGATCATCAGTCAGGCTGATGGGGCGCGGTATACCGCCGCCACCGACCCGAGTGCAGCGGCGCGCTCTGCTGCCGCTATCGCAGAGACCGCGCGCAACACGCTGGCGGACCTTCGCCGGGTGATGACTGTGGTTCGAGAGGGGGAGGCGGATGCTTCACCTCAGCCCCGGCTCAAGTCAGCTCGTGAACTGTTCAAGGCCATGCGGGATGCCGGACTCGTCATCACCTTTGTCGAGAGCGGAAGTCGTTTCGCTCTTCAGCCCGGGGCAGAAATCGCCGTGTATAGCATCCTTGAGGAAGCCCTCTCGAACGCTCTCAAGTACGGCGGCGAAGGGACCGAGGTTAGGGTCTCATTCGCTTGGACCGAAGAGGGACTGCAACTGCTCGTCGATGATGACGGAGTGCGTGCAGAAGCGCGGCGTCAAGGGCTCGATCCTAACGCGGTAGCTCAGCAGCGCAGTTACACCTTCGAGGAAGATCTCACTGCGCTCACTGGCGTGGTCACGGGCCGAGGAATGACTGAGATGAGGGAACGCGCAGAGCTGTTTGGCGGTATTTTCAACGCCTATCCTGTCCCGGGCGTCGGGTTCTCCGTCTCGGCCGTTTTCCCCGCGCTGCTTTACGACAATGGAGTTCACGGTGTCAAACTGGAGCACTGAGTGCGCGGAGTAGCTTGGAGTGCTGAGTGCGCCGAATAGCTCGGAGTGCTGACGACTCCGCTGCGATTCGTGCCGGCCTAGCTGTTGGCCTAGCCGCCGCGGCGTACGGGGTTTCTTATGGTGCGCTGGCGGTTGCGGCTGGTCTTGATATTTGGCAGACCTGCGTGATGAGTCTGCTCATGTTTACCGGTGGTTCGCAGTTCGCGCTCGTCGGAGTGATCGCCACCGGGGGGGTCGCGGCAGGCCCAGCAGCAATTGCCAGTGCCGCGATCTTGGGTATTCGGAACGGCATTTACGGGATCCGAATCTCGCCCATTATTGGTGGTCACTGGTGGCGCAAGCTCGCGGCCGCGTGGGTGACGATTGACGAGACAACCGCGGTGGCGAGCACGCAGGGCACCCTGCGAAGCCAGCGCATTGGGTTTTGGGTCACTGCGGCAGCAACTTTCATCGGGTGGAATATCACATCGCTGATTGGCGGGCTGATCGGAGACGCGCTCGGAGATGTCCGACAGTACGGGCTGGATGCCGCTGCCGCTGCCGCGTTCCTCGGCCTGCTCTGGCCGCGGCTCAGACAGCTTCAACCCATTGCCGTTGCTACGGCCGCAGCAGTCGTCGCAGTCGTCCTAACTCCTGTGCTCATGCCGGGGTTGCCGGTACTCGTTGCGTCAGGTGTAGCGATCGTGGTTGGTTTGTGTAACCTGTTCGGCCGTCCGGGCGTGACATCAGAGCCGCCTCGGCTCTCACCAGCGCCGGCAAGCCATGCCCATGGGGTGCAGTCGTGACGCTGTGGGAGATCGTGATCATCGCGTCGCTGGCGTGCCTAGCGTTGAAAGTCAGCGGCTATCTGGTGCCCAAGACAGTGCTCGACAGACCTGCCACCTCCCGCATCGCCAACCTCCTGACCGTGGCTCTGCTTGCCGCGCTCATCGGTGTACAAACCTTCGGCCACGGGCAGCACATCGAGTTCGATGCGCGAGTTCCTGCTCTGCTTGTGGCGGCAGGACTATTTGCCGTTCGGGTGCCATTCATCGTGGTCGTGATCGCTGCCGCGGTGACTGCTGCGTTGATCAGGGCGTTCCTCTAGCGCACATCGGGTGTGCCTGCGTGTTATCCCTCCGGGTGGTCTACGCCGGGCATCCAGTTCAGCCCTGGTACGCCCCAGCCGCTTTTGCGGATCACCTTAGTCACGGCCTTCGCGTGCACCGGCTCGAGCCGGTCCGCGTAGAGGAGCCCGTCGAGGTGGTCGAATTCGTGTTGAAAGATCCGCGCGAGCCATCCGCTGGCGCGGATTTCAAAGGAATTCTGGTCGAGGTCGAAGGCGCGCAGAATGGCGAGGTCTGAGCGTCGGAGTGGAAAGCGTTCACCGGGAATCGAGAGGCACCCTTCCGACTCGCTTTCTTCATCCGCTTCACCGATGGTCGGCGGGTTAATCCAGAGTTCGGGATTGATAGCCGCGCCGCGCCACTCAACATCCTGCTCATCGACCCAGTCGTAAACGAACAGGCGCAACGGCACCCCGACCTGCGGAGCGGCTAATCCGACACCGGGAGCAGCGGCCATCGTCTGGAACATATCGGAAACGAGCGTAACGAGGTTCCGGTCGAAGTGGCTGACCGGGCTAGCGGGGGAATGCAGCACAGGGTCGCCTGAGATGAGGATGGGAAGAACGGCCATTCGCCAAGATTATCGCGACGGTAGCGGGTAAGGTCGTGGCGTGCCGCCTGTCCTCCTTGAGCTGACTCATTCTGTCTCACTGACCCCCCTCGCCGGCGTGGGCATTCCGATCGCACTGGTGGGGGCAGTCTTTCTGTCACTCGGCGCGCAGTTTCAGCATCGAGGTGTCAGCAAGGTCGGTTCGAACACTTCGCCGAAGGAATCTACCGCACTGAGTGCTGGTCAGCTTCTCCAATTGCTCAGTCGCCCATCGTGGATGATCGGCACAATTTTGCTCGGTCTGGCAATTGTTTTCCAGCTCACCAGCCTGTATCTCGCTCCGCTTATCGTGGTTCAGCCCCTCGGTGCAGTCGCGTTGGTTATTACCGCCGTTCTCAACTCCCGAGTTTCGAAGGCACCGCTGACCTGGGCAGCTATCAGGGCAATTATTTTTTGCGTCGTCGGCGTCGCACTTTTCGTCACCATTGCAGCATTCACCGCGACATCAAGCCCTATCAGCGAACGCCAACTCGTCATCGTTTTGGTTATCCTTGGCGTGGTCACTGTGGCTTTCGTGGCGGCTTTTGGCTTCCTTCGTAGGAGGTTCAAGGCGATCATCTACATTGTCAGTGCTGGCGTCTTGTATGGCTTTGTAGCGACCCTCGCAAAGGTCGTCATCGATCGCATTAAGACGCTCGTCCTCTATGGTTCCGATACCGGTGGTTTCGAGTGGCTTACGACGTTGTGCGTCGTTGCGCTCATCGCGGCGACCGCGCTCGGAGGCTACTTTGTTCAGAGTGCGTACGCGTCTGGCCCGCCGGATCTTGTCATCGCCGGACTCACCGTCATCGATCCAATTGTGGCGGTGTGTATTGGGATCGTGGTGCTGCAGGAAGCAGCCGATGCACCGATCTGGGCAATTCCCGCGTTCATTGTCGCCGGTGTGCTTGCTGTTTACGGGGTGTTTCAGTTGGCGAAACATCATACTCAGGTGCGCGGCTAAGCTTGCACACGTTCACTTAAACACTCACCTCAAGGAAACTCCGAGAATTTGTCTGACGCCTCGCATAGTTCAGCCTCGGCCTCGTCGAAACCGCTGCGCATTCTTATCGGTGCCGATACTTTTCCCCCGGATGTGAACGGGGCGGCCAATTTTGCCTCCCGCCTGGCTGCTGGACTCACCGAACGTGGCCACGATGTTCACGTCGAAGCACCCGCGTTCAACCGCAGGCACGGTGACTTCCAGGAAGAGCACGATGGTGCCACTTTCACCGTGCACCGCATCTATTCTTGGCGGTGGTTCCCCCACGACTGGCTGAGGTTTGTCCTGCCGTGGCGCAGTCAGGCGCATGCGGCCCGATTGCTGGATGCGATCAAGCCGGATGTCGTGCACATTCAATCCCACATTGTGGTTGGCCGGGGTCTCGCGCGCCAGGCTGCGTTGCGTGGCATTCGAGTCATTGC
Source organism: Lacisediminihabitans sp. (assembly GCA_039936355.1). Classification (GTDB taxonomy): domain Bacteria; phylum Actinomycetota; class Actinomycetes; order Actinomycetales; family Microbacteriaceae; genus Parafrigoribacterium_A. The sequence goes on along the minus strand of JBDTIM010000075.1, from coordinate 5,337 downwards.
AACCAATCACTTCATGCCCGAGAACATGATCGAACACAGCCTCTTGCCGAAGTTCCTGCGACACAAGGCGATTCAGCTTGCCTGGAATGACGCGGCGAAGACCTTCGCGCTCTGCGAGGCCGTGACATCGCCGAGCCGGAAAGCTGCGGACTTCCTTCAGGTGGAGACAAACCTGAGCGACGTTCACGCGGTTTCCTGTGGGATCGAGGCGAGCCTTTACACCCCCAATTTCGCTCGGCGCACCGAAAATCGCGTGATCTTCGTCGGTCGCGTAACCGGAGAGAAGCACCTCGATGTGCTGCTCAAGGCTTTCGCCGCGCTTGACCCTGCGCTCGCGGCAAAGCTCGACATTGTCGGCGGGGGAGACCTGATGAATCAGCTAAAGCAGTTGGCGAAGGATCTTGGTGTCGCAGGGCGGGTTGATTTTCTCGGCTACGTCACGGATGAGGAGTTGCGGGCCGCACTCGCCCGTGCGACGGTGTTTGCGATGCCGTCGATTGCGGAACTTCAGAGTATTGCGACCATGGAAGCCATGGCGTCCGCGCTCCCGATCGTTGCCGCGAACGCGATGGCGTTGCCGCATCTGGTGCACAACGGTGAGAATGGCTTCCTGTTCGAGCCAGGTAGCGTGACCGACTTGACCGCGAAACTGACGCAGGTTCTCACACTGTCGGATGAGAACCTCACGCGAATGAAGCAGTGGAGCCTGAAGTACATTGCGGCACACGACATCCAGCGCACCATCAGTATCTTCGAGAGCCTGTATCGTGGTGAACCGGTGACTGATCCGGTCACCGACGTGTCGCTTGATGAGCAGGCTTCCTGACTCTGTGGTGGCCCGGGGTGGTAGCTCAGCTGGTTAGAGCAGCGGACTCATAATCCGTCGGTCATGGGTTCAAGTCCCATCCGCCCCACTTTTCGATCGAGCCTTTCCCCGCTGCGAGTCGGCTTGCAGCACGCTCACGGAAATGTCTCGGGAGCAGCGGCTAACATCTGACCTGATGCGAGTGTCGGAGAGCGCTAGACGATTTTCGGGCGGGAACTCTCGCGGTAGCAGTAGTTCTACGAGCAGCCATCAGAGACCATGCACCTTAGATTTCCGCTTGTTCGGTGGCGCGGCATGACTGAGCCCATCGGATATGCGTTCGCACTCGGTTTGGTGGCGCTTCTCAATCCGTGCGGCTTTCCGTTGTTACCGGCGTTCCTCACGGCATTCCTGCGGCCGGGTTCGGACAGTTTCTCCTCACGAATCCGCCGCGCTCTGGCAGCCGGGGTGTGGATGACCGTCGGTTTTGTCTGTGTCTTCGGTGCTGCGGCAGTGATTGCTGCTGCAGGCGCAGCGGTGGTCGCACCGTGGGTGGCCGAGTTCATGATTCTGATCGGACTCGTGCTGATCACGGTGGGCGTACTGGAGGTTCTGGGAAAGACAGTGCGGCTTCCTCTTCCGATTGTGCGGTTTGCGGAAGGTCGTGGCCCGCTGTCAATGCTGGGATTCGGGGCAACCTACGCGGTCGGCTCGCTGAGTTGTTCTCTACCAATCTTCCTTGCGGGCGTCGCTGGCGCTTTCGCGCGTCACGACAGTGCTACGGGCATCTTCACGTTCGGTGCGTACGCACTCGGAATGGGTGTATTCATCACCACTGCGAGCGTGTTGGTCGCCGTTGCTGGCGCGGGTTCGCTGCGTAGAATGGCCCGGCTAACGCGGTACTTCCCCATCTTCGCCGGATGCATTGGGATCATCGTCGGTGGGTACCTTGTTGTCTATTGGGTCAGCGTCTGGCTAGATCCCGCGGTGGCCGCCGCCATGTCGACTGCGATTGACACTGGGCTGTCTGGCATTCAGGGAATGATCGACGGGAACTTCCGAGCTGTCGGCGCAGTCATGGGTGGCGCTGTCGTGGTTTTCGTTGCCGTAGCGGCCGTATTGACTCGACATACACGTGAGCAACCTAAGAAGGGCTCGGTCAATGCGCACGAGTGAAACTCCGCACAATGGTTCGGGATCCTACCGACCGAAGAAGTCACGGCCGGCAGTGCGAGGAATTTGGATCGCCTACGCGGTAACCGCCGTCGCGCTGGTGGCGGTGCTTGTTGCGGTGCTGGTCCCGGTAGCGTCGCCGACTGACTCCAAAGATCGTGCCGTGTCCGGGCTTCACACGAGCGCGTCGGTAGCGTCGATGCTTGAACTCAGCCCGCTCTCCGCCTCCGGTGGGTCAATGCCTGAGTTCCATCTCACCGACCAGCACGGTAATGCCATGTCGTTGGCAGAGTTTCGCGGTCGTGCAGTCGTGCTGAGCTTCAATGACGATCGTTGCAAGGACCTGTGTACTCTGCTAGCCGAGGATGTCCTTGCGGCAGACAAAGACCTTGGATCTCATCAGGAGTCGGTTGCCTTCGTATCGATCAACGCGAACCCGTATTATCCGACGGTTTCCGACGTTGGATCGTGGACGAAGAGCCACGGCCTCCAGAGTTCGGCAAATTGGTACTTTGGCACAGGCTCTCCGCAACAGTTAAAAGCCGTTGCGGATGCCTACGGAGTTCCGGTCACTCGCGATGCCAAAGACAAAACCGTGGAACACGGTACCGAGGTCTTTTATATCGATCCTGAGGGGCGTGAGGTAGGGGTTGGTGGCTTCGGTAACACCTCTGCCAACACGGCACTCTACGGGCATGACATGGCGAAACTTGCGATGTCACTCCTGCCGAAGACGGAACGTCACGATGTTGCGGGGAATCCTGGCCAGCCGGCGAGGATTAGCGGCGCATTGGGTTCATCGCCGTCAGTCATCACACTGCCAGGCCTTCGGGGCGATGGCCAGGTGTCAACCGCGGCCGACCCGAACCACTATACGGTTCTCAACTTCTGGTCCAGTAGTTGCACGGCCTGCGTGAGCGAGCTTCCCGATTTCCAGAAGGTGCACAAGCAGTTTGTGGGTGAGGTCAATTTTGTCGGAATCGATGTAGCCGACAGCCCCGCTCTCGGAATGAAGCTGGTGAGCGAGACCGGCATCGACTATCCGGTAGCTGACGATTCACTCGGACAGGCCAGTGGTGCATTCGAAATCGCGGAGCTTCCCTTTACGGTGATTCTTGATCCTGCAGGCGCGGTCGTGGTCCGTCATCCCGGGTTGTTCACATCCCAACAACTCGCCTATGTGCTCGAAGATCTCGAGCCTTCACTGCACAAGCTCGACACCGGCGTCGACTGAAGTGTGACAATCACGCTCGCTCGTAGCTGCCGTCGGCCCGACTCACATCATGGTCGCAGTTTAAGCGTTTACGGCTCAAAAGAGAGCTTCGTCTGGTCGCGGTGTCGTGCGGTGTTCGATCGTGAGGTCGATCGGCGTGACTAACTCGCGGCCGTTATTCGGGACGCCTTTGCTCACCTGGACCTTATTGACTGCCCGGGAAACGGGGTAATAGTCAATGTGGTCGGCAATCTGCGTTGTCGACTGTTCTAACAGCGCGAGCAATTCCTGCGTGCCGAGGTGATCGCCCAGCCAATCGTCATAACTTTCGGGTGTCAACATTGCGGGCATCCGGTCGTGAACCTCGCCCGGAGCAGCATGGGCATTCATCGTGATTATCGACAAGGAAAGCTTCCACTTTTCGGGGTCATCGTTGGGCTTGTTGTGGTCCGGCCACGCTCCGAGAATTCCGGCGAAAGCGAGAAGCGAATCCGGCTGATGAACGAAAAACGGTTGCTTTCCATAGTCTCGTATCTGGAATTCGTAGTAGCCCAAAGCGGGAACGATGCAGCGTCGCTCGGCGAATGGCTTACGGAAGAGGCCATTCGTTGCGACCGTTTCGATGCGGGCATTGATGATCGGTTTTCCGCCCCCGAATGTCGGAGAAGACGGCGGCACGAGCCCCCAACGCACGACGACGGATTCTCGTTGCCCCTCGTGCATTCGAGCAACGGGAACCGGATCCGTCGGCGCAATATTGAAGTTGTAGTTGGGCCAGTATTTTTGCCAGTCCTTAATTGCGCCGATGCCGTGCTCGTGCACGATCTCTGCGAGCATCTCGTTAGCGTCGTTGTCGATCGCAAATCGTCCGCACATGATCCAATGATGTCCTGTGCCACCGACAAGGCGGTACCGTCCTCCTACAATCGATGCATGAGTGATCCCGTCCACGCCGCCGTTACCGCAGTTGAAAGTTCACTGGCCAGGAATGGGGTGACACCGAGAACCCGTTGGTTCGACGAATCAACCTCGACGGCCGTGGAAGCGGCGGATGCGCTGGGAGTCGACCTCGGGGCTATCGTCAAGTCGTTGGTTTTCATGTTGGACAACGAACTCATCCTTATTCTCGCCTCCGGGGTGCACCGGGTCGACACAGAATTGCTGGGGGAGGAACTGGGCGGAACCCTGTCGCGGGCATCCGCTAGCTTTGTCAAGCAATCGACCGGCCAGTCGATTGGAGGTGTTGCGCCGATCGGGCATCCAGAACAGATCCGAACTGTTGTTGATATGACGCTCGCCGAGTACGACGAGGTGTGGGCCGCTGCAGGACACCCACACGCGGTCTTTCCGACAACTTTCGATGAGCTCGTGCGAATTACGCACGGTACTCCAGCACGAGTTGTACGGGATGTGCCGGATGGCGCCGGTAAATAGTGGGGAGGACGCGATGCGAACTCCCCACTATTCACGTTCCCATCTCGGTGTGGCCGGTAATACTCTTATGAGTTGCGCAAATCTTCTTTGTAGTCGTTTTTAGCCTTCGTCGCGTCGCGGTTAGCCTCGGCGTTCTTCACAGCGGCTTCCGCTTTGGCCTCATCCGCCGCGTCGCTGATGCGCTCTTTTGTGTCATCTACCCACTCGCCGACCTTCTTGCCAGTGGCCTCGGCGGCGTCCTTCGCGTTGTCAAATGCACCCATGATGTGAATCATCCTTGGTCTTAGTGGTCGTGAGAGTTCAGGGCGAACCCCCTATCTGACCCTACAATGGGGGGTGCCACGGGCATGCTGCCGCACGTGATTCTCTCAGGGTTCATTGAGGAGACGCCAAGCTGGACGCAGCATCTCGCGGTCATCCAAGGAAATATCCCCCAAACGCGTGGCAATGAGCTACGCTTGCACATGCAGTTGCTGTACCTCGCACATCTTGAATGCTTGCCGCCTTACGGCGCATGTTTCTTTCGGGAGCGGACGATGAACACCGCGACGAGTGGCCCCGGCAGTCGGGGTTACGCGAAGACCTCCTGAAGGAGAAATGAAATGGCAGTTGGAACCGTAAAGTGGTTTAACGCAGAAAAGGGCTTTGGATTCATTGCCCCCGAAGACGGTAGCCCCGATGTGTTCGCACACTACTCGGCTATCGCGACCAG
>JBDTIM010000074.1:0-8210 GCA_039936355.1 Lacisediminihabitans sp. | reverse complement strand
GCACGCGGGCCCGGTTGAGCTTCTCCATCCGAGCGGCGAGCTGAGAGTCGAACTCGCGGAGGGCAGCGAGGGCGTGGGCAGACTGCTGCTTGGCGACATCGAGGATGCCGCGCTGCTCCGCGAGGGCGAACTTCGCCCGCTCGAGGAGCGAGGTGACCTCACCGAGCCGTTCCTTGGCCGCATCCCGATCGGCGACCAGCTCGAGACGAGAACGCTTGGCACCGGAGCCGCCCCGGAGCACATAACGGCTGAGCACGTCGCCAGACTGCGTGATGACCGTCGTCTCGGATGCCGTTGGCAGAGCCTTCCAGACCGCGCGAGCAGTGCCGAGGTCGTCCGCAATCACAACGTTGGCGAGCAAACCGAGGATTCCAGCAGGGGCCGTAACGACCGCGGATGCGTGCCGGGCACCGACGGGGAGTTCCGGTAAGACAACAGGTTTGCCCTCCGAAACTTCGGCCAGCAGCAATTCCACCCGACCCATATCAGCCGCCTGTGCTTCGGCGAGCGCGGCGATGCCTGCGTCCCTGTCGTCGGCAAGCACCGCATCCGCTAGCGAGCCCAGGGCCGCGGCGATCGCGGCCTCGAAGCCCGGCCGAACTTGGACGTGTTCGGCCACGAGGCCCCGGATGCCCTTCAGCTTTGCCGCGACGAGAGCGGTCGAGCCATCCTTCTGATCCAGGGCCAGCGAGAGCGCACTGGTACGCCCAGCGAGGGCGTCGCGCTCTCGTTCGTGTTTGTGCAGCTCCTCACGAAGCCGCTCGATCTCGGACTCGGCGGCGGCGACCTCCGTCTGCGCGATCTCGTAGGCCTCGTCTAGGTCGGTTTCGCCCGCGTCGGTGAGAACGGCATCCGCTTCAATGCTTACGAACTCTCCTTGGGCGGCTTCGCGGCGGGCGAGAGCGGCGTCGAGGGCGTTCTGCTGGCGGAGAACTTCTCCGCGAACCGCAGCCAGCCTGGCCGCGGCCGATTCGGCCTGCCCCGCGAGCTTTGAAATTTCCAAATCATGACGAGACACCAGGGCGCTCTGCTGCGCGATGTGTTCGTCCAGCCCGTCGAGGTTGGCGCGCGCGAGGGAGGTGACGACCTGGGATTCCTGCCACGCCGCCTCGGTGAGCTCGATCTGGTCGCGGAGACGCGCGGCCTCGGCGCGAGCATCCGCCACCGTCTGCTCGGAGACTCCGGATGTCGCATCCGTCGACTCGGACTCGCTACCCAGCAGCGCCAGACGCTGGTTTGCGAGGGTGTAAAGGCTGCGCAGTCGCTCCTGAACGGACTCCAGTCCGAAGGCGGTGCGGCGGGCGAGGTCGACCGCGTCGCCGACCTGCGCCTGCTCGATGTGCTGCTCCCGCAACTTGCTCTGGTCAAGCTGCTCCTGCAGCACGATGCGTTCGGTCTTGCGCTCCGACTCGCTGCGGCTGTGCAGGGTGATCGCGGCGCGCAGCGTGACAACCTCGTCTGCGAGCAGTCTCGCCCGTGCATCCCGCACGATCGCGGCGATCGACTGGGCTTCCTTGGCGATCTCGGCCTGATGACCCAGCGGTTTCAGCTGACGACGAATCTCACCGGCCAGGTCGCTGAGGCGGGTGAGATTCGCCTGCATCGCGTCGAGTTTGCGAATGGTCTTCTCTTTGCGTCGGCGATGTTTCAGGATGCCGGCTGCCTCCTCGATGAAACCGCGCCGCTCCTCGGGACTGGCCCGCAGCACCGCATCAAGCTGCCCCTGCCCAACAATGACATGCATCTCACGCCCGAGGCCGGAGTCACTAAGCAACTCCTGCACATCGAGCAGGCGACAACTGCTTCCATTGATCGCATACTCGCTGCTGCCGTTGCGGAACAGGGTGCGGCTGATCGTGACCTCGGCGTACTCGATGGGTAGCGCGCCATCCGAATTGTCGATGGTGAGGATGACCTCTGCCCGCCCCAGCGGTCCTTTGGTAGCGGTGCCAGCGAAGATGACGTCTTCCATCTTCCCGCCGCGGAGTGTTTTTGCTCCCTGCTCGCCCATGACCCAGGCGAGGGCATCCACGACGTTGGACTTGCCAGAACCGTTCGGCCCGACCACGCAGGTGACACCCTGTTCGAATGCGAAAGTGGTGGGCTGAGCGAAGGACTTGAACCCCTTGAGGATCAGGCTCTTGAGATACAACGGCCCACCCTTCGTTCGCGTGCGCAATACCTTGTTCTACGGTACCGGAGTGCGCGGCCTGATCGGCACCGAGGTGATTGTTCGAGGACTGTAAAGATGTGCCTGGCTACTGACGCGAGCGCCCACGCTGCGCTTGAATGGCACCATGACCGATGGGCAAGGACTCGTGCTGATCGTCGAAGACGAGCGAGCCATCGCAGAGCTCGAGCGCCTGTACCTCACCGAGGCGGGCTTCGGGGTGCACATCGAGGCCGACGGGGTGGCAGTACTGGCGGCAGTGCGGCGTCTAAGCCCTGTGGCAATAGTGCTCGATGTCGGCCTGCCGCAGATGGATGGTATCGAGCTCTGCCGGGCGCTGCGCGATCGCGGCGACTGGACTCCGATCATCTTCGTCACCGCACGAGACGACGAAATCGACAAGATCCTCGGGCTGGAGCTGGGTGCTGACGACTACCTCACCAAGCCGTTTGCCCCGCGTGAGCTGGTGGCGAGGCTCAAGAGCGTGCTGAGGCGGCACGATGGTCCGCCCGCCACGACCCTCTCATCCGGCTCGGTCGTGCTCTACCCGGATCAGCGGAGAGTGGAGGCGAGCGGCGTTGCAGTGAGCCTCACCGCGACGGAGTTCGACCTGCTGGCGAAGCTCATGAGCTCACCCGGCAGAGTCTTCAGCAGGGAGAGCCTGCTGGCGAGCGTGTGGGGACAGGCCCATTATGCGGGGGGTCGCACCGTTGACGTCCATATCGCGCAGGTGCGGGCCAAGTTGGGCGATGCGAGCCCCATCGTGACCTTCCGCGGTGCCGGATACTCCGTCGCGACAATCTCATGAGCGGCTCCAGCGCTCGCGGTGGCGCGGTGTCACGCTGGCTGGGCTCACTGCGGGGCCGTATCACCGTCGTCACGGTCGCCGTCGCGATCCTGGCCGTGCTCGTAACAGGATTCGTCTCGGTGAGGATCGTGCAGCAGTCGACGCTTGACGCCGCGCGGACGCAGCTGCGCACGCAGACTCAAATCGTGAGCCGGTTGCCAGCGAGTCTGACTCTGCAACAACTCGAAAATCGTGTTCATCTAGCACTGAGCGACACCAAGGTGGGACTCGTCTCGGCTGACGGCGTCGCTTCCGGTCCCGCAGCTGCGTACCTCACCCGCGGAAATATCCGCGCCCTTCTCAGCGGCGCGCGCGTGTCCTTGACACACAAAGCAGCTGGCGGCTCCATGCTCGTTGAGGCAAGGCGACGTGCCTCGGGTGGTGCCGTCGTGCTCGCGGTTCCACTGACGAGCGTCACGAGCAGCATTTCCCAAACCGGGAGCAGAATCTACCTCGCGCTGGCGATCGGGATCATCGTCGCCCTCCTGGCTGGCGCCCTGCTTGCCCGCTGGGTAGCAAAGCCGCTCGTCGAAACAGCGAAAACAGCCAGACGGATGGCCGCTGGCGAAAGAGGCCTGCGCGTTGCGCCACACACCCCCAGCGAAGTAGCTGACGTGGCCGATGCCCTCGCCGTACTCGACGCCGCGCTGGCGACGAGCGAAAGCCGCCAGCGCGAGTTCCTGCTGTCCATCTCCCACGAGCTGCGCACACCACTAACCGCCGTGCGCGGATATGCGGAGGCGTTGCAGGACGGGATGATTCCGGCATCCGACATCTCCTCCGTCGGGCAGACGCTCGTTGGCGAAACCGAGCGGCTTGACCGGTTCGTCGCCGACCTTCTCGAACTCGCGCGCCTCGAAGCAGACGACTTTTCAATCACTCGGGCGCCGGTGAACGTTGCGGAACTATTGAACCAGGTGAGAAGTGCTTGGCAGGCGCGCAGCGACATCCTCGGTGTGCCAGTCACCGTCCGCACAAACGGCCCACCACCAACGGTTGTTACAGACGCCAGGCGCCTTCGTCAGATCATTGATGGGCTGGTCGAGAACGCGCTCAGAATCGCTCCAACGGGAACCTCGGTGGAACTAATAACGAGCGCAGCGCCCGGAAACACGGTGGTGCAGGTGCGGGATTCCGGGCCCGGCTTGAGCGCCGAGGATCAGGCTGTCGCGTTCGAACGGGGCAACCTGCGCGACCGCTACCGCGACATCCGACCCGTGGGCACAGGACTCGGGCTCTCGATCGCATCTCGGCTGACCGCGAGGTTGGGTGGCACCATCGGGGTATCCAGCTCGACGGCGGGAACCGTCTTCACCGTCACGCTTCCCTCGCACTGACCTGAGCCGGTATCTCCGTGTGCTCTGCGAGCAGTGCCTTCAACTTTCCGCCCCGTATTTACACGATTCGAACACTGCATCAGCGGAACCCGAACATTGCTGAGGCAATGTTGGGAAGTCAGAACACCATCTCTCCGAGTGAAAGAAGTTCCCTCATGAAGAAGCCGAGCATACGCACCGGCATTATCGCCACGACTGTCGCCTGCACTACCCTCATCGGCCTCAGTGCAACACCCGCATTCGCCGACACGTCGTCGCCACGGCCGGGTCGTACGCTGACCCAGATACAGGCTGACGGCGCCGCAAAAACCGCTCAGCGCGTCGCCTCGCTGACCACGGGGATACGTGCAATCACCGCCGACACTCACCTCAGTAGCGGTGACAAGTCAACGATCCTCAGCACCCTGAACAGCGACCTCGACAGCATGAAGTCCGTTCAATCAAAGATTGCCGCCGACACGACGAAATCCGAAGCTTCCGCCGACTACAAGACAATCTTCACCACCTACCGCGTCTACGCCGTAGCCCTGCCCCAGTCCCGCTATGCTGCCGCGACCGCCAATCTTGACTCCGTGGCCATTCCACGGCTGACTGACGTGCACGGGCGTCTCGCTGCACGACTGGCCGGCAAGGACGCGTCCAAGTCCACCCCAGCACTCCAAGCCGACCTTACCGACATGAGCTCGCAGATAACGAGCGCAAGCACATCCCTCTCCGGGCTCGCCGCGGCGGTATTCGCTGTCACACCTGCCCAATACAACTCCAACCACGACATCCTTAAGGCCCTGAAACAGAAACTCACTGCCGCCCGCGCCGCACTGAAGCAAGCCAGACAGGATGCCAAGGCAGTCGTCGCAGCGTTGCACACAGGAAAACACTGAGGTGAGGTCCACTCGCAGCGCGGCGTTTGCTGCCGCGGTGTTCCTGCTCATCGCACTAACCGGATGTGCCGGGCAAGGGACAAGTCCCGCGGCAGCAACGTCCTCGATGACCCCATCGGCCGTCGCCTCCTCCCCGCCATCCGCGGGTGATGATCTCGATAGCATCACGCAGGAGCTGAATGGAGTCGATGACTCCCTAACGCAGGCAGAAACCGACGCTGCTGCAGGGGATGCTGCTGCGGCACAGGCGGATCAGCCCTGACCCTCGCGATCGGCTCTGGACGCAGCTCATCGCGTCCGGAGCCGTCCCTCAGGACAGAGCCGCACTTATCCTCAGCCGCTGGCAGTGTGGGCAGAAGTGCGAACCACGGTTCATGAACCGCTCACGCGCGATCGGTCGGCCGCATCGCGGGCACGACTTGCCCTGCTGCCCGTAGGCATTCAGCGAGTGCGAGAAGTAGCCGGATGCGCCGTTCACGTTCACATATTGTGCGTCGAAGCTTGTCCCGCCCTCGCTGAGAGCCTTTGCCAGCACGGTTCGCACCTCAGTGAGGAGCAGTTGCGCCTTCGCCAGACTCAGCGTGTTCGTCGGCTGGTTGTAGTGGATGCGCGCCGCCCAGAGCGACTCATCGGCATAGATGTTGCCAATGCCGCTGATGAGGTTCTGATCGAGCAGCGCGCGCTTAATGCTCGTGTTGCGCTGTGCCAGCGCGGCGAAAAAGCGGCGCTGATCGAACGCCGGATCCAGTGGGTCGCGCGCAATGTGAGCAACGCTTCGAGGCACGAGTGCCTGCGCCGACCCTAACCCGGCAGCCTGGCCATCCGCGGTCGGCACGAGTTCGTCAATGGCCATCGAGCCGAAGATCCGTTGGTCCGCGAAATTCATCATGAGTGCACCGTGAGCGGGAGAAGCCAGTTCGATGCGGATGCGCGTGAGCCGATCATCCGGCGCGTCAACCGTTCGCAGCAGTACTTGGCCGCTCATCCCCAGGTGCACCACCACGGCTTCTTTCGGAAACTCAGGACTCTGCACATTTTGCTGAGCAGAAACACCGCTCCTTTCGGCGGCCGCGGTGCCATTGTCCTGAGCTTCCAAAATGTGAGTGACGTCGCCCCGCACGGGCTCCAGCGGCAACCAGAGGAATTTGCCGCGGCGCACAGCAGCAGTAAACGTGCGCCCGATGAGTCTGTCGATAAAGTCTTCACTCGGACCTGAGTGCCTACGCAAGGATCGCTCGTCGAAGACGGTAACGGATGCGACGCTAGCGCCCGTCACGGCCGGCTCAAGGCCGGCGCGCACCACCTCGACCTCCGGAAGCTCCGGCATGCCCGTCAGGTGGGCAGGACGGGAGACTGCAGCAGCGTCCACGCCTCGAGCGCCGCAGCCATCTCCGCGTGCTTCTTGCTCGAACCATGGCCGAACGAGATTTCCTTCGACCCGAGCATGACGGTGGCATGGAAACGCTTGGAGTGATCCGGACCGCTGTCGGTGACGAAGTAGGTGGGTGCTCCCCTGCCCAGGGAAGCGGCTAGCTCCTGCAGGCTCGTTTTCGGATCCATCGCCGCACCAAAGCGGTCTGGATTGTCCATGAGCGGCATGATCAGACGCAACACCAAGGCCGTCGCTTCATCGCCGCCTGCATCCAAATAGGCGGCACCGATGACAGCCTCGACCGTATCGGCGAGGATTGACGACTTGTCACGCCCTCCGGTGAGTTCTTCACCGCGTCCCAGGCGGATGTACCGGCCGAGCCCGATTGTCCGCGCAACTTCGGCAAGCGCAACGCTGCTCACGAGGCTCGCGCGCCGCTTAGCCAGCTCGCCCTCGTCGAGATGCGGATTCGATGTATAGAGCATGACTGTAACAGCCTGCCCGAGAATCGAGTCGCCAAGGAACTCCAGGCGCTCGTTGTGCGCCAATCCCCCGTTTTCATACGCGAAAGAGCGGTGGGTGAGCGCGAGCTCGAGGAGTTCGGGACTGATCGCGATGGAAAGCTGCGCTGCAAGCTCGCCAGCCACAGACTCGTTACCAGTCACGGCTTAGCCCACTTCGATCAAGCGACGGTTATACGTCGGCTACCCTGCGGCCCTTGTACTCCATGTACAGCGGGGCGCCGGTCGAGTCTTCGACGACCTTTGCGCGGTGCGGGAGGCTGTAGACAACCTTGCCAGCTTCGATTGTTTTGACGAGGGTGGGAGGGGTTGCCTTCCACTGCGCGCGACGGGCACGGGTGCTCGCGCGCGACATCTTGCGCTTCGGTACTGCCATGACTATCTCTTCTCTTCTGGGGCACCGGTGCTGGTGCCCGCTACATTTTCCGGGGTTTCGCCGGTGATCAAGCCGTCAAGTCCGGCAAGAGCAGCCCACCGTGGATCGACGGGTGCTTCGTGCTCGTGACCCGGGTTGTCGAGCAGCCGCACCCCACACTGCGGGCACAAGCCGAGGCAATCTTCTTGACAGACCGGTTGGAACGGCAGTGACAACACCACCGCGTCCCTGATGACGGGTTCAAGATCTATGGTGTCGACCTGAACCTCGTATTCGAAAGCTTCGTCTTGAGAATACGCGAAAAGCTCCTGAATTTCGACCTGAACGGGTTGCTGGATGTCGATAAGGCACCGTCCGCACTCTCCGGAGGCCGTTCCGTCGATCTCCGCAGTGACCAGGACGCCGTCGTGAAGTGACTCCATCCGCAGCTCAACGTCGAGCGCGCTACCAGCTTTCACGCCGATGATCTCGGTGCCGATATCTTCCGGAACCGTTACCGACAGCACCCGCTCGCGCATTTCGCCTGGGCGATGCAACAGGTCGAACACGTCGACCGTGTACGGAGTTTTGATGGGATGGGGCACCGGAGAAGTTTAGCCGACGCGGAGCCCGCACCGGTCCGCTCGCTTCTTTCGGCATCCCCTGGACTGGAGAAATCGCCGCTCGGAGCCGTTCAACAGGAGCGGATGCGCACCAGCGGCATCCG
>JBDTIM010000073.1:0-3314 GCA_039936355.1 Lacisediminihabitans sp. | reverse complement strand
CCCAGATCAGTACGGTGCTTGCGATCCTGCTCGCTGTCGCCTTCATGGTCGGCGGCGGAATCTGGTTTATCTCATCCCCCGAGGTGTCCAGGGTGCGCATCCCGCGTAGCAAGCGGCGGATTGGCGTCGTGCTGGCCAGGCGACCCGTGCTGCTGTCCACGATCACCGGGTTCCTGCTTGTTGGAGCGTGTGCGGCAATCGAGGCCGGAGTCGTTGCGAGCTTCGGGGAGAAATCCCCCGCATCCGGAATCGTTCTCGCCATCTTTTCTGTCGGCTCCCTTATCGGTGGACTCGCTCTCGGCCATCGCCAGATCGGTCCGTGGGCGATGGCCAGACGGATGCTCATTGTTTTCGTCGGAATGGCGCTGGCGGCCGCCTCGCTGAACTTCTGGTGGCTCGCCCTTACCCTGATCCTCGCCGGTATCGGGATCGCTCCGGCCATCGCGGTCATGTTCACAATCGTGTCGGCGAGCGTGAAGTTCTCGGAGACGGCTGAAGCCTACGGTTGGGTCGGCACCGGACAGCTCATCGGCGCGGCCATCGGGTCGGCGTTTGCCGGATTCTTCATCGACCGCTTCGACGCACCTGGCGCATTCTGGGTGGCCGCGGCGCTCGCCTTCTGCGGCTTCATGGTTCCCACACTGTTCCGTCGCTGGCACCCGGATCTCCGCGGCAAGGATGCCAGTCCCCTCGCCGACACGGAACCGCTGTCAACCGTTCAGCCGTAACTGGTTCTGTGCTGCGCCGCAGGACCAACCACACCGCAAGACGAACTGAGCTGTACGGCTACCCAGGCAGTATTACGTACGCAGCAGCTTGAGCACCTCGCCAAGAGTGGTCAGTTCGGTGAGCTGCTTGGCCATGATCGCAGTGTTTTTCTCCTGTGGCACGAAGGCGCCGTCGACGAGCTGAGTAGCCGCAAACGGAATCTCGACTTCAGCACCGGCGCGCACCAAACCGACGCCGACCAGCACCGGCTCGAGCGCGGTCACGCCGCGGGTTCCGCCGGAAACGCCACCATAGCTGACAACCCCAACCGGTTTGCGCCACCACTCGCGGGAGAGATAGTCGATGGCATTCTTGAGCACGGGAGAGAAGCTGTGGTTGTACTCGGGTGTGACAAGGATGAAGGCGTCGGCGGCATCCACTCTCTCGCTCCAGGCGAAGGTGTGCGGCTTGGTGTACTGGTGCTTCATCGGGTGGTACGGCTCGTCCATGAACGGCAGCGCGATCTCCGCGAGATCGGCGAAGTCGACGTCGAAACCACCGTATTGCTCTGCCTCGGCTTCGACCCAGCGCGCGATCGGAAGACCGATCCTGCCGGGACGAACACTGCCAACAATGATCATGAGTGTGGACACGGAAACCCTCCCAGGAGGCTCTCAAAGCGTTTGCATGAATAAACAAGCGAGTGGCCGGTCACTACATTCCCGCTGCCGCACGTTGTGCAGGAGATTTCGGAGGACAGCGGCGTGTCACGCCCAGTTTGGCGGCGTGTCACCCGAATCTCCTCCTTTACCGACACAGCAACATGTCATCACACCGACACAATCGACAACCATGGGCCACCCGATGACGACTACCAGCGGTCGTGGACGTTCGAGCGGAAGTAGTTTTCGTAGATGGCGGCGACTCCCGCAGAGAACGCGGAACCGAGCGCCGGCGCAGAGCCCGCCACAGCGTTTGACCGCACCTGCTCGATGTTTCGAGCGCCGGGGATGACCGCGCTGACCCCATGAAGCTGCGCGACCCAGGCCAGGGCGGTCTGCGCCGTCGTGAGCCCCGCCGCAGCAAACTCGCTCCTCGCCAGCTCGGCAAATTCCTGTGCCGCTACAACTCCCGTCTCGAAGTCGACGCCGGAGAAGGTTTCCCCCACGTCGAATGCCTCGCCATGGCGGTTGTAACTGCGATGGTCGTTTGCGGCGAATGTCGTCGAAGCGGTGTATTTGCCGCTCAGCAATCCGGAGGCAAGAGGGACCCGGGCGATGATTCCGACACCGCTCGCGAGCGCGGCGGGCAGCACGGCATCCAACGGCTTGAGGCGGAAAGCGTTCAGGATGATTTGCACCGTAGCGATGCCGGGCCTCGCCATCGCGGTGAGGGCCTCGGCCGCGGTCTCGACGCTCACACCGTACGCTGCGATTACCTCATCGGCGACGAGGGTGTCCAGAGCGTCGTACACCGCATCAGTAGAGAAAACCGCTGTGGGTGGGCAATGCAACTGCACCAAATCAAGACGGTCGGTGCGAAGATTTCGGCGCGAACGGTCAACCCACTCGCGGAACTTCGCAAGGGTGAAGTTAGCGGGATCCTGTGCTTCACGGCGCCCCATCTTGGTGGCGACGGTGATGCCGTGACCTGGATGTGCGGCCAGATAGTCCCCGATGAAGGATTCGCTGCGACCGTCGCCGTACACGTCTGCGGTATCAAAGAACGTGACGCCAGAATCGACCGCTGCGTCGAGGACTGCGCGGGCGTCATCCGGGCTCACATCCCCCCAATCAGCACCGAGCTGCCAGGTGCCGAGGCCGATCACAGATACGGTGCGGCCGGTGCGACCGAGAGTTCTAGTGTCCATGGTCCGAGTCTAAATTGTTCGAGCCCTTGGCGGCCGCTCTGGCCGGTCCCGCTGAGCCGATGGCTGAAGCGACCACCCTCGCAAGGCGTGGGCGCACGAGGTGATCGTTTAGTTCAACCCGATGAACCCTGACGTTTCGCAACCTTTCGATCACCCTCATGGTCCCCGTGGCGATGAACTGGTCCTGTGCACCGTAGATGACATCCACTGGAACCTGTACCTGCGCGAGATCGGTGATGGTGGTCTGCGACTCGATGCAATTCTGCAGTGACTTGACGAACGCATCCCAGTTGTTCTCCGAAATCTCGAAGATCTGCGAGATCTTGAGCAGCCTGCCGACCCGAGCGGCGTTCGCGATGGTGAACGTCTTATTGGTGCGCAAATATTCGTAGGCCCGCATGTACGCGTCGAGTTCCATCCGTTCCACCCGATTGTTCAATTCCGACGGATCCGGGTAGATGGGAGGGCTGACCATAACCACATGGCTCACCTGTGCGGGGTAGCGGGCGGCGAAGCGACTCGAGAGCAGAGCCCCCAGAGAGTGCCCGACCAGCGTGAAAGGTGCACGCAGCCGCAGCGCGGCGATGGTGGCCGCGATCGCTTCGACGTGCTCCTCGACCGTGTAGTCCTCACCAGGCGGCGATTCCCCGAATCCGAGAAGGTCCACAGAAATGCAGCGATGCCGGTCGACGAGCAGCGGCAGCAGATGTTTGAAGGTCTGCGACGAGGACGCAAT
>JBDTIM010000072.1:0-7245 GCA_039936355.1 Lacisediminihabitans sp. | reverse complement strand
GGTGGTATAGACACGACCCTTGGCTCCCGTGCGGACCAGGTGGTCGCCCTCTCCACCACCGCTGCTGGGCTACATGGCACGATTCCTGCCACCGCCCAACAAAGCTCACTCGTGCAGGTTATCGACTTGAACGGGGCCGTCGTCGCTGCGACCGCAAACATGCGCGGCGATGACGGTGAGGGCGGCTATGACGGGCCAGTTCTCCCCCATCCGCCGGCCAGCAACCGAGCGACGATTTCAACGATTACCGATTCCCCGCTCGACATTGGCGGATCTTTCCGGGTGCTGGCAAAGCCGGTGACGTTGGAGAATGGGCCCGGCTGGGTGTATGTGGCGACCTCCCTCGCGCCGGTCCACGCGGCGACGAACACTGTTGTCGTCCTGTTCGCGATCGGCTTGCCTCTGGTGTTGATCATCGTCGGCTTCACTGTCTGGCGTGCCGTCACTGGGGCGCTGAAACCTGTCGACCGAATCCGCAAGGAGGCAGCCGCGATTAGTGCCGTGGACCTGACCAGGCGCGTACCCGTTCCACCCAGTAAAGACGAGATCGCCAAACTGGCTGAGGCAATGAACCAGATGCTCGACCGGCTGGAGGCCGCCGCGATCCGGCAAAACCAGTTCATCGGGGATGCATCGCACGAACTGCGAAGCCCGCTCACGGCACTCCGTGCCCAAGTCGAGGTGGCATTAGCGCACCCCAACCTCGACGAGAGCGAACGAGTGCTCCGCACCGTGCGCGACCAGGTCACCCGGATGACTATGCTCACCGAAGACCTACTTTTCCTCGCCCGCAGCACAGAAGCCGTACCCATAGCAGTCTCCACCGCCGTCGACCTGGACGAGCTCGTCATGGCCGAAATACAGCGCCTGCGCGAACACGGCGGCCCGACCATCACTCTCGTCCACATGGACGCCGCCCGGACCACTGGGTCCGGACGTGATCTAGCCCGTGCCCTGCGCAACCTCACCGATAACGCTCGCGATCACGCGCACACCGAGGTTCGGGTTTCTCTCATGGTTCATAACGCTGTTGCCGAAATCACCGTCACCGACGACGGCAGCGGCATTCCAGAAGAAGACCACGAACACCTCTTCGAACGCTTCACCCGCCTGGACGACGCCAGAACCCGCAACCTCACCGGCGGCGGCTTTGGGCTCGGCCTGGCCATCGCCCGCCAAATCGCTCTCAGCCACGGTGGAACTCGCACCGCGCATGATCGCACCGACGGCAAGCCCGGAGCAGAATTTCTCCTGCGTATTCCCACTGTGTAGCGCAGGCCATCCTGAGAGCCACGCGATCATTGTGGGTTCAGCAGCAGTCACGAATAACGAGGATGGAATGATGGTAGAAGCCGACATGACCTGGGGGCCGGAATGACACCGAGTGAGAGACATCCCGAGCACGATGACCATGCTGCGTCGCCGCGGAAGGACGAGCCAGCAGAAAGCACTCCACCGAACCGCTCTTCTCGCCGTTCTTTCCTGAAGGCGTCTGGATTGGTTGCTGCTGGGTTTGCCGCCGGTGGTGTTGCGGGTGGAGTCACCGGCGGTCTGATCGGGGCGGCGGGTAGTAAGGAGTCTTCAGATCCGGCATTGGATCGGCGGACGGCCCCCGGCTTCGAGCACGTCGTGGTTCTCATGTACGAAAATCGCTCGTTCGACAACATCCTGGGGTGGCTGTACACCCCCGATACGGTTCCTGCAGGTCAGAAATTCGATGGTCTGGCGATGGGGGACTATTCCAACCTCGCGCCTGATGGATCCGTCATTGAAGCTCATCTCTATGCTGGTGCCACAGATACGATCATGAGTCATCCGAATCCCGACCCGGGGGAACAGTACCCACACGTTAATACCCAGCTGTTCGGTGTAGTTGACCCAGCCGCGAACTCTGAGTTGCATAGGGGGCCGGTCCAGGATCCTTACAACGCTCCCCGCCCCGGGCAGCAGCCCGACAACTCTGGATTTGTGCGCGACTACGAGATCAACTTCAAAAAGCTCAGCGGAGGAAAGCCTCCAACCCCAGAACAGCTCCGCGTAGCGATGGGCGGATTTTCACCCGAAATGCTGCCCGTGTTCAGCACGCTGGCCCGCAACTTCGCCGTGTTCGACTCGTGGTTCAGTGCAGTTCCGTCTCAAACATTCTGTAACCGCTCTTTTTTTCACGCATCCACCTCGCACGGGTTCGTCACGAATAAAAACTTTGGCGGTTTTAAGAAGTGGCTTAACGCCCCTGCGTCTCCAACCATTTTCAACCTACTCGAAGAGGCTGGCCTGCCCTGGCGGGTCTACTACGACGAGGCTCAGGTGGTCTCGCTCACCGGTGTGCTGCACGCACCAGCTATCCAGAAGTACTGGAAGAGCAACTTTCGCACCATGGAGCAGTTCTACAAGGATGCGCATGACGGCAACCTGCCAGCGTATTCGTTTGTCGAGCCGCGCATGATTTTCAACCACAACGATATGCATCCGCCCTATGGCGCACTCCAGGTTGGAGACATCGACGGGCAAGATCTGTACAACAGTGCAGTCTCCGATGTGAGAGCCGGCGAAGTATTACTGCACGAGATGTACACGGCGATCCGCAATAGTGCGACCACGAGTGGATCTAACGCAGAAAACACGCTCTTATTGGTGACCTTCGATGAACACGGCGGGATCTACGACCACGTTCCGCCGCCTTCGGCGATCCCTCCCGATGATGGAGTCACGGACACAGAGATGGGGTTCATGTTTGACCGTCTCGGCTGCAGGGTACCAACCATCGCGATTTCCGCTTACACGGCCGCGGGCACGGTTATCAATGACAGAATGCACCATGGTGCGGTGATCAAGACCCTGAGCCGGTTGCACGGCTTACCGCCGCTCACCGCACGGGATGAAACTGCCAACGACTTGTTTCTCACCATCAACCGGGCGACTCCACGGCCGCGAGCCGAGTGGCCGGATACGCACCCTCAATACGTACCACCGAACGCGGGAGTGAACGGGATAACGGAGGCACAGGAGCGTCAGCATCCACTTAGCTCGCCCGCAGAGGGGCTCCTCGGGCTCCTGGTCACTCAATTTGGTAAGCCGGGCGCCCCGGTACCCACGACCTATGGGGAGGCCGTCGACGTTCTCAGTGATTCCGGTAAGGGACTCTTCGGAACCGTCGATTGAGTGTGCTGAAGTGGCCTTCTCCTGGTCTTGATTGTGCGGAGAGCCGTGGGAGGACTAATCAGGCCTCACTTCGACGGTGCATTCTTGGGAAATTCTTGGACCGCGCGAGCGAGACTTGACACTAGAGCGTGCACGGACGCAAAACAGGCGAGGGAGTAGTAGATGGACTGGGCTTGGGCCTCCGGTATTGGAGTTGCTGTGCTTGGGCTCTTTGCTGTGATCTCGTGGCTGGCAGTAGAGTTGCTAGCTGAGGTTGACGAGGAACGGATCGATCTCGCAGAAGGTTGACGCTCCGATCTTTGGCCGCTTAGTGATTGGGTGCGCGCGGTACCGAAAATCCAATTTCGGTTCCTTCTGCCGAACTGCGCACGACCGCCACTGAACCACCGTTGTGTACGGCGATATCGCGAACGAGTGCCAGCCCGATCCCGAAGCCAGTGCGTGCGGCCGGGGTTTGTTCTGCACTGTTTCTGGTGTGCACAAAACGGTCGAAGATGCGTCCAGGGTCGACTCCCTGAATCCCGTGGCCGCTGTCGCGCACGGTGATCGTGACGGTGGAGCGTGTCGCGGTCACGGTTACGATGACTTCGGAGCCGTTCGGCGCGAATCGAAGTGCGTTGTCGAGTAGGACCACGAGGCAGCGGTGCACGCTCATTTCAGGCAGGAAGGTCCACACGGATTCGGGCCCGTCGGCGGTGATGCGGACCGCCTTGCTGTCTGCAATCAGCTGCATTGATTTCACGACAACGGCGATCACCGGGCTGAGCGGCGTTGCCGGGTTGCTCTGACTACGTGCGCCCTCGGCTTCTGCAGAGAGCAGGAGGTCGTTGACGATGTCGATCAATGATTTCGCATCCTCACGGAGTTGCGCAACGGCCGCTGTCGATGGATCGTTCTCTGCCAGGCCGCGCTGCAGAACTTGGAGACGTGCGTCGAGCACGGTGAGCGGAGTGCGCAGTTCGTGGCTTGCGTCTGCTACAAAGGCGCGCTGCATGCGCAGGGCGTTACCCAGCGGTCGCACGGCCCGCCGCGTGATGAACCAGCCGAGAACTCCGGCCAGCACGATGAGAACTAGACCGAGGATGACCGAATCGCGCAGTACTTCCTGCGCGCTCACGTCGAGGTTGTTCTGGTCGGGCACGCGCTCGAAGAGTTCATCGGGCGCGACCCGCGAAATGATAAAGAAGTAAATTGCCGTAACGATTACTACGATGACAACCACAGATGCGACGGTGATCTGCACGCCGACCCTGCGCGAAGCACGTCGCACCGCAAGGGTCTCGCTGTCGACGAAAACCGCCCTTCCGCCACGCCGCTTCATATGTCGCCCAGCCGATAACCCTGGCCTCGGACGGTGAGAACGAGGTCAATATCGGTCTTCCGCCTGAGATAGTGCACGTAGGTGTCGACAGTGCCAGGCTGGTCATCCTTGCTGAAGGCAGTGTGCAGAATCTGTCTGCGGGTAAAGGTCTGTCGTGGATTCTCAGCGAGCATCCGCAACAACGCCGTCTCGCGCGTGGTGAGGAGTACGCGACCGTCGTACGGTGAGTAGATGGTGCGGCTCTCCGGGTAGAACTCCCACGAGCCGACTCGGATCATTGCGCCCTCGCCCGTGAAGGTGCGCCTGAGTGCGCGCAGGCGAGCCAGGAGCTCGTCAAACTCGAAGGGTTTGACCAGATAATCGTTTGCCCCGGCATCCAGGCCACGGACTTTGTCTGGCACAGTACCGAGCGCAGTGAGGATCAAGATCGGGGTGGTGACCCGTTTTCGGCGCAGCGTTTCGATGACTCCGAGGCCATCGAGCGACGGCAGGCGACGGTCGATGACCATGACCTCGAAATCTCCGCTGAGTCCCGCGACAACGCCACTGCGACCGTCAGCTTCGAGGGTCACGGTGTAGCTCTCGGACAAAACCCGCTCGATCAGAGGGCCCAGTTGGGGATCGTCTTCGATCAGGAGCAGCCGTGGCTGTTCTGGGGGAGTGTCGGCTCGCATGGGAGGCTCCGCATCGGTCGAAGGAAACACACCGTGTGATCCCTTCAATCTAGCGCCAGAAGAACGGCCCAGTGCTGGCGGCATGGACGGTAGCGGCCTGGCTGTGCGTGTCATTGCCTCGTGGGCACGTTCAGCTCACACCAGCGCGAACGCTGCGGTGGCTCCGTAAAACTCTTCAACGGCAGATCCGTTGTAACGCTCCACGTCAAGCGAACAGGGCCGAACGGTGCCGTCAAGAAAATCGCGCATACCCATGGCGAGTGCATCGTCGGCTTGTGCCACGACGTGGATGCCATTGTTCGGCAGCGCGTCGTGGATTGACCCGAAATCGACGGACACGATCGGCAGGCCCATGATGGCGGCTTCGAGGATCACCATCGGCTGGCCTTCGTAGTTGCTGGAGAGCACGAAGCAGTCGGCAGCGGCAACGATGGCGAAGGGGTTGGCGTATGGCCCGACGAGAAATGCGACCCCCTCGAGGCCGAGCTCGTTCCTCAGCGCTTCGAGCGTTGACCGAAGGGGTCCGTAACCCACGAGCAGGAGTCGAGTGTTCGGGTTCTCACGATGGACTGCGCAGAACGCACGTAGAAGACGCGCCTGGTTTTTCTCTGGAGAGAACCTGCCGACCGTGACGAACCAGCGGAGTTGATCGTCATCCAGCATCGACTCTGCCCAGTCCGGCACGATGAATTCGCCACTGTCCGGGTCGATCGGGTACTGGGCAAGTTCGCGAAGGTTCTGCTTCATGCCGGTGTGTACTTGCGCGCCGTCGACGAGGTTGCGAGCGGAGACGAAGTGTTCCGCTGGAAGTCCGTACAGACTGCACAGTGATTCACGGTTCACCAAAGTCAGACTCTGGGACACCGAAACCAGCGAGTCGAAGGCCGCGTACAGGGCAAATACCGCGCGAAGGCCCTGGCGCATGCGTTTTCTCCCCCGGATGACGCGGTCCGCTTCCGCGAGCATGTCGTTGTGGAGCCAGATCGCTCGCCGGGCATCGGGCGAGTGGAGTAGCAGCCGCGCCCAGAACGGGCTGTATCCGCTGAAATCAACTACCTCGTCAAAGTGACTCTGTCCGAAACATCGCCGCCACTCGTCGTCCCAGAATTCTTGCTGCGTGACGGAGTTTGCGAGGATCAACGGTTCGTGGCGATAATCTGCGAGCTTGCGCCGAAGGTGCGAGACCCGACTGCCATTCATCCCTCCCATGCGGTGGAATTGTCGAACGTGAGGATCAATCCTTGCTTGATTTGCTTTCTGCTGTGCCCCACGCGGACGCATGAATACGGCGGAAACGTCGTATTTATGGTGGTCGATGCCGCTCAACAGATTCAATGCGGCGGAGGTGATGCCGTTGGACCGCATGCCTCCGAGGTGCAGCAAGATGGGGATGCGAGTGTCGTCAGAAATCGAAACGACACCTCGGTTGTTGGCGCTACCTCGGAAGACAATGTCTACGACTCGCTCGGAAGATCTGCCGTCTTCGTGGGTGACGAACCGCTGCTTCCAGTTGCTGTACTGGGCATTGCAGGCGGATTGCGGTCTGTGCTCGCGGCCCGCTTCCGCAACCGCTGCGGAGAGCTCGTCCACTGTCGTGCAGATCGCACCCGGTAGCTGCTCCGTGGACATGTACGTGCCGCGCGAACCGGAATAGTCGTCTACATCCGGCGTGAAGAAGACGATCGGACGATCGGACGCCAGGAAGTCGAAGAAGATCGATGAGTAGTCGGTGATGAGGATGTCACTGAGGCCGAGAACCGTATTCGTGGGGATGTCATTGGAAACAAGTACCCGGGTGAGTGACGGAGTGATCGCGGCAAACTGGTGCACTACCTGGTGTGTCTTGAGTAAGACGACGAAGTTCGCTTCGCCCAACTGCGCCTGTAGCCCTTGAACGGTGCTGAAGAGCTCTCGGGCGTCGTCTTCCGGCGCGGAGAACGAGTCGCCCTTCCAGGTTGGTGCGTACAGCACAATGCGGCGCCCTTGAAGATCAAGGCCCGCAGCCTCAAGCCTTGCGCGACCATCCGACAGCTGGTGATCGTCGAGGAACTGGTGGTCCACCCGCGGGTATCCCGCTTCGATGACCTT
>JBDTIM010000071.1:0-4788 GCA_039936355.1 Lacisediminihabitans sp. | reverse complement strand
ATCTCCCTATCCGCGCTGACCTTCGAGGGAAGTCGCCGTATGGTGCCCCACAGAAGGCTGTTCGGGTCGCTCTCAACGTGAATGAAAACACTCATGCGATTCCCGAAGCGGTAGCCACGGACATTGTAGAAGCCTTGGCCGCTGCGATTGTGAAGGTCAACCGGTATCCGGATCGTGAGTTTAGCGATCTTCGGGAGAGCCTCGCGAGCTATGTCGGGCACGGGTTGAGTCGAGACAATATGTGGGCGGCGAACGGCTCCAATGAAGTCCTTCAGCAGTTGTTGCAGGCCTTTGGAGGGCCGGGCCGAAGTGTATTGGGTTTTCCCCCGACCTACTCGATGTACCCCATCCTCGCTGCGGGCACTGGGACGCAATGGGTGGAGGGGCAGAGGGACGAGAACTTCGAGATAACTCCGGAAACGGCAGTGCGCTGGGTGGAGCACTACGACCCCGACCTGGTGTTCCTATGCTCACCCAATAACCCCACCGGAACCCCGTTGTCCCTAGAAACGATCGCGGCGGTATACGACCAAGCGAGGGGCATGGTGATTGTAGACGAGGCGTATGCCGAGTTCTCTCCGCCCGGAGCGCCATCTGCGCTCAGCTTGCTCGACGGTCGCGAACGACTTGTTGTCTCTCGCACCATGAGTAAGGCCTTTGCCTTCGCGGGGGCCCGACTCGGCTATTTCGCTGCGGACCCGGCGGTGGCGGACGCCGTTCGGCTGGTGCGGCTGCCGTACCATCTGTCGGCCTTGACCCAGGCTGCTGCGAACGCGGCGTTGGCCCACTCAAGTGAAATGCTTGCCATGGTTGATGACATCAGGACGCAGCGGGACCGCCTCCTTCATGAGCTGCCACGCCTTGGTTACACGGTCTGGCCGAGCTGGTCTAACTTTGTCCTGTTCGGAGGCGTGTCCGAACCGCACTCGGTGTTCAGCGCCCTTCTCGAACAGGATGTCCTGATCCGCGACATCGGCATCCCGAACCACCTCAGGGTGACTGCAGGCACTGAGGCGGAGACGACAGAGTTTCTTCAGGCGCTGGCTAGGATTGAACGATGAATAGTCAGCGGGTTGCTCACGTTGAGCGTGAGACGAGCGAGTCGAGCATCGATCTTCGGATCGACCTGGACGGGACCGGTACGTCGGAGATTAACACGTCTGTTCCCTTCTTCGATCACCTGCTCACCGCCTTTTCTAAGCACTCACTCGTCGACTTGACCGTTCGGGCTAACGGTGACACCGAGATCGATGTTCACCACACCGTAGAAGACATCGGTATCGTTCTTGGCAAAGCGATCCGTGAAGCACTCGGCGACAAGTCAGGCATCTCGCGTTTCGGCGATGCCTTGGTCCCCCTTGACGAGGCTCTCGTGCGCGCCGTCGTCGATGTGTCCGGTCGGCCTTACCTTGTGCATACGGGCGAGCCAGACGGATTCGAACTTCACCTGATCGGTGGCCACTTCACGGGATCCATGGTGCGTCATGTGTTTGAGGCGATCGCTTTCAACGCTGGGCTCACTGTGCACGTCACAGTGCTCGGCGGCCGCGACCCACACCACATCGCTGAGGCGGAGTTTAAGGCTTTCGCCAGGGCGTTCCGGAAGGCCATCGAACCGGATTTGAGGGTGAGAGGCATCCCGTCCACTAAGGGGGCGCTGTAGCCGTGACGTCACCATTCGTCGTAGTCCTTGATTACGGCAGCGGCAACGTCCACTCTGCGGCTAAAGCACTTGAGGCTGCGGGCGCCCGAGTCGAATTGAGTGCAGACCGCTCGAAGGTGCTCGAAGCGGACGGCTTAGTCGTCCCAGGCGTGGGGGCGTTTGCCGCGGTGATGGAGCGCCTCGGCCGAGTGGAAGGGTCCGAGCTTGTCGACCGGCGACTCGCAGGAGGCAGACCAGTTCTCGGTATCTGCGCCGGCATGCAGGTTTTTTTCGAGCGTGGCATCGAAGGTGGTGTCACGACGGAGGGGCTTGGCCAGTGGCCCGGCACGGTGACGGAACTTGAAGCTCCCGTGCTTCCACACATGGGGTGGAACACCGTCGAAGCGACGGAGGGATCGGTGCTCTTCGAGGGAGTTGCAGGGGAGCGGTTCTACTTCGTTCACTCGTATGCTGCACACCAGTGGAGCATGGACGCCACTCCGTCGATTCGGCAGCCGGCGTTGACCTGGGCTACCCATGGCACACGGTTTCTTGCAGCAGTGGAGAACGGCCCACTGTCTGCCACCCAGTTCCATCCAGAGAAGTCCGGCGAGCCGGGAATTCGATTGCTGGGCAACTGGATAGCCAGCCTGGGTAATTATTAGACGCTATCCGTCAATGAGTAGCGATTCGCGGCAACCAAGAAAAGACACTATGAGCGAGTTCAGCAAGTCACCTTCCCTCATCCTGCTTCCGGCGGTCGACGTGGCCGGCGGTAAAGCAGTGCGCCTGACCCGCGGAGAGGCCGGCAGCGAGACGAGTTATGGCGATCCGGTGGATGCCGCTGCGGATTGGGTTAGCCAGGGTGCTGAATGGATCCATCTGGTGGATCTTGATGCGGCGTTCGGACGCGGGGATAACCACACGGTGATCAAGCGGGTCATTAAGCAGGCCCGTGGGGTAAATATTGAACTGTCCGGTGGCATCCGTGACGACGAGACGCTCGCGGCGGCGCTTGCAACCGGAGCCAAACGCATCAATCTGGGGACCGCCGCGCTGGAGAATCCTGAATGGGCGGCGCACGTAATCTCCGAGTACGGTGAGGCGATCGCGGTTGGTCTCGACGTTCGCGGAACGACATTAGCAGCCCGCGGCTGGACCAAGGACGGCGGCGATCTGTTTCAAGTAATGGATCGTCTCGAGGCTGCGGGATGCTCCAGATATGTGGTCACCGATGTCACGAAGGACGGGACGCTCGCCGGACCGAACCTCGAGCTACTGCGCACGGTGGCCGACCGCACCGATAAGCCAGTGATCGCTTCAGGTGGTGTATCGAATCTCGATGACATCGCCGATTTGCGGGAATTGGTGCGGTTTGGCGTGGAGGGTGCCATTGTCGGTAAGGCTCTGTATGCGAAGGCATTCACGCTGGCAGAGGCCCTTGACGTCGCGAGCGACTGATGACGCACGATCCCGAATCTCACCACTCTCACGCGGACACGGATTCGGCGGGGGTCCCCTGGGCAGGGCGTCACTTCGAGCAGGAAGCTTCCTCCGACGATGACGGCTCAGCGCCGGAGGCACTGGTGCACGCGCTCGCGCGATTCCGCGCGGGAGATGGCGGTGAGCAGGTCGTCATCGCCGCCATCAGGGAGTCTCGCTTGTTGATCCCGCTTGTCGCAGCGCTGAAAGAATCAGAGGTAGGCGTGCACGGCCACCTCGTGGATAAGAGCGCGGAATTGTCGATCGTCACCGTCGCGGGGCCAGACGGCCGCGACGTCCTTCCCGCCTTCAGCTCGGTTGCCGCGATGCATAAGTGGAATCCTCAAGCTCGGCCGGTGCCAGCGGATGCGGTCCGGGTTGCATTGGCGGCCGCGAGCGAGCAAACCGACCTGGTGGTGCTTGACGCAACCTCGGATGCCGAGTTCGTCATTCGTCGTCCCGCTCTCTGGGCGATCGCCCAATCTCAGGAGTGGATCCCCAGCTACCTCGATCCGGAGATTCTGGCCGAATTTATGGCCGCTGCAGAGCCCGAGCCGGAGGTCATCCGGATCGAACTGGCACCCGGTGACCCGCACGCGCGCCTTGATGGCCCAGAACTGGTGGTGAGCCTATCGCTCGCCTCAGGCCTTGACCAGCAGTCCCTGGATGCGTTGCTTGTCCGCCTGCAACAGCGCTGGTCGGCGAGCACACTGATAGCAGACCGAGTGGACTCCCTGGCGATAAAACTTCTTCCCGCCTAGTTCGTCTTTCCTACCTCCCAGCCGGTCGGCTATCAGCCAAGCTTGGCTGATAGACGCCAAAACTCCCTGCGATACCTAGTTGACCGGCCCCGTCCACTTTTCCCCCGCACCCTCCCCGGGCTTGTCTGGGAATGGGGAGGCCTCGCGGAACGCGAGTTGAACGGAACGAAGTCCGTCGCGGAGCGCCCTGGCGTGGTGATCGCCAAGACCTGCAGCGCTCGCGGTGATCAGCCCAGCCATCGCGTCGATGAGTCTGCGCGCCTCGTCCAGGTCGGTCTGGGTGTCTGGGTCGTCTGCGAGGCCGCACTTGACCGCGGCGGCACTGAGCAGGTGCACCGCGACTGTGTTGATGATCTCGACGGCGGGTACGTCGGCGATGTCACGCGCGGCAGCGCCGCCCGCGGCCTCTACTTTGATGTGTGCAGGCTCGAGCGATTCGGGTTCTGTGATGACGTGATCGTGAATGACGTGATCGTGCCCGGTATCGCTCATGGTTTTCCCTCTGTTAGACTCGGTGACGGCTTCGGGATCTTGTGGTTCCGAAACGAAAGTGGAGATTCTCCCACCCGCGCTTACCGCAGTGTTAGCAAGTTGCAGTTCGTTGATTGCAGTTGGCTAATACAAAGGTTACCGGGTTGTTGGTGCCCCGCCCGCGGTCACGAAAGTGTCCGGGGTAGTCAGGGTGCCGTGCCGGCCGTAGGCGAAAGCCGAACGGCGTGGCGCGTGATCTCCTCCCTTCGTCCCCAGCTTGGCATCCGTCGACCTGCTGGCTGACTGAACATATTTTGAGGAGTAACGCATCAGCGATCCCCGTACCAATGACCGTATCCGCGTGCCGGAGGTCCGACTTGTTGGCCCCAACGGCGAGCAGGTCGGTGTAGTGCGCATTGAAGACGCTATCCG
>JBDTIM010000070.1:0-7057 GCA_039936355.1 Lacisediminihabitans sp. | reverse complement strand
TCCTCAGGTGGGTTGGCCTTTTCTGGAGCTTGCCCGCGTCGCTTGGTGGTCCAGAACGAGCCGGGATACTCGGCGGCGCAATGAACTTCAGTGGAAACATCAGCGGCTTCGTCACACCGATCGCGGTGGGATTGATCGTGGGCGCTACAGGCGGATACACCTGGGCATTGCTGTACTTCGTCGCGGCTGGCATCATCATGCTGGCTTCAGTTCTCACCATTGATTACACGAAGCGTCTTCCCATCTAGTCGTACCGTCGGGACGCCGCGAGGTTGGTGGCTCCTGTTCCGGTGCGACGTGTCGCGATTGCAAGATGCCGCGTCACACCTTGATCCACCGGCTCGTCTTCGAGCTAATCGCGGCCGACACCCCATGCAGGGTGCCGGCCGCGGTGACGTGTCGTCCGACCGGACTCAGTCTCATTACCGCGAAGGGACAGGTAGGCCTCCCTCGGCGTTGACGGCCGAGTGATTACCAATCCGCAAACCAAGGAAACCGTTGACCCTGGGGGTTCAACGGTTTCCTTTGTCCTGAGACAGGACACCTGTTTCGTGCGCGAGGGGGGACTTGAACCCCCATGCCCTCACGGGCACACGGACCTGAACCGTGCGCGTCTGCCAATTTCGCCACTCGCGCAGACTTAGCGAGATTACCACAGCCGCAGGAGCATGCAGATTGCAC
This sequence comes from Lacisediminihabitans sp., assembly GCA_039936355.1. Classification (GTDB taxonomy): domain Bacteria; phylum Actinomycetota; class Actinomycetes; order Actinomycetales; family Microbacteriaceae; genus Parafrigoribacterium_A. Next base: position 6,376 of record JBDTIM010000070.1, on the reverse strand, counting down.
TGACGGGCAGTACTTTCCTGCACTGAATGGTCTCAAATTGTGGTTCACGGGCCCCGGTCACAGAGACGCCCACTAACATCTACATAGTCAAGCGGAAGGTGGGGCAGGAGATTCGTGGGCATTCTGGACAGCTTCGAGCGAGGTCTTGAGCGCGCGGTCAACGGCGCCTTCGCCAAGACCTTCAAATCCGGCCTGCAACCCATCGAGATCACCTCAGCCCTGCGCCGCGAACTGGACACGAAGGCTGTCGTGGTCGCGCGCGACCGCATTCTCGCTCCGAACAAGTTCACCGTGCATCTCGCCCACGGCGACTTTGACCGAATGGCGGCTCTCGGAGCCACACTGATCGACGAGTTGACCCAGCTGGTGCAACAGCATGCGGCCGCCCAGCATTATCAATTCTCCGGTGGTATCTCGATCACACTCGCGAATGATCCTTCGCTATCCGAAGGGATGATAGAGCTGGTCTCGGTCAACGTTAAGGGAGAGGTGTCGTGGACTCCGGTACTGGATGTCGCGGGGAAGCGCTACCCGATCGTCAAGTCCCGCACGATCATCGGCCGGGGCAACGAAGCAGACATCACGGTCGACGACACAGGGATATCCCGCAAGCATGTCGAGATTCTGTGGGATGGCAGCCGCGCCCAGGTCAATGATTTGGGCTCAACCAACGGCTCGATGCTGAACGGAGCTCCGGTCACAAAAGCGCCACTTCAGCCCGACTCCGTCATTTCCATCGGCAGAACCCGTATCGTTTTCCGAGTGCTTGCCCAATCTGCCGATGTCGATCAGTTCTCCGATCTGCGCGCCGAGCGAAACGGCGACGGCCGAGATGGGCGCGGTGAGCGTCGATGAGCGAACTGACACTGTTGGTCCTGAGGTTCGGATTCCTCCTCATTCTCTGGGTTTTCGTGTTTATCGTCGTCTACGCGCTGCGAACGGATCTATTCGGGCAGCGGGTGAAACGGATGCCGGCCGAGCCTGCCCCATCCGTCACTTTCCCGACAGCACCCGCACCAGCACCAGCACCCGGTGCCGTCGCCCGGCCCACCGCGGTCACAGCTCCAGTCTCCTCACCGGTACTGCCGAATTGGCCGCTGGCAGCGGAGAAGAGCACGGAAGCCACCCGCCTCGTCATCACGTCCGGCTCGAAAGAGGGTACGGAACTGGCTCTCGGCGACGAGCCGCTCACTATTGGCCGTTCCAGCGAGAGTGGCCTCGTCATCCGCGATGACTACACGTCGACTCACCACGCCAGACTCATGCTCTGGGACGATGGCTGGGTTGTCCAAGACCTAGACTCGACAAACGGCACGTTCCTCGACGGCGCCCGAGTCTCGGTGCCAACCCCAGTGCCCCTAAACACTCCGGTCAGAATCGGTACGACCAGTTTCGAACTTCGGCGGTAGGTGAATGGCCACTACGGGCAAAAGCGCCGCCGTCACCCATGTCGGAAAGATCCGCGCCAATAACCAGGACAGCGGATACGCAGGAAAACAGCTTTTCGTCGTTGCCGACGGCATGGGTGGTCATGCAGGCGGGGATGTCGCTTCGGCGATCGCACTGAACCGCATCATCGAAACCGACAAGGAGTACGCGTCCGCGCACGACGCCGAGTTCGCGCTGCAGGCGTCACTGCTCGCGGCCAACACGATCCTCGCTGAGACCGTGTTCGAGCATCCTGAACTGACCGGGATGGGCACCACTGTCAGCGGAATTCTCCGGGTCGGCCACCAGCTCGCGATGGTCCACATTGGCGACTCCCGCATCTACCTCTTCCGCGAAGGTATCCTCACTCAGATCAGCGCCGACCACACCTTCGTGCAGCGCCTTGTCGACAGCGGCCGCATCACCCAGGAGGAGGCAGCGGTCCACCCTCGGCGCTCCGTGCTCATGCGAGTGCTCGGGGACGTCGACTCCTCACCCGAGATCGACACCGCCGTGCTCGACACGCAGCCCGGCGACCGCTGGTTGCTGTGCTCCGATGGACTCAGCAGCTACGTCTCAGATGACAAACTCGAGACAGTTCTCGCAGCCGGGACCTCGGCGAAGGCTGCCGCGGACCGGCTGGTCAAGGAGAGCCTCGATCAGGGCGCACCAGACAACGTAACTGTCGTCATCGTCGACATCGACGAGAGCGGGGATTCCGGATCCACCCCTCCAGTGATCGTCGGGTCCGCTGCGCTTCCGCTGTCGTTTGAGTCGGATACTGAGCGGCGCTCGCTGCGCCTGCCGACACTGCTGCTGCATCCGCTCAAGTCCACGCAGCACGAAGATAGTCACTTTGAACCCGAGTCAGACGAATACCTCGACGAACTCATTCTCGAAGATCGGCGCCGGGCCAGAAACCGCCGCATTGCCTGGCTGGTGGGCGTTTCCCTCGTCGTCATCGCCCTGGTGGTGGCCCTGATCAGTGGTTACAAGTGGACCCAGTCCCGCTATTACGTTGCGCCCAACGGCCAGACCGTCGCGATCTACCGTGGAATCCAGCAGAATATCGGTCCACTCTCACTCCACAGCGTCTATCAAGAGACGAGCGTGAAGCTGGCTGACCTCCCCCAGTTCACCCGCCAGACGGTCAAAGACACCATCAATGCTGACGACCTCCAGGATGCCGAAGCCATCATCGAGCGACTGAGTAATGTCAGCAAAAACTGACGCTGGGGGCCCCACCGCGACGCCGATCGAAGCCGGTCAGCGCAACACATTCACGGGCACCATCCGGCTGAAGCTTCGAGCGCCGGCGCGGATGCGGAATCTTGAGTTGGCGCTGTTCGTGTTCGCTTCCATCATCAACTGCGGGGCGATCGGCCTGGTGCAGCTTGGTGCGCTACACAAGCTTGACGCCAGCTTCATCGCTCTCGGGGTCGCGCTCGCGGTGGTCGGGCTCGCAATCCACATCGCGCTACGGTTCGTCGCGGCGCAGGCCGACCCGTTCATCCTTCCCATCAGTGCATTGCTCAACGGACTCGGAATCGCGGAGATCTATCGCCTTGACCTCTCCAAGCACCTCTCCGGGTGGGAGTCGGCCGGGGTGCGTCAGGTGGTGTGGACCGCCATGGCCATGGTGATCGCACTGGGGGTTCTGCTGCTGATCCGTAACCATCGAGTGCTACAGCGCTACCGTTACACCGCCATGTTTGCTGGCATCCTGCTCCTTCTGTTGCCCATGTTGCCTGTGATCGGCTCAACCAAATTCGGCGCGCGACTGTGGATCGAGCTCGGTCCGTTCTCATTCCAGCCCGGCGAACTGGCAAAGATCGCCCTCGCGATCTTCTTCGCTGGCTACCTCGTGACCAGCCGAGACAGCCTGTCAATGGTCGGCAAGAAGTTTCTCTGGATGCGATTCCCACGTGCGAGGGACCTAGGCCCGATCCTTGTCATCTGGGCCGCAGCCATGGTGGTCCTCATCTTCCAGCGTGACCTTGGAACATCGCTGCTGTACTTCGGTCTGTTCCTTGTCATGATCTACGTCGCGACCGGGCGCGCCAGCTGGGTCATCCTGGGTTTGGGCATGTTTCTCGGCGGTGCGCTGGTCGCCAGCCAACTACTGAGTTATGTTGCCGGGCGATTCGACGCGTGGCTCGATGCCTTCAACCCGAAGGTCTACGACGCCGTCGGAGGTAGTTACCAGCTCGTGCAGGGACTGTTCGGTCTCGCCAGCGGAGGGCTGGTCGGCACGGGCCTCGGCGAGGGACGGCCGGGGATCGTTCCTCTCGCCGAAAGCGACTACATTGTGGCCAGTCTTGGCGAGGAACTCGGACTTGCGGGATTGTTCGCCATCCTCGCTCTCTACCTGCTATTCGTCTCCCGTGGCTTCCGCATCGGCTTCGCCGGTCAGGATGACTTCGGTCGCCTCCTCGGAGTCGGGCTCTCCTTCGTGATCGCCCTGCAGGTGTTCATCGTCATCGGCGGAATCACCAGAGTCATTCCTTTGACCGGATTGACGACACCCTTCCTCGCAGCAGGCGGTTCGTCCCTTGTCGCCAACTGGATCATCGTCGCGCTCCTGCTGCGGCTTTCCGACTCTGTCAGGAACCAGCCCCGATTGGTTGTGGACCCGTGAACCGCGAACTCAAGCGCGTGAGCATCGCCGTGCTGCTGATGTTCGTCACACTGCTGTGTTCGAGCACCATCATTACTGTCTTCCAGACGGACAGTCTGCGGGTCGACAGCCGAAATGTGCGCACGATTTACGACAGCTACTCCACCGAACGTGGCCCCATCCTCGTGAAGGGTCAGCCCATCGCCGAATCGAAGCCGACGAAAGACAAGTACAACTTCCAGCGGGTGTACTCCAATCCAGAGCTCTACTCCTCTATTACCGGCTACTACACCCTCAACCAGGGGAATACAGGCATCGAAGGCTCACTCAACGACTACCTCAGCGGCACAGACAACAACCAATTCCTCGACAAGATGAACGCCATCATCACAGGCAAGAACCCCGAGGGTGCCGCCATCGAGACCACCATCGAACCCGCTTTGCAGCAGGCGGCGTCGGATGCCTTGGGCACTAACGCAGGCGCGGTTATCGCTCTCAATCCCAAGACCGGTGCGATCCTCGCCATGGTTTCAAAGCCTGGTTACGACCCGAATCTGCTCGCCTCTCACGACACTAAGACGGTCATCGCTAACTACAAGAAGCTGTTGGCCGATCCGGGCGACCCGCTCATCAATCGCACCATCAGCGGCAAGCTCTACCACCCGGGTTCAGTGTTCAAACTCGTTGTCGCCTCTGCTGCCCTCGACAGCGGCAAATACACCCCGGACAGTGAGTTTCCGAATCCCAACAGTCTTAAGCTTCCCGGGAGCTCCACCTCCATCAATAACGCCGAGGGTGGCAACTGCGGCGGCACTCCGACTGTGACGATCGCCACAGCTCTGCGCCTGAGTTGCAACATTCCGTTCGCCCAACTGGGTGACGCGCTGGGGGCAAACGAGATTTCACACTATGCGAAGGCTTTCGGGTTCAGTCAGAAGCTGTCCGTGCCAATGCCGGTAACACCGAGCACCTACCCGGTGAACACAGATCACGCAAAGCTCATGCTCTCCTCGTTCGGCCAGGACGAGGATCGGGTTACGCCGCTGCAGATCGCCATGGTCAGCGCCGCGATCGCCAACGGAGGCACTCTCATGAAGCCCACACTGATTGACAAAGTTACCGCCCCAAACCTCACGATCGTGCAGGCTTACCAGCAGGAAGTGCTCGGCCAGCCGATCAGCATCCAGACAAGTGCGACACTCACTCAGCTCATGGTGGCCAACGTGAACAATGGTGCCGCCAGTAATGCGAGAATAAACGGAGTCGATGTGGCGGGTAAGACCGGAACAGCGCAGAACGGTGAGGGGCAAAAGTACTCCCTCTGGTTCACCGGATTTGCACCCGCAGTTGACCCACAGATTGCGATCGCAGTCGTTGTCGAAAACGGAACCAGTTTCGGCAATCAGGTTGCGGCGCCAATTGCGAGAAAAGTTATAGAGGCGGTGCTGAACAAATGAGACCCACGAGTGGCCTCACTTTCGGTGGGCGTTACCAACTCTCCAGTCGAATCGCTATTGGCGGCATGGGTGAGGTTTGGCAAGCAACCGACCTGGTTATCGGTCGCACCGTCGCCATCAAGATTTTGAAGGATGAGTACCTGGGCGACCCCGGATTCCTTGAACGTTTCCGTGCTGAAGCCCGGCATGCGGCGCTGGTCAACCACGAGGGCATAGCCAACGTTTTTGACTACGGCGAAGAGGATGGCAGCGCTTACCTCGTCATGGAGCTCGTGCCCGGTGAGGCGCTGTCCACGATCCTCGAGCGCGAACGGGTCCTCTCTACCGACCGAGTGCTCGACATTGTCGCCCAGACGGCATCCGCTCTGCACGCCGCCCACTCGGCCGGGCTGGTACACCGTGACATCAAGCCGGGCAACCTGCTGATCACTCCGGATGGCCGGGTCAAGATTACTGACTTCGGCATCGCCAGGATCGCCGACCAGGTTCCGCTCACGGCAACCGGTCAAGTCATGGGCACCGTGCAGTACCTCTCGCCGGAGCAGGCGAGCGGTAGGTCCGCTTCTCCCACGACAGACATCTACTCGCTGGGAATCGTCGCCTACGAGGCCCTCGCCGGCCGTAGGCCGTTCACCGGTGAGTCGCAGGTTGCCATTGCCATGGCGCAAATCAATGAGAAGGCACCTGATCTGCCGGTCACAGTTTCGGAGCCGGTGCGCAACCTGGTCTATGCCTGCATTGCGAAGAATCCGGCCGATCGTCCGGCATCTGCTGCGCACCTCGCCAGAGCTGCGCAGGCCCTGCGCCGCGGAGACGTCGGTGGCGCCGTCGCAGCAGTCCCCGGCGTTGCGGGCGTTCTGCCCACCGACAAGGT